>JBJTQP010000206.1:0-6508 GCA_046075685.1 Planctomycetaceae bacterium | reverse complement strand
CTACTACCGCGTGGTGGCCCTCAACGGTGCCGTCGAGGCGAATCCATCGCCGACGATCTTCACCGCCGCCCCCGCCGCCGTCGCCCTGCCGAAGCCGTGGACGGCCGCGGACGTCGGGAGCGTGCTGGGCGAGGGGGCGACCGGACTGCAGTCCGGCAAGTTCATCCTGGTCGGCAGCGGCACCGCCATCGGGGGTGCCGCCGACTCGTTCCGCTACACATCCCAGCCCCTCATCGGTGACGGCACCATCGTGGCCACGGTGTCGTCCCTGGAAAACACGGGCAGTTGGGCCAAGGGCGCAGTCGTGATCCGCGAATCCCTCGATCCCAATGCCCGTCAGGCGGTGATGGCGCTGTCGGCGGACAACGGCATCGTGTGGCAATACCGGCAGAACATCGGGGGTTCGGGCGTGGTCGTTGCCGGGCCGACGAGCCAGACGGCCCCGGTATGGCTCAAGGTGACGCGGTCGGGCAACAGCTTCACGGGCTCATGGTCGTCTGACGGCACGACCTGGACGCAGGCCGGCACCATCACGATCCCCATGAGTGCGACCGCGCTGGTCGGACTGGCCAGCACGAGCGACGCCGCCGCCCGGCTCAATCGCGTGGAGTTCACGAACGTGACCGTGAGCAATCTGGCCCCGACCGTGGCGACCGCGGCGGCGGCGACAGGGATCGTCACGGGCGCGACCTCGCCGCTCACCGTGCTCGGTGCGGACGACCACGGAGAGGCCAACCTGGACTACCGGTGGACTGCTCAGGGACCGGCCGCGGTGACGTTCTCGGCCAACGGCACGAACGCCGCGAAGAGCAGCGTCGCCACGTTCACGAAGGCCGGCGGATACGTGCTGACGGCCACGATCACGGATTCGAGCGGGCTCACGACGACCTCCACGGTCAGCGTGACCGTTGTCCAGACGCCGACGACGATCACGGTGTCGCCCCCGACCGCGTCGATCGTGGCCGGGACGACGCTGCAGCTGGCCGCTGCGGCGGCCGACCAGTTCGGAATCCAGATGTCGACGCAACCGGCCTTCACCTGGGCTGCGACCGGTGGAGGATCGATCACGCCGGCGGGACTGTTCACCGCGGCTGTGTCGCCCGCTACGGCGACGATCAGGGCGTCTGCCTCTTCGGTCGTCGGCCAGGCGACGGTCACGATCACGACGGCCGACCAGGTCGTGTCGGTGCCGAGCGGCCAGCGCGTGGTGGAGGCTGGGGGAAGGTCGGGCGTCGGGGCCCTCGTCAAGCGGGGCACGGGCACGCTGGTGCTCGACGGCACGAACACCCACGCCGGCGGCACCGTCGTGGAGCAGGGCGAACTGGTGATCCGTAACGTCGCCGCTCTCGGCAGCGGCCGGTTGGAGGTGCGTGCCGGCGGCCGAGTCTCGCTCGACGTCGCCTTCGGCACCGTGGCCGTGCCGGCGCTCGTGCTGGATCCGGCGGGCCGCTTCGACATCGGCACAGGCCGGCTCACGGTGGCCGCAGGACTCGGGGAATCAACGGTGCGGCAGCTGCTGATCGACGGACACAACGGCGGCGGCTGGGACGGCACTCGAGGCATCGTGTCTCGCGCGATGGCACCCGGCCGCGCCGTGGGATACGTCGTCGACCAAGGCCAGGTGACGGTCGCCTATGCCGCCCCCGGCGATACGAACCTCGACGGGGTGGTCGACATCGTCGATGTGGCCGACATGGCCGCCAACTTCGGCGCCTCCGGCCCTGCGGACGCCCGGTGGAGCAGCGGCGATTTCACCTACGACTTGGCGATCGACGAACTCGACATGTCGGAGTTCCTGGCCGCGGCTGTCTTTGACCAGGGCGCATATCTTTCGGCATCCGATGCCGCATGGGCGGCGCTCGGCAGGGAGGAAGCGCAAGGGTGAACGTGCGGGTATCGAGGCCGGCCGATGGCACGATGACGTCGACGTGGGAGGCCGTTCACGCTGTCCTCGTGGCTGCCGTGGCCGCCGTGGCGGCCTTCACGACCATCACCGGCTCAGCCGTCGCGCAGGGCACGTCGCGACCCAACGTCCTGCTGCTGTACGTCGACGACCTCCGCCACGATGGACTCGGAGCGACCGGGCACCCGTTCGTGGAGACTCCAAACGTCGACAAGCGCATCGCCGGCCAGGGCGTCAACTTCCGCAACTCGTTCGTCACCTGCCCGCTGTGCTCGCCCTCCCGCGCCTCATTGATGACCGGACAGTACGCCGCGACGCATGGATACTACGGGAACGACCGGCTCAACGCCGTCCCCGACGAGCGGCTTCCGCTCGTCCAAACCACCCTCCGGAGTGCGGGCTACCGGACCGGTCTGATCGGCAAGTGGCACATGGACTCCTACTTCGAACCCCGGGCGGGTTTCGACTACTGGGCCGCCTTTCAAGGTCAGGGCGTTCACACAAACCCGCAGCTCAGGGTCAAGCAGGACACCGCTCCCGTCCGCACGGTGAACGAAACCGGCTTCACGACGACGATTCTCACGGATTACGCGCTGGACTTCCTGAAGGATTACGGTGCCGGCGGTACCCGGTCGGAGCCCTTCGCCCTGACCCTTTCCTTCAAGGCGGTACACGCCCCGGTCGGCCCCCAATACACCGCATCCGGCGATCTCTACGCGGGCCAGCCCCTCACGCGCCCGCCGAACGCCGCCGTGAACTACGGCGGATATGACATCAACGGCGAGAAGCCCGTGTTCAGCCGACCGGGCTTCAGCGGCTTGACGCTCAACAATACGAAGGGCAACAGCGACCAGCTGGGCCAGATGGCGATGATGCACGATATCGACACCAACATCGGGCGTGTGCTGGACGCACTGGAAGCGAAGGGGCTCGACAAGAACACGCTCGTGATCTTCACCAGCGACAACGGATTCTTTTGGGGCGAGCACGGTCGCGGCGACAAGCGGCTCGCCTACGAGGAATCGATCCGGGTTCCCCTGCTGATGCGCGGGCCGGGCATCACCCCCGGCAAGGCATCCGACGCCATGGTGACGAACGTCGACCTGGCTCCCACGATCCTCACGGCCGCAGGGCTCGGCGTGCCTCGCGTCATGCAAGGCAGACCGCTCAATGGCGTGCTTTCGGGCTCTGCTGCCGCCGGTCGGGACGCCATCTATGCCGAGTACTACAAGGAGGACAAGTACCCCGATGTGCCGTCGTGGGAGGCGGTTCGCACGAAGACGCACCTCCTGCTCTCCTATCCGGATTTGGGGCCGCAGTACGACGAGCTGTACGACGTGGCCGCCGACCCATACGAGATGAACAACCTGCTGCAGCCCGGTCCGACGGCCAGCCTGCCGCCGGCAACACGGACGGTGCTCGACGAGATGCAGAGCCGGCTGTTTGAACTTCGCCGGGAAGCCGACGGCGTCAATCCATTCACCCGCCAGATCACCATCGGCAGCCGGCTGGACTTCACGGCGATCGAAGGCGGCACGGTTCAGAACGACCCCGACACGAGCCGCGTGGGAGCCGACACGAGCCTGGCGGGCGTCGCCTCCGGGCGATCCGCCGTACTCGCCTACGAACTGCCGCGACTGGAGGATCCGACGCAGCTCGCGCGCGCCTTCGTGAGCTTCAACATCGTTCGTCAGACGGGCAACGTGAGTCTGGTGAACGCCGATCTGTGGGCGATCGGGATCACCTCGGGGAGCACGCGACTTGCCGAGCATCTGGAGGCGAACACGGAACTCAATCTCGCCGACCGCTCCGACAACCTGAAGCTGCAGGACAACATCATCACGATGGGCAACCACCTGAGCCGCACCTTTTCCAACGAGACTGCGGCGGGCTTGCTGGCGGGCTACCTTCGCACCTTCTACACCTCCCATCCCGGCTACGCCGGCGGGAGTTTCCTGCAGGTGCGACTCAACCCCGACCGCGACCTCGGCGCCACATCGGCGGGCTGGGACATATCGGCGATGGATGCCCCGACGAGCGCCACTGATCCGACGCCGTTTTACTTCCGCCAGCCCGGCCTGGTGTACGAACTCACGGTCGATCGATCAGTGATCACGATCGACGTGACCAGCGGGCTCCAGACCCAGAGTCAGGCGGGGTACCCGGTTTTTTCCGGCACGACGCCGCTGCTCAAGACCGGCACGGGCACGCTCGTGATCGACCGTGCCCGCACGCTGACCGGCTCGTGCGGCGTGCAGAAGGGCCGCCTGCAGATCGCCGCCATCGACGCGCTGCTCTCCAGCCGAGTCGTGCCTCTTGCCGGCGGCACCGTCACGGTGTCGCCCGGACTCAGCACGGTCGTCGGCGGCTTGGCGGCATCCGCCGGAGGCGTCACCGACGTGGGCACCGGATCGATGACGGTGTCGGCCGGCATGAGCAGGGACGACCTGCTCGCGGCACTGCGGGCTGGCCGGGGTGCGGGATCGTGGAGCGGCACGACGGGGATCACTTCCAGCGGTGCCGCCGCCAGCGGCGGCACGCGGACCGTCGGCTGGCTCGACCACGGGAACGGGTCCGTGACGTTCGCCTATGCCGCTGCCGGGGACACCAACCTCGACTGGACCGTGGACATCATCGACATCGCGAACCTGCTCGCGGGCGGCAAACTCAACACCGGCCTGCCCGCAACCTGGAACGAAGGCGATTTCAACTACGACGGCAGCGTCGACGTGCTGGACGTCGCCGAACTGATGTCCACGGGACTGTATGCCGCGAACACTTACAACGAGGTTCCGTCGTCGGTCGTGGTCGCTCCCGTCCCGGAGCCCTGCCCGGGCTTCGTCTCCACCTTGGCCGTCATGCCCCTCATCCGCGTCATGGCGGCCGCCGCAAGGCGACTGCCCAACGTTCGCCGCCCGAAGGACGACGGGTCAGGCCCGCTTCCGCCGTGAGAGCGTATAGCTGATGCATACCAGACCCGACAGGCCCATGACCCACGTCGAGGGCTCGGGGACGGCGACCGGACCGGCGAGGCGGAAACCGGCGATCAGGTTCGCGGCCGCCGGCGTGCTCCGCTGCGAAGAGGAGACGTTGGTCGCCGAGCTGTTCTCATAGCCGCCGCCACGCAGGCCCCGAACCAGGCTGGGGATGCCGTCGAGGTCATTCCATTCCCGAACGTTCCCGGACTGATCGAAGGTGCCGTAGAACGAAGATCCGAAGCTTCCCACGTTGACCAGGTAGTTCTGGTTGGGATCATTGACGGACGACTGCGTCACCGAGAAAAGGCCACCAACGATGTAGTTCGCGTCATTGCCGCCCCCGACGACGTTTCCGGGCGTGGCACTGCTCTGCGTGGCGTAGGTGTAGTACGCGCCGGCGCCGGAGTTCAGCGCGGGCGAGTAGTAGGCCGCCTTGTACCACTCGTTCTCCGTCGGCAGGAGGTGCGTTGGGGCCAGGCCGGTGTTCGGGTTGATCAGGTTGCGGGCGGGAGCGATGCCGCTGGCCCAGTTCGAGAGATCGTACGCGCCGTTTTCCGTCGTGGTCGGACCCTGGGCACCCGACGGCTTCCCGTTGCTCATCCAGTTGGCAAACCGGGCCGCATTGAACCAGCCGACGTGAGAAATCGGCCGGTCGCTCGTCGTCGCCTGGGGGATCTGGACGACGCCGGAGGGGCCGATCGCGGTGTACGAGTAGGATCCCGGCGAACCTGACTGCGAGATGCCGGCATCCTGGGCAATGGTGGCCATGTCGGAGTTCCACAGGCCGTTGAGGTCGGATGCCGCGACGGCGTTCAGGAACGCCGCGTACTGGCCCATGGTCACCTCGTACTTGCCGATCTGGTACTCGTAGGCCACGGCACCGTATCCCGTCTCATCGGACGCATTGCCCGCGTTGCCCACGGTGACGAACTCGTATGAAACCCCGTTCGCCAGCACAGCGGAGGACACCAGGCAGCAGACCATGACCGCGGCGGCAACTCGAATCGAACGGCAGGCAAGGGTGACGAGGTTCATCGCGAAGGGTTCCAGAAGGTTTGAACCGGTACCTCACGCGGGCCAGTTCACCTCCTCCCTAACGCAAGACGTGTGCCAAATGACCTTCCGAGCTTGGGACTGCAGTTTTTTAGGAGTTTTTGACTTCTGGCGTGAAATGCTGCCCCCCCGCCCAGCCGCCCGTTTCGCCAAGATTGCGAAACGGTTTCGCCAAGATTGCGAAATACGTCACCGATTCGGTTAGACATGACTGAGAGAACGCGGGGGCCGCGCGCCCGCCTCATACGGACGCCACTTGATCCTCGCGTGTCGGTTCAGCGCCGCGGCCAGCCGGATTCCGCAGGCTGCAAGCCTGCGGCTACGAGAGACTTCAGCGAGGGGCTGCCCGTGCCCGAGAGCCGGCGTATGACGCCGAGCGCAGCCAGGATGGCGAAGCGAAGGCGGCATCCGAGCGAGCGACGGGCAGGATGCCTGACGCGAGCGTCCAGCGACGGGCATGGGCAGATCCGAGCCCCGCAACCGTTCGACGACGCGCAGCGATGCACCGGCGTCGCGGCCGGATTCCGCAGGCTGCAAGCCTGCGGCTACGAGAGACTTCAGCGAGGGGCTGCCC
>JBJTQP010000205.1:0-3853 GCA_046075685.1 Planctomycetaceae bacterium | reverse complement strand
GTTCTCGACCAGTGGCGGATGGACTACAACCACAGGCGGCCGCATGGCGGCCTGAAGTGGTTGACCCCGGCGGCGTTCGTTGCCGGGCTGGACGATACGGCCTCCGGGGCGGTCCTGGCGGCGTAGGGGGGGGGGGGGGGGGGGGTTGGGGGGGGGTGACGCCCCCCCTCCCCACCAAAAAAAAAACACCCACCACACGACGCCGCCGGGACCACCCCGGAGGCCGTGTCGTCCAGCCCGGCAACGAACGCCGCCGGGGTCATCCACTTCAGGCCGCCATGCGGCCGCCTGTGGTTGTAGTCCATCCGCCACTGGTCGAGAACGACCCGAGCCTCTGGGAGGCTCAGGAACAGTTCTCGGTCGAGCAGCTCGTCCCGAAGCCTGCCGTTGAAGCTCTCCACGTAGCCATTCTCCCAAGGGACTCGCCTTCTGGATGTAGAGCGTGCGGACACACGCCCTTGCCAGCCACTCCTGGATCTCCTTGGCGACGAACTCAGGGCCGTTGTCGCTCCGCAGGTGCTCGGGTGCTCCCCGCACGGCGAACAGCTCCTTCGCGTCATGATCACGTCCCGGGCACTGAACGACCGGGCCACTTCGATCGCCAGACACTCCCTCGTGAACTCGTCGATCACCACGAGGATCCGCAGCTGCCTGCCATCCTCCGTCCGCTCCGTAAGGAAGTCGTAGCTCCACACGTGGTTCCTGTACTGCGCCCGATGGCGAACGCACCCATTCGCACTCGACCCTGGTAATCTGCGACTTTTTTGCTGCTTCTGTGGCACCTGCATGTGCTCCTCCTTCCAGATCCGATGAACCCGCTTGATGTTCACCTTCCAGCCCCCGAACGCTTCCAGGCCGGTCAGCACGCGATGCGTGCGCTCGCAGCCGTTCCTCGGGAACGTCGCCACGATCTTCCGTATCACCCCGAGCAACTCGCGGTCGCCGTCTACCTTCCTGGGACGGTGACGCTGCGTGCCTCGGTTCTGGACGGATTCAACCGTCCGGCGGCGACGCTCGGGGCAAGTCAGTTTGGGCGGGCGGCCTCCTTGAGGATCAGCATGTCCAGGGCCTGATCCGCCACCAGCTTCTTCAGCCTCGAGTTCTCCTTCTGGAGCTCCTGAAGCTGCTTCGCCATCTTCGGGTCCATTCCGCCAAACTTCGTTCGCCAAGGGAGTACGTCTGCTGGCTGATACCCAGCCGTCGGCAGACATCAGGCACGGTCGCACCCTTCCCAAGGTCCACAACAGCCTGCCGAAGCAGGCCCACGATCTGCTCTGCACTGCGTCGCTTCTTCATCCGAGAACCCTTTCCAGCCCCACCAGGGGCACGAGGATTCTCTCACAAGACCTGGGTCAGGATTTGGGGAGGGGGTCAGTCACGGGCACCGTGACGCTCGACGGCAAGCCGCGGAAGGGGCTGATGGTGGTGTTCTCGCCCAACGACGGGCAGGCCACGACACTGCCGCCGGCCTATGGGTTCACCAACGACGAAGGCCGCTACCGCGCGATCCGGCCCGGGTCGAAGCCGGGGGCCGTGGTGGGGCCGACGAACGTCCAGGTGCTGTCGTTCGATAGAAATACGCTGGTTGCGAACGGCCGCCCCGTGCCCAACACGGAGTTCCCGAAGGAGATCGTCGGCGGGCCAAACGTCGTGAATATCGACCTGACGTCGCGGTGAGCAGGGGCACGGTGCGATCGCCTGGCTGATCGGCCCGGAGTGCCAACGCTCAACGGGATGTCCGGATTCCGCGGTCGATGCCATGGTTGATCGTCAGATCATGTTCGCCCAGTTCACGGAAGTGGTCGAGTGCTTCGGAGGCACGAAGCAGGCTTTCGGGGTGGATGACGTCGGGGATTGAGTTCGGGCCATGGTCGTCGGCCGGGCGTTGAACCCAGCACCCGAGCATGGTCAGGGCCGCCTGGGGCGGCAGATCGAATGTGGGGGCCGCGGTCGCATAGGTATCCGCCATCCACACGATGTCACACGGGCTCGATCCGGTGTGCCTGATCCGGTGTATGGCCTTCGGTTCGCTGGACGAGTCGGATCGTCCTCCCACCAACGCCAACGACCCACGGTAGTTCACGATGACGAAATCATCTTCGCAACCGACGTTGCGTTTGTTCCACGTGTGCAGCCGTGGCGAACTCAAGCTCACTCGCCCTGCGGGCGGCCCGGCGCTCCCGAGTAGGCGCGCATACTCTTGGGGACCTTGTTCGAAGTAAGAGTCGCTGGCCACGATACTCTGGTTGTCTTCGATCACGAAACTCCCCTGGTGCACCTGCGCGCCCAGGAAGCCCGTCCGAGGAGCCTCGGTGCCCTTGACGGCGATGTTTCCGTTGACGTGATTGAGCAGGATCCGTGCGCTCGAGCAATCGTCGAAAAGGTGACGCCCGTCGCTGTACGAGCGGGCAAAGAGCCCGCTAGCGGTCAGGACGGAGCCTGCCGCGAGGCCCACCGCCTCGAAGTCCCCATTCGACGTGGCCGGTGCTCCTGGCCTGCCGGGGCTGAAGACACACACCTGCTCATAGTGCATGCGGGAGGGTTGCTTCGTGGTGCTCACCTGCCGGATCGCCACCAAGGTGGCAGGCTTCTTGTGCATCCAGAAGCCGATGTTCTCCATGGTCACGTTTCCCGGATCGGCCACGAGAAAAATAGGGCCGTCGTCGTCCCCGGCCCACGTGATCGCCGTGCCCGCATTGAAGTACGAACCCCCAGCTCCACCCACGTGGTAGTTCGAACCGGTGATGGTGATCGTCCTGTTGATGCTGTATCTCCCCTGTGGCAGGTAGGCGATCGCACCCCCGCCATGCTGCCGGGCGGCCTCGATCGTGCGCTGAACGGCGGCTGTGTCGTCGGTCCGGCCATCCGCCTTGGCGCCGAAGTCTTGCCGCGCGTCGAACACCTTCGTGGGCATGGCCACTTCGGTCTTGAAGAACCGCTGTCGGGCGGAGGCGATGCTCCCCCCACGCCGGCCAGCGGGAATCTCGCGCACGTGCTGCGTGCTGCCGCCGACGAGCGTTCCCCCAGGGGGCCATTCGTTGTTCGAATGCACGACCGGCGTTGGGGCCTGGAGATGGATGGGCGGATTCGCCGAGGGCGCGTCGGTGAAGGAGCAGTCGAAGATGAGCATGGGCTTCTGGGCCAGGCTGCCGGTGGTGATGGCATGATCCGGGTTTGTCCAGCCGGAGACATGGCAGTCCTGCATGGTGAAGGGGGTGCCACCGCCCGATCCAGCCCGCTCGTAGAACGCACGGGAGCCGATCGAGGTGACTCGGCGGGCAGAGCATCCGCTTGTGTCGTTGCTGTTCACGATGTCGGCCTGCTTGCTTCGTTGGAAGTGGCTGTTGCGCACGAAGAAGGTTCCAGACTTGCTCCAGATTCCATGACCGTTGTCATGGAACTCACAGCCATCGAGAGTGATGAGGTAGTCGTTGTGATCCCACAGCACCAGGCCCTTGCCGCAGTTGACGAACAGGCAGTTGCGATACTCGGAGCCTTCCAGATAGACCCGGAAATCGCCCTTGGAATTCCGCTTGCCGAGGGCAGTCCCCGAGCCTTCCTCCGTGAAGTTGAGAAAGGCCTCGTGCTGATGCAGCACCTTGGTCTCACGCACCGTCCGAGAGTCGTGCATGAATCCCCGCGCGGCCACCCCCCGGCCGTCCCAGACCACTCCGATGTACGTCGAAAACGCCGCGCTGTCGCTGCGGAACATGCGGCCACCTGTCTTGCCGTGCCACACGATCCGCGTGCTCCGCCCGTGGCCGCGGAGGTGCATCGCGGCGTCGTGACGGGCATGTTTAGGATAGATCTCGCTCGTGATGCGATAGGTGCCCGGCGGGAGATAGACGGTGCT
>JBJTQP010000204.1:0-27456 GCA_046075685.1 Planctomycetaceae bacterium | reverse complement strand
GGCTGCCCATGCCCGTCGCCGGACGTTCGCGTCGGGCATCCTGCCCGACGCTCACTCGGATGCCGCCATCGCTTCGCCATCGTGGCTGCGCTTGGCGGCATACGCCGGCTCTCGGGCATGGGCAGCCCCGCGCCGAGATTCTCGTAGCCGCGGGCTTGCAGCCTGCGGAATCCGGCCGGCCGCGGAGCTGAACCGACGCACGAGGATCAAGTGGAGTCCGTATGACACGGACTTCACGCGATCCTCACGCGGCGCTTCGGCGGTGCTGCCCGTGACCGGAAGCCGGCACATGCCGGCACGCGCAGCCAGGATCGTGACCGTGAAAACGGTGTTTTTGCCCCGTCACGATCGCGAACTAGGCTAGAGCGGATCCGGTCCGACCATCCCTGCCAGGAGCGTCCGCGTGAACCCTCGCCCCGAAGGCCTGCCGCCCGAACTGCTCGTCGGCGGCACGATCATCCTCGGCATTCTCGTGCTGACGATGCTGCTGCTGGTGTTCAACTACGGCCAGCTCTGGTTCCAGGCCTTCTGGTCGAAGGCCCGGGTGACGTTCATGGAGCTGCTCGGCATGAGCCTCCGCAAGGTCAACGCCCGCACGATCGTGCAGGCCCGGATCATGGCAACCCAGGCCGGCCTGGGGCCCGACATCACGCCGCGCAGGCTCGAAGCCCATTACCTCGCCGGCGGCGACGTGCCCCGGGTGATCCGGGCCCTGATCGCGGCGCAGCGGGCCGACCTCGACCTCGACTTCGACCGGGCCTGCGCGATCGACATCGCCGGCCGCGATGTGCTCGACGCCGTGCAGACCAGCGTGAACCCCAAGGTGATCGACTGTCCCGACAGCGCCAGCGGCAAATCGACGCTCTCCGCGGTCGCCAAGAACGGAGTGGAGCTCAAGATCAAGGCCCGCGTCACCGTGCGGACGAACCTGCAGCAGCTGATCGGCGGCGCCACGGAGGAGACGATCATCGCCCGCGTGGGCGAGGGAATCATCACCTCGATCGGCTCCTCGGAGAGCCACTTCGAGGTGATGGAGCACCCCGACACGATCTCCAAGGCGGTGCTGCAGCGCGGGCTCGACGCCCAGACCGCCTTCCAGATCGTCTCCATCGACATCGCCGACATCGAGGTGGGCGAGAACATCGGCGCCCGGCTCCAGGCCGATCAGGCCGAGGCCGACACGCGGGTGGCCCGGGCGCGGGCGGAAGAGCGCCGCAGCGTGGCGATCGCCCGCGAGCAGGAGATGAAGGCGGCCACCGCCGAGAACCGGGCCCGGCTACTGCAGGCGGAGGCGTTGGTGCCCAAGAGCATCGGCGAGGCGTTTCGGGCCGGCCGGATGGCGGGCCAGGCGGCCTCCTGAGCCGCCCAGTCCCTCCAGACTTCCATCGCGCGCCGGCGGCAGGCGTCATAGTCGGCCCAGGCGGCCAGATCGGTCAAACCCCGACGCCACTTCCTGCCGATGAACAGAGCGGAGGGTCGGTCGCCCGTCAGGATGACGGTCGGGTTCATCCCGGAAGCCGCCCTCGCGATGCCCACGGCAAGGGAGAATGCCCATGGCGATCCGAAAGTTGCGGGTCTACACCGAGCCCGATCTCGCGATCCGCGAGTGCGCGGCCGTCGAGGAGCGTGACGAGCAGGGCGTCCGCGTGACGCTCGGCGAGGTGCTGCCGCTCCTCGCTGACGCCGTCGCCAGCCGCCGGACGTGGCTCACGGACTTCACGGACGAGGAGATCACGATCTCGGCCGACCTGCACGACGTGCTCCAGGCCTACCGCCACTTCCGCCGGCCCGGCGCCTGACGTCGGCCCGAAAGAATCCGCTCCGCCCGCCAAGCGACCCGGACAGGACCCGGATCGCCGCGCGGTCGATGCCCGAACGTCGTTCCAGCATTCAGACGTCGAGATTCTTGACGTCGAGGGCGTGCCTCTCGATGAACTCGCGGCGCGGCTCGACCTTCTCGCCCATCAACACGCGGAACAAGTCGTCGGCCGCGGCGGCATCCGACATGGTGACGCGGAGAAGCGTGCGGTTGGCCGGATCGAGCGTCGTGTCGCGGAGCTCCTCGGCGTTCATTTCACCGAGACCCTTGAAGCGGGTGATCGAGAGCCCCTTCTCGCCGGCCCGGCGCACGGCCGTGAGCAGGCCGCGGAGATCCTCGAGGCCGATCTCGCTGTCACCGCGGCGAAGCGAGTAGCGGGCCACCTCGCTGCCGGTGCGGTCCTGGGGCATCAGGGCCTCGAGCCCGAAGCCCATGGCCTCGAGCTCCTTGAGCCCGGCGTTGACGCTGCGGACCTCGTGGAGATCGACGACCACCAGCTGGTCGCTGCCCGTGCCCGGGGCGGTGCCGGGCGTGGTGTCGCCGGCGGCCTGCGCCTCCTCGATCCGACCCACCTGCAGTTCACCGCCCGCCGCCTGCTCCTTGCCCTTCACGAAGGATTCGAGCTGGTCGCGGCCGGTGAACCAGTGCTCCTCGAGGCCGTAGTAGACGTGGTACATGGGCAGCTTGCCTGAGGCCGCATCGCGGCGGGCGGCATGGTCCCGGAGACTGATGCCCCGCTTCTCGAGCGCCACCAGCGCGTCTTCGAGACCGGCGAGCGTGCGGCAGAGCTTCTGCATCTCGTCGCCTGCGATCTCCCGCCCGTCGCCCGGCAGGAACACCCCCTCGCCGAGTCCCTGCTCGAGCAGCTGCGTCTTCATCTCCTCCTCGGTCTGCACGTAGTAGACGGTCTTCTTGGAGCGGACGCGGAACAGGGGCGGCTGGGCCACGTAGACGTGGCCCTCGGCCACCAGCCGGTACATCTGCCGGTAGAAGAAGGTCAGCAGGAGGGTGCGGATGTGCGAGCCGTCGACGTCGGCGTCGGTCATGATCACGACCTTGTCGTACCGCCGCTTCGTGAGATCCGCCTCGTCGCCGATGCCGGCGCCGATCGCCGAGATCACGCTCCGCACCTCCTCGTTGGCGAGCACCTTGTCGTCGCGGCTCTTGTAGGCGTTGATGATCTTGCCGCGGAGCGGCAGGATCGCCTGGTATTCGCGATGCCGGCCACCCTCGGCCGAGCCACCGGCCGAATCGCCCTCCACGAGGTAGAGTTCGCACTTCTCCACGTCGCGGCTCGTGCAGTCGCGGAGCTTGCCGGGCAGGCCGCCCCCGGACAGGGCGCCCTTGCGTTCGCGGAGCAGCTGCTTGGCCTTCTTGGCGGCCTCGCGAGCCTCGGCGGCGAGCACGCCCTTCTGGACGATCGCCTTGGCGCTCTTGGGATTCTCCTCCAGATACCTGCCCAGGAAGTCGCCGACCGCCGAGTTGATGATTCCCTCGACCTCGCCGTTGCCGAGCTTCGTCTTGGTCTGGCCCTCGAACTGCGGGTGCGGCACGCGGATGCTGATCACGGCCGTCAATCCCTCGCGGACGTCCTCGCCAGTCGGGATCAGATCCTTGTAGAGCCCGCTCTTCTTGCCGTAGGCGTTGAGCGCCCGCGTCAGGGCGGAGCGAAACCCCGAGACGTGCGTGCCGCCCTCCGTCGTGCAGATGTTGTTGACGTAACTGTGGAGGCTCTCGGTGTACTCGGTGGTGTACTGCAGCGCGATGTCCCAGGAGACGCCCTGTGCCTCGCCCTTCATCGTGATCACATCGGCGTGCACCGCATCGCTGGCCTTGTTGAGATGCTCGACGAACTCCTCGATGCCCCGCTCGAAGTAATACTCCTCAGCATTGCCGCTGGCGGCGTCCTGAAACCGGATTCGCAGCCCCGAGTTGAGGAACGCCAGTTCGCGCAGCCGCCGCGAAAGCACGTCCCACGAGAACTTCGTCTGCGGAAAAATCTGCGGGTCCGGCTTGAAGGTGGTCTTGGTGCCGGTCCGCGTGGTGACCCCCATGGTGCGGACGGGGCCGGTCGCCTCGCCCCGCTGGTACTCCTGCTGCCAGACGTGGCCTTCGCGGGAAACCTCGACCTCGCACCACTCCGAGAGGAAGTTCATGACCGTCACGCCCACGCCGTGAAGGCCGCCCGTGGTCTGGTAGGCGCCCTTCTCGAATTTGCCGCCGAACTTCAGCACCGTCATCACCCCCTCGAGCGTGGACACGTCGCGTTCCATCTCCTCGGAGAGTTGGGGATGGCGGTCGACCGGGATGCCGCGGCCGTCGTCCTCCACGGTCACGCTGCCGTCCACGTTCACCGTCACGCCGACGTGCTTGGCATGCCCTGCCATGCACTCGTCGATGGAGTTGTCGACCACCTCGTAGACCAGGTGATGGAGCCCGCGGCTCGTGTTGTCGCCGATGTACATGCCGAACCGCTCGCGGACGTGCTCGCGATCGGAGAGGTGCTTGAGGTCGGCTGACGTGTAGGCCGGCTGGGACTCGCGTGCCATGAAAAACTCCGGGCTGCTGGAGACGTGTGACTGGGGGCGGGCGGCGAACGGGACGGTATCAGGAGGCGGGGCCGACGTCGGCCGCAAGCCGGCAGCGAATGTCGGTGATGCCGCTTCCGGGAACGAGTTCGGCCAGGCGGGCCACGATCGCCTGCTTGTGGAAGCCGAGTTCCTGGACGTGGGCCGAGTGTCTCACGAACACGTCGAGCACGCCGCGGCGGACCGAGCCAGGCCGAGATACGCCGCGAAACGACGGCGGCACGGCCTCGCTCCACGCGGCCTCGACCGCCGACGTCGACTGTTCCCTGTCGTAGCCGGTGCGGGCCAGGAGCCGCGTCATCAGCCGTCCCACGGACAGCGGGTCGGTGCCTGGATCCCGGCGGCGGTTCATGGTCGTGGAGGGCACGGGGTTGTTCAGTCGGCGGCCAGCGGCATGATCACGTAGCCATAGCCATCTTCAGTCGTGCAGACACAGGCGCTCTGGGCATCGGTGAGTTCGATGGTCACCGTGGATCCCGGGTCGAGCACCCTGAGGAAATCGGCCATGAATCGCGGATCGAGCTTGATCCGCACCGTAACGCCCGAATGGTCGATCGGCAGTTCCACGCGGCTTTCACCGCTTTCCGCCGAGCGGCCGGCCAGCACGAGCTGCCCCTGCTCGAACGAGAAATCGACGCCCTTCGACTGCTCGCTGGTGACGATCGCCGCCTGCCGCACCGCCGCCAGCAGGGGACCGACCACGAAGTGCACGCGGACGGCGTCGGGGCGATCGGGAAACACATCGCGCCACCGGGGAAACCGACCCTCGACGAGCCGTGCGGAAATCGTCGTTCCTCCGGTTCTCATGAGAATCTCGCTGCCCCGCACGGCGAGCTGCACGGGCTGATCGGCCCCGCCGAGACAGCGTTCCACGAGCTGCATCGCCCGGGCGGGCACGATCGGCTGCGCATCCCCGCAGCCGCCGTCTCGCGGTTCCGCCGGACCCTGCATCCTGGCCAGCCGGCGACCGTCGGTGCCCACCGCGATGACGGAGGCGTCGGCGAGTTCGATGAGCACGCCTCCGAGCGCGTAGCGGCTCGATTCGTTGTCGGTTGCAAAGACGGTGCGCCGCACGAGCTCCCGAACCAGCGGCGTCGAAAGCTCGACGAACCCGCCCGATGGAAACGTCGCCACGGCCGGAAACTCCAGGGGATCCTCGGCCGGCAGACGGAACTCGCTCCGGGGCGCCTTCACGACGGCCGCGGTGCCATCGGCGTGGATGTCAAACACAGTCCCTGCCGGGCTCTCCCGCACGATCGCCGACAGGCGGCCGCTTGGCAGCAGTACCGCTCCCGGGGCGGATGTCTCCACCCCCTCCAATGCAACGCGGATTCCAACCTCGAGATCCGTGGCTGACACAACCGCCAACTCACGAGTGGCTTCGAGTTTGATGTTCGCGAGCACGGGCTTCGGGGAGCGAGCGGGTACCACGGCCGAAGCGCTTTGCAGCGCGGCCAACAGGGGTTCCTTGGTGCAGCGGATCTTCATCGGCACAGCATGTCCTGGAGGCGTTGTCTCGTTCGGAAACGAGCCCACCAATGTACCCGAAAAAACGACGTTCGGAACCACCGGACTGGACCTTGCCGCAGGCTGCGTTTCTGTCTTTTCAAGATCTGAGATAAGGGAATCAGGAACGTAGCAGGACCAATCAGCAGAGTGATCGACACGACCTTCCGGAAGGTGGTGGAAGGAACGTGGACCCTGAGCATTTGAAAGTCCATCAGCACCGTGAATTGGCAGCCTTGAGGCGGCGATCGCCATGGTGCGTACGCCGTCGATTGGCGGTCTGATCATGGGTGGTGCGGACGTCGCCAGGGTGGCGGGCGAGGGGCCGGCACCATGCCGTCATGGCGTGATGTCGTCGGGCGGTTCGACGTCGGTGACAGGGTGATGGAATCGTCGTCCGCGTCGGCGGCCGCGGATCATCGCCGAGCCGACAGCCAGCCGACGCGTGTTTGCGGATGGTGACGGCTGAGGATGGTGACGCGGTCAGGCGGTGATCCGCGGCGTGTCATGGCCGTGGTCTTCGGCCACGCCAAGCAGGCCGCTGACGTCCATGGCAAAAGCGGCATCCATTGCCAGACGATCCGTGACCGCTTTCACGCCGCGCATCACCGTGGTGTGATCACGGCCGCCGAACGAGGCGCCGATCGCCCCGTAACTCCGCCCCGTGATCCGGCGGGCGAGATACATCGCGAGATTGCGGGCCTCGACGGTGGCCCTGGCACGGCCGGGCCCGGTGATGGCGGCGGGGGTGATCCCGTGCCGCCGGGCGGTGGTCCGAATGATCGCCGCCAACGAACGGGGCCGGGCCGGAGTGGCGCGGTCGCCGTCCAACCGGCAGGGAACATGGATCACCAGTCCGGCGGCAAGTCTCGATTCAAGGGCCGGATGCAATGCGCCGCTCCGCCAGGTGGTTCCCACGGTCACGCAGACCGAGCGGTTCCGCCTGGCCGCTCCATCCAGAAAAGCCGCACCGGCGGCCTGCCGGGAAGGTCCTCCCACCCTGTCGATGCGGTCCACGATCACCAGCGGATCCATCCTGGTGTGGTCGCCGCGATCGAGGGTTTCGTAGGCGGCCAGGAGGCGGCCAAGTTCAGGGCCTGTGATCACGCTCGCGGGCGTGTCGGGAGCCGCAGCCGTGCACGCGCTCTGCAGGTCTCCAAGCAAGCCGGCCAGATCGACGTCGGCGGCAAGGATGATGGCAAGCGGTGTGTCTGCCGGTCGCCGGCAGCGGTCGACGAGGGTCGAGAAGGCGTCCCGCACGAGTCTCGCCCAGGGAACGTCCCGGGATTGCCCGATGTCGGTGTCGCGAGAAGCCTCCATCGGGAACCGCCTCGACCTGCGGAGTCTGAAATATCCACCGGCCTCCGTGCCGCCGCCTTTCCCCGACGCAGGCTATCGAGCGGAGTCGCCGCCGAGAAGGCCCGCGGTGGCAAACCCGCGAAACACGCCGTTGATGCGGCGCACGGCCTCGTCGATCTCTCGATCCGTCGTGGTCGAGGCGAGGCTTGCCCGAAACGCGGCCTGCGGAACCCATGATGGCAGGGGCAGGGCCTGGATGGCGGGAGCCGGTTCACTCGAACCGCTCGCGCAGGCCGTGCCCGTCGCCAGGCACACGCCGGCAAGGTCGCAGGCCATCACCACGGCCTGCCGGTCGCAGCCCCGCACGGCGATCGTGGCGATGTGAGGAGCGCGGTCGGCTTCCTGGCCGACGATCAGCGCCTCGAATCCATGGCGGCCCGCGGCGGCGGCGATGCCGTGCTCGAGGCGGCCGCGGAGTGACGCGACCCGAGCCGCCACCGCCCGTTGCTCGTCGATCGCGGCCTCGAGGGCGACGGCGAAGGCGACGGCGAGCGGCACGCTCTCCGTGCCGCCCCGGAGGCCGAGTTCCTGCGGGCCCGCCATCACCGGCGTCACGTCCACGTCGCCGCGGACCAGGAGACCGCCGATGCCGCGCGGACCGCCCACCTTGTGGGCAGCCAGGGCGAGTGACGTCACCGGCAGGTCGCGAAACGCGATGCGATCCCAGGCGACCGCCTGGGTCGCGTCGGCGTGGACGAGCACGCGGCCATCCGCGGTGGGCCGCGGGAGCCGGCGAAAATCCTCCCTGATCCCGGTCTGGCTGCAGACCAGCGTGGCCGTGACGAGCACCCGTCCCTGCCGCGCGGAGATCTCGTCGGTCGCCGCCCAGGTGCCATCGGCGGCCGGTGGCAGCCGCGTCATCGACCAGCCGCCGGCGGCCAGTTCCTCGGCGGCTGTCACCACGCTGCCATGATCCCGGGGCGAGATGGCGACCGTGCCCGGCCGGCGGCCGGCGGTGCCCAGGATGCCGAGTCGATTGGCCTCCGTGGCGCCGCTGGTGAACACGAACCGGTCGCGGCCCGGAGCCGACGTGCGGCCGCCGAGCAGGGCAATGATCCGCTCGCGGGCGTCTTCGAGCGCAGCACGGGCCCGGCGGCCGGCCGAATGTGGGCTCGAAGGGTTGCCGAACAGCACCGTCGCATCCCGCAGCGCCTCCACCGACCGGGGCTGGGGCGGCGTGGCGGCGGCGTGGTCGAGGTAGATCACCGCGGGGTCGTCGGTCATGACGCGAACCCTCCGCGACCCCTCCAGCCTGCCGTCATGCCGCTTCGAGGGCCGCGGCGATCCGCTCGAGTCCGGCGATCAGCTTCTCCTCGGAGGCCGCGAACGACATCCGCACGAAGCCCTCCGCCCCGAAGGCGCTCCCCGCCACGAGGGCGACATGATGCTTTTCCAGGAGTCGCTCGCACCACTGCATGCTCGTCGAAATGCCCGCGGCCGCCAGCCGCTCGAGCGGCCGGCGGATGTCGAAGAACGCGTAGAACGCGCCGCCGATCTCGGGGATCCGCACACCGGGCATCCCGCGAAGCCTGCCCGCCACGATGTCGCGCCGTTTCTCGAAGGCCCGCCGCATCTCGGCGACGCATTCCTGCGGCCCGGTGAGCGCCGCGACTGCGGCATGCTGGCTGATGCTGCAGGGGTTGCTGGTCTCCTGGCTCTGCAGGTTGCCGATCGCCTTGGAGAGTGGTTCCGGGGCGATCGTCCAGCCGATCCGCCAGCCGGTCATCGAGTAGGTCTTGCTGACGCCGGCCACCACGACGGTGCGGTCGGCCAGCCCGGGCCGCAGTGTGGGAAAGGAGATGCTCGGCCGCCCGTCGTAGACGAGCTGGTCGTAGATCTCGTCCGCCACCACGGCCAGGTCGCGATCCAAGGCGACGTCGGCCAGGGCACCGAGTTCAGCCGCCGAATAGACCACGCCCGTGGGATTGCTCGGCGAGCAGAGCAGCAGCATCCGCGTCCGCGGCGTGAGGGCGGCCCGGAGGGCGTGAGGATGAAGCTTGAAATCATCCTCCACCCGGGTCTCGAGCAGCACGGGCGTCGCGCCGGCGAGCTTCACCAGTTCGGCGTAGCTGACCCAGTAGGGGGTGGGCACGACCACCTCGTCGCCCTCGTCGAGCACGGCGGTGAACACGTTGTGCAGCGAGTGCTTGGCCCCGTTGGAGACCACGACCTGCGAGGGGGCGACGGCCAGCCCGGTGCGGCGGCTGTAATCGTCGGCCACCGCCTTCCGCAACGCCGGAATGCCGGCGGCCGGCGTGTACTTCGTCTTGCCGGCCCGGATGGCATCCTCGGCGGCGCGGCAGATGTGGGCCGGCGTCGGGAAGTCGGGTTCGCCCACCGACAGGTCGATGACGTCGACGCCCGCAGCCGTCATGGCCGCGGCGCGGGCGGCCATCGCCAGGGTGGCGGACGGCTCCAGGGCCCGCATCCGGCGGGCGGTGGCCAAACTCTTCGACTCCATGGAATCCATGCGGCGTGCACTCTCCGCGGCGGGCTCGTCGGGAGGGGATGCGCCGCGGGGGAGCCCGCCGGTATCGCGGTCGCTTGACGCCCTCTGCAGGGCATCAAATGATACCACCCGATTTGGTGCTTCACAGCCGCCGCGTCCCTCCCGCCGGACCCACTCATGGCCACGCGTCGCGTCGGAGTCTGGCTGATCGGCGCCAAGGGGGGCGTGGCCACCACGCTGATGACCGGCCTGGCGGCGCTCCGCGCGGGATTGATCGATCCCGTCGGACTCGTGACCGCCACGGAGCCCTTCTCGGCCCTCGACCTCGTGGGCCTGGGCGACCTGGTCGTCGGCGGGCACGACATCCGGGGCGGTCGACTCGGAGCAGAGGCGGAGCGGATGTGGAGCGAGAGCCGGGCGATCCCGCCCGACCTCGTCGCCCATGCCGCCGGATTCTTCGCGGAGGTCGAGCCCCGGATCCGCCCCGGCACGATCGTGGCCACCGGTGATCGGATCACGAGCCTCGCCGCTGCGGACGTGGCTGCCGTGGTGGAGACGCCGCGGTCGGCCGTGGAACGCATTCGCGGCGACATCGCGGCGTTCGCCGCCGCAGAGCGGCTCGACCACGTCGTGGTCGTCAACATCGCCTCGACGGAGCCCCCGCCGGCCCTGCCCATCCCCACCGATCCCTCCGACCTCGATCCGCTCCTCGACGATCCCGTCCGCTGCCCGCTGCCCGCGAGCAGCCTGTACTTCCTCGCCGCCGCCGAGGCGGGGGCCAGCTACGTGAACTTCACGCCCTCCGCGGGGGCGACTCCGGCCTGCCTGCAGCGGCTGGCCCTCGATAAGGGCATCGCCCATGCCGGATGCGACGGCAAGACCGGGGAAACCCTGCTCAAGAGCGTGCTGGCGCCGATGTTCGCGGCCCGCAATCTCCAGGTCATGAGCTGGGTCGGCCACAACATCTTCGGCAACCTCGACGGCAAGGTGCTCGACGATCCACGGAACAAGGCGGCGAAGGTGCGGAGCAAGGACCATCTCCTCGCGGCGATCCTCGGCTACCCGCCCCAGACCCACGTCTCGATCGAGTACATCGAGAGCCTCGGGGATTGGAAGACCGCCTGGGATCACGTTCACTTTCGCGGGTTTCTCGGGACGCCGATGACCCTGCAGTTCACCTGGCAGGGGTGCGACTCGATCCTCGCAGCACCGCTGGTGCTCGACCTGGTGCGGTTCGTGGATCGGGCTCGGCGGGCGGGTGAACACGGGGCGTTGGAGTGGCTCGCCTGCTTCTTCAAAAGCCCGATCGGCGTGGCTGAGCAGTCGTTCGCAGCGCAGGTGGAGATGCTCGTCGCCTGGACGCATCGGATGCTCGACATCGACCGCGCGGCGCGATGAGGCGGAGTGGCCACGGCCTCCATCGACCACCATCAACGCGCCGATTCGTGGACCATCGTCGGGAAAAAATCCGGAATTTTTCCGGAATTTGTCTTGACAGTTTTCCCGGCCATCCTCCACAACTCTCCATGCGACGCCGAAATGACGGTGAGCAATCACCATCGTGATGTCGTCGCATCGTCATCCGCTCCCCTCCCAGAGCATCCGGGGGAGCGGATGTGAGAACCACGATGGGTGCTCGTGGCAAGGAGCCGTTTCCATGGCCAAGAAGAAGAAGAAGGCTGCCAAGAAGGTCGCCAAGAAGAAGAAGGGCCACGGCTGAATCTGACGCCGGAGCTTCGCCTTCGGGTGTCGTTCCGGCGCGGATTGCACGCCGGGATCCCATTCGTGGGGTCCGGTGACCCGCCCCGCGGGTCGCGTCCCTTCGTCCCGGTTTTCGGGTGGCGGTCGCCTTCGGGTTCCGTCTCCAGCAGATCGGGGCGTCTACGCTCAGACGAGAAAGGCCGGCCCGGGCCCTTGGGCGCCCGGGCCGGCCTGATTCGTTCCGGTGGGTACGATCTCGGGTCATGCCCTCCCCGAGTTCGCCCCGTCCAGTCGCCCCCGTTGATCGCGGCGGTTTCCTGCTGTGCCCCTGCCACCCCGGTGCGGAGGCCGTGCTCGCTGGCAGGCTGGCCACGGTTCTGCCGGGATTCACCCGCGGCGCCTGGCGTCGGGGGCTGGCGACCTTTCGCATCGGTCCGGTTGGTTTCGATCCACCCGACGACTTCTGGCCCGATCTGGTCTTCGCCCACACCGTGGTGCGGTCGCTCGGTCAGGTGACCGGACCGTCGCTGGCGGATCTGGCGGCCCGGTGCGGCGATCTGGCCGGCGGCCCGGCATGGGACGACGTCCACGTCTGGCGCCGCGATGGTCGCGTGGATGCCCCTGTGGCGGACATTCGTGCCGCCGTCGTCGAGGCATGCGGGGCGACCGCTGCCACCACGACCCGGCCGGGTGATCTCGTGCTCGACTGCGTGATCGACGCGCCCGACCGCTGGTGGGTGGGCTGGCACCGGGCGGCAGCGGCCGCGAGCGCGTGGCCCGGCGGAGCCTACCCACGGCCGCTCCCGGGATCGGCCGTGTCGCGGGCGTGGCTGAAGCTCGACGAGGCCATCGCCGCGTTCGGCATCGACCTCGGCGCCGGCGGACGCGCCCTCGAACTCGGCGCCGCCCCCGGTGGAGCCTGCCAGCGGCTCCTCGAGGCGGGGCTGCACGTGGTGGGCGTCGATGCGGCGCTGGTGGACGCCTCCGTGGCGGCCCATCCGCGTTTCGAGCAGTGGCGGATGAGAGCCCGCGAGGTGCCGCTGCGGAGGTTTCGGGGCTTCGACTGGCTGCTTGCCGACATGAACATCGACCCCACGAGCACCATGGCGGCGCTCGTCCGGCTGCTCGATGCGGATGGCGGGCATCCCCGCGGCGTGATCGCCACGCTGAAGCTGCCCGATTGGACGAGGGCCGCGGAACTCGACGGCTGGTTGGACGCCTTTCGGGAGCGGGGCTATGCCGCGCGGGCCAGGCAGCTCTCAACCGGGGGCCGCGAGGTGTGCGTGGTCGCCACGCGGGCCGCTGGAGCAAGCCGGAACCGGAACCGCCTGCCGCGTGGCAACCGCTAGCCGCTCCGCCCGCGCCACTCGGTGCCGGGGGCTCTCAGGCTTCCGGAGCGGACGATCACCGTGGTCGTGGCGGTCTCGAGGATGAGGCCGCCATCGTCCGCGATCCCGACGCATGTGCCCTCGTGCACCTCGTCGCCGGCGTGCACCGTGACGCGTTGCCCCCGGAGCCCGCAGAGCGGCCGATAGCGTGCGGCCACGACCGCCGGCTCGACGGCGGCGGCGATCAGGTCGAGCAGTCGCGGCACGAGCGCCGTGAGGAATCCCTGCCGGGGGAGCGGACGGCCGGTGACGTCCTGCAGCGTGACGATCCGCGGTCGGAGCGGCGGCGGAGCCGATGCCGACGAGCCGGTCGTGTTTACGCCGATGCCGAGGATCGCCCGGCCGCCGCTGGATTCGACGAGGATGCCGGCGACCTTGCGCCCCTCGACTTCGACGTCGTTGGGCCAGCGGACCCGGGCGTCGGCCATTGGCACGAGCTGCCGGATCGTCTCCGCGACGGCCACGCCGCAGGCCAGCGACCAGATCGGCTGCGGCCCCGCGCGGGTCGTCGAGCCGTCGATCACGATGCTCACGGCGAGGCTGCCCGGCGCCTGCCACCACGAGGCGCCGCGCCGACCGCGGCCGTCGACCTGCCGGTCGGCAATCACGGCGGCGGGCAGGGCCATCCCCTCGACGGCGGCGAGTTCACGGCCGCGATCCATGGTCGATGCCGCCTCCGCCAGCACCTCGACCGTCGCCAGCCCCGAGGCGGCGCGAAGGCGATCGGCGTCGATGGGGTCGTCGAAGGCGTGGGTCATGCGCATCCTGCGCAGTCTTCGCAGGCTTCGGGACGATGGGCGGCGGCCGACCAGTGTGCCCGACGGCTCGGCACCTGGTGTCTCCAGGCCGGCGAGGATACGCCACCTCGCCTCGGCCACCCCCGCCCCCGGCTCCCTCCAGGGTTCGCCGCCACGGTTGGCCGGGGGCTGGCGGCGGGGCCGCGGACTTGATTCCCTCCTCCGGAGCGCGGTACCTCCCGTGGCCATTTTCCCCGGGATCCCGGTCGGCCCCGCCTTCCCGGCGGCGCGGAGCGAGTGCAGCATGAGGTCGGTGGTGTCGCTGGCGATCGCGGTCGCGCTGCTCCTTGCAGCCCGGCCGACGACTGCGCAGACGGCATACCTGCCACCGCCGGCGGCCTCGTCGCTCGACCGCATCGCGCAGGCGCCGCTCGCGTCGCCGCCGCCCACGTGGGATCCGTACGGCGCGCAGGCGGCGCAGGTGTTCCCGGCGGCGGGGCCGAGCGGCTCGACGTGGGCCCCGTCGGCGCTCAGCGGCCAGCCGGGATATCCGGGCTACTCTCCCGCGGCGCCGTCGCTCGTCCAGCCGCCGCCTGGGCCGCAGCAGGCGTCGCTGTTTCCGGCCGGCTATCCGGCGCAGAACAGCACGCTGCAGCAGACCATGCACGTCTTCCAGGGCGTCCGCGGCAGCTGGGCCTACCTGATGGGCGACGGCAACGACCTCAACGTGGGCGTCAACGAGCTCGACACGACGGCCACCTTCGCCCTGCCGTTCTTCCACAACTCGCCGGTGAATCTCAACCATGCGCCGCTGCTCGTCACGCCGGGCTTCGGCCTGCAGCTCTGGGACGGACCGGAGACCACGTCCACGCAACTGGCCGACCTGCCGCCGAACACCTACGACGCGTTCATCGACACGGCCTGGAATCCGAAGTTCACGCCGCTGTTCGGCGCCGAGCTCGGCATCCGCGTCGGCATCTACACCAACTGGGACGTGCTGGTCTGGCAGAGCTGGCGCATCATGGGCCGGGCGATCGGCACCCTGCAGATGACGCCCACCTGGCAGGCCAAGGCGGGCATCATCTACCTCGACCGCAACCAGGTGAAGCTGCTGCCCGCCCTCGGTGCCACGTGGACCCCGAACGACCGCTCCCGGTACGACATCTTCTTTCCGGCGCCGCGGGCGTCGTGGAAGTTCGCCGGCACGCAGCAGCACGCCTGGTGGCTCTACCTGTCGGGCGAGTACGGCGGCGGGGCGTGGACGTTCCGCCGCAGCACGTCGAACTACAACATGATCACCCCGTTCGACTACAACGACATCCGCATCGCGCTGGGCACAGAGTTCGTGCCGCTGGCGCGGACGGGCATGTCGGGCAACTTCGAGGTCGGCTACGTCTTCTACCGGCAGCTGTTCTATGTCGACGGCCCCCCGCAGATCGTCGACCTTCCCGACACGATCATGTTCCGGCTGGGGCTGGCATATTGATCCGGCGGCCCCTGATCGCCGTGCTCGGCGTGGCGACCGCGGTCGCCGTGGCGAAGGGCGATGAGCCGCCGCCGCGTGCCGCCCCGGCGGCGGTGCGACCCCTGCCCCCGGTGGAGCAGGGCTTCTTCGAACGGATCCGCCTGGCGGCCCTCGGCGACCCGCAGGACCTCTCCGAGCCGCTCCTGCCCGACGACGTGGCGCCGCCAGGGCAGCCTCCGCAGGAGTTCGAGCCGCCGACGGGCCGCAAGCTCCCACCAGGCGCGAAGCCGGGTCCCCTTCAGCAGGCACTCTTTACCGTCACGGAACTGCCACGGCTCGGCACCGGGGGGCTCGGCCTGACGACGCTCGAGACGAGCCTCACGATCGGCATGCCGGCGCCGACGGTCGATTCGCCGCTGCTGGTCACGCCGGGCTTCGGCACCACCTTCGTCGACGAGGTGGCGGGGCCGGCGGATCCCGGCCTGCCGGCGCAGCTCTTCGAATCGTGGCTGCAGGCTCGATGGATGCGGAAGGTGGGCCGGCGGCTGGGCGTGGATCTTGCCATCGCACCCGGCTGGTACAGCGACTTCGCCAACGACACGCCGCAGGCCCTGCGGATCACCGGCCACGGCTTCGGCGCCTGGGAGGCCGGCGACGAACTCCGCGTGGTGGCCGGGGTGATCTACCTCGACCGATACGACGTGAACATCCTGCCGGCCGGAGGCCTGCTCTGGACGCCCTCGGCGGACCAGCGGCACGAGCTCATCTTTCCGCGGCCGCGATGTGCCTGGCGGGTGGCGGAGAGTCGGCGGTCGGCGCAGTGGCTCTACATCGCCGGTGAGTTTGGCGGCAACCAGTGGGCGGTGCGCCGCGACAGCGGCGTCAATGACGTCGTCGTCTACCACGACTATCGGCTGATCGCCGGCTGGGAGCGGCGGCCGGCCGACCTCGGCGTGAACTGGCGGTTGGAAGCGGGCTGGGTGACCGGCCGGCTGGTCGAGTACTACCTCACCGACACCGGCGACTACCGCCCCGCCGACACGTTCATGGTGCGGGCCGGCGTCTGGTACTGATATGGTTCACGCATGATTCTCGCGCGTTCGTGATGCTCGGGGCTGCCCATGCCCGTCGCTGAGGTTTTCGTAGCCGCAGGCTTGCAGCCTGCGGAATCCGGTGCGACCTGTGCCGTGCAGGAGTCCTGCCGCAGCCGAGCGGGGCGCCGTGGCGTCGTGCCGGCCCCTTGCCGAGCGGTCGCCGCCGTGCGACCGTAGGGGGACCACAAGGGACCAGGGTCGGGGTGCCGTGCAGGCCCCGGAGCAGCCCGCATTTCGCATGGCTTCGATGGCCTCCACTGTCGCCGAACAAGCCCCCGACGGGCGGGATGCCGCCGCCGCGGCGGTGCGACCGCTGCGTGCCGAACTGGTCTTCTGGGTGGCGCACACCGCCTTCTGGGCGTGTTCGTGCGGCCTCACGCTGCTCGTGATCCGGGCGTTCGGCCCGCGGGTCGACGCCCAGTGGCCGCAGGTGCTCGTGCAGACGGCGCTCTGCTTTCTGGCGACGGCGGCGATGCGCTGGCTTTCCCGCCACGAGCCCCTGCTCCTGCGGCTCGGGGTCTCGAAGATCGGTGTCATCGCCGGAGGGGCGATCATCTCGGCGGTGCTCGTCACCCTGCTGATGTTCGCCGGCGGACGACTGCTGGGAGCCCCGTCGCCCACACGGCTGGAACTCGTCGCCCGGTTGGTCGTCATCCTGAGCCTGCTGGCCAACTGGTGCGCGCTCTACTTCGGCTTCCAGCTGATCCAGGAACGGAACTCGACCGAGTTTCGGGCCATGCGGGCGGAATCGCTCGCGCTCCGCAATGAACTGCAGCACCTCCAGGCGCAGATCAGCCCGCACTTTCTCTTCAACGCCCTGAACACGGTGATGGCCTGCCGCGATGATCCCCAGGCGATCGACACCGTGACCCAGGCGCTGGCCAACTACCTACGGTTCCTGCTCCGGCCCGCCGCCACGCTCGAGCCGCTGTCGCGGGAGCTCGACGCGCTGGAGGAGTACCTGACGGTGCAGGGCGTGCGGTTTGGCGACGGCCTCGAGACCAGGATCGACTGCGACCTCGACGCCCGCACCGTGCTGGTGCCGCCGGTGATGGTGCAGCCGCTGGTGGAAAACGCGATCAAGTACGGCGGCCAGACCTCGCCCCGGCCGATTCGCGTCGACGTGTCGGCGCGGCGGGCGGGAGACACGCTGGTCCTCGAGGTCGCCAACACCGGCACGTGGGTCGCCCCCGGGGGCCGGGAATCCCCCGGCACGGGCCTCCGCTCGCTGGAACGTCGGCTGCGGGTGCTGCTTGGCCCCTCGGCGGCGGTCAGCCACCATGGCGAGGGCGAACGGGTGCGGGTGCGGATCGTGGTGCCCGTGCAGCCGCCGGTGCAAAATCCCCAGGACTTCTCGGAGCCCCGACGATGATCACGGCCCTGCTGGTGGACGATGAGCCCAAGGCGATCGAGCGGCTGGCCGAGCTGCTCGAGTCGTTCCCCGGCGTGGACGTGATCGGGACCGCCCGCGACGTCGGCGACGCCGAGCGGTTTCTGGCGGGTCGCGCGCCGGACGTGGTGTTTCTCGACATCAACATGCCGGGCCGGCTGGGGTTTGACCTCGTCGCCAGCGTGCCTGCGGCGACGCGCATCGTGTTCGTGACGGCCCACGAAGATCGGGCCGTCGAGGCCTTCCGGGCCGGTGCGGTCGATTATCTCCTCAAGCCCGTGGATCGCGACCGGCTGGGGATCACCATCGAGCGGCTGGAGGAGCGGCTTCCGGCCGTCCGGTCGGCCGCGGTTCGAGCGGGGTCGGGCGACGTGACGGATGACGAGGACGCGGGCGAGGCCTCCGGCGACACGGCCGACGAGGTCACCTTCTCGCTGTCGGGGGGGCGGGGATTCGAGTCGGTCGCCTATGCTGACATCGTCTGGGTGGAGGCGGTTCGGAACTACACCCGCGTGCAGGCTCGAGACCGCCGGCCGCGGATCATCCGCCGGACGATGGCCGAGTGGGAGGCGATGCTTCCGGCCGCGACGTTCGGCAGGGTCAGCCGGTCACTGATCGTGCAGCTGCCGGCGATCCGCTCGATGCAGTGGCAGTCGCGGGATCAGACGCTCGTGTTCTTTGGCAACGTTCCCGAACCGTTGCCCATCGGCCGCGCCGCCACGGCGCGGCTGAAGGACCTGCTGCCCACGTGATCGGCCTCATCCACGGCGTTCCGGCAGAGGCGTCCCACCCGCCACCGCGGTGAAGCACCCGCCCGTCACCCGCAGCCGTCGCACCGTCCCTTGAGCAGCACCTCGGTGACGGAGTGGATGCCGTTGGCCCGACTGCCGCCGGTCTTTCGCGGCTTCGGTGTGATCGCCACCCGGACGTCGTCGAGGCAGGAAACCTCGCCGCACGTCGTGCAGAGGAAGTGAGGATGATCCTCGCCACCGACCGCTCCCGCGGCCTCCCGCCGCGGCTCGAACCGCCAGACGTGGTCGCCGAGCTCGACCCGGTTGAGCAGCCGCTTGTCGGTGAGCTCGGTGAGGTTCCGGTAGATCGTGGCCCGGTCGAAGCCGTGGTCTGCGAGGGCCTCGGCCACATCGGCGTGGGTCCGCGGACCACGGGCCGCCAGCAGGTGGCCGAGTACCGCCAGCCGGGCCGCGGTGCATCGCAGCCCCGCCGCACGGATGCGGTCCTTGACGGCGTCGAGCTGCGAATCGGTCGAACGGCTCACGAGAGGAGAGTTTACACGGTGCCGCGCCGGGTGAGCAGGTCGACGACGGCGGTCATGAATGCCGGGAGATCGGCCGGCTTGCGGCTTGATACGAAGTGCCGGTCGACCACGACGGCCCGATCCTCCCAGAGGCCGCCCGCGTTGATCAGGTCGTCCTTGATGCCGAGGCTGCCCGTCACCCGCACGCCGCGGTAGAGGCCGGCCGAGATGGGAATCCACCCGCCGTGGCAGATCGCCGCGACGAGCTTGCCGGCAGCGGAGAATCCGCGGACAAGCGCACACGTGGCCGGGTCGCGCCGTAGTGCGTCGGGCATCCAGCCGCCCGGGATGACGATGCCGTGAAAATCACCCGGCTCCATGTCGGCGATCGCGGCGTCGCTCGTGCATGGATAGCCATGCTTGCCGCGGTAGGTCACGCCGGTCCCGCGGCCGGCGAGCGTCACGTGCCCGCCGGCCTCCTCGAGCCGCAGTTTTGGATACCAGAGTTCGAGATCCTCGTAGTCGTCGCCCACCAGGGCGAGGATGCGGAGGCCCTCGAGGGGTGGCGGAGGGAGGCTGCTCATCGGTCTGTCTCCGGGGTTGCCGGCGGGCGGGCATCCGCCCGCCGCAGGGATCGGGGGGTCATTGTCCCGAGAAATCCGCTGGCCGGCTCGCCAACCCCCACATGAGGTGGCACGTGCGAGTTGTCCCGATGGCCAACTCGGAGCCTCCGGCGACCTGTTTTTTGGCCTCCCAGGGATCGGCCCCGAAAGCGGCTTGACTCACTGGACACCGCCGCTACATTCACGCCCCGGCCCATAGGAAGGGGTCGCCGGAGCCACGACCACAACATCTTGCGATAGCACGCAGAAGGAGCTGCTTTTTCCCGCAGGCGCCCGGCCGCTCGCCTGCCCAACGACGTCTCGTGGCGGGAGACTGAGGTTCGACCCCTTCCCAGGCCGATGATCGGTTGAAGACAGACTATACGCAAGTATACTCCCCATTACCGCCCAGGAGCCCACCCCATGGCAGACTTCGACGCCTCCGCCACCATCGCCGGGACCCAGGATCCCGCTCAGGCCTCCTCCCGCCGGGCCGTCGAGATTCAGCCCACGTTCTGCCCGGTCGCCGCCGAGAGCCCGTTCGACACCACCGAGTGGGAGTTGCGGACCGCCGCCATCAAGGGTGAGGACGGCAAGGTGCTCTTCGAGCAGCCGGCCTGCGAGATTCCGGCGGCATGGAGCCAGTTGGCCACCAACGTGGTGGTGAGCAAGTACTTCTACGGCGAGATCCACACGCCGGAGCGGGAGCACTCCGTCAAGCAGCTGGTCCACCGTGTCGCGCGGACGATCGCCGACTGGGGCACCGCCGACGGCTACTTCAAGACCAAGCAGGATGGCGAGAACTTCTACCGCGACCTTGCCTGGCTCTGCGTTCACCAGCACGGCGCCTTCAACTCGCCGGTCTGGTTCAACGTCGGCCTCTACCACCAGTACGGCGTCAAGGGGGCGCCCTGCAACTGGCGGTGGGATCATGCCAAGCGCGACGTGGTGATGCCCGAAAACCCCTACGAGTATCCGCAGGGCAGCGCCTGCTTCATCCAGAGCGTCAAGGACAACATGGAAGACATCATGGATCTCGCGCGGAGCGAGGCGATGCTCTTCAAGTTCGGCTCCGGCACCGGCACCGATCTCTCCACGCTGCGCAGCCAGCGGGAGAAGCTCGCCGGCGGCGGCAAGCCTTCCGGCCCGCTTTCATTCATGCGGGTCTACGACCAGGTCGCGGCCGTGGTGAAGAGCGGCGGCAAGACCCGCCGGGCGGCCAAGATGCAGTCGCTCAAGATCCACCACCCCGACATCATGGAGTTCATCGAGTGCAAGAGTAAGGAGGAGAAGAAGGCCCGCATCCTGATCGAGAAGGGCGGCTACGACTCCAACTTCAACGGCGAGGCCTACAGTTCGATTCTTTTCCAGAACGCCAACCTCTCGGTCCGCCTCACCGACGAGTTCATGCAGGCCGTCGACCGCGACGACACCTGGACCACCCGCTGGATCACCGAGCCCACAAAGGCGGGGCCGAGCTACAAGGCCCGTGACGTGATGGCCCGGATGGCCGAGTGCGCCTGGCAGTGCGGCGATCCCGGCGTGCAGTACGACACGACGATCAACCGCTGGCACACCTGCCCCACCTCGGGCCGGATCAACGCCTCGAACCCGTGCTCCGAGTACATGTTCCTCGACGACACGGCCTGCAATCTCGCCAGCATCAACCTGATGAAGTTCCGGCGTCCCGACGGCCACTTCGACGTCGAGCGGTTTGCGGCCGCCTGCCGGATCTTCTTCATCGCCCAGGAGATCCTCGTCGACCATGCGAGCTATCCCACCCAGCGGATCGCCCGCAACAGCCACCTCTTCCGTCCGCTGGGCCTCGGCTACTCGAATCTCGGCAGCCTGCTGATGGCCGACGGCCTCGCCTACGACAGCGACGCCGGCCGGGGCCTCTGCGGAGCGCTCACCGCGATCCTCCACGGCACCGCCAACCGCACCAGCGCCGAACTGGCGGCCGCCGTGGGGCCGTTCGAGGGCTTCGCCGCCAATCGGGAGCCGATGCTCGGCGTGATGCAGATGCACCGCGACGCCGTCGAGAAGATCGACCCGTCGTGCCCGAAGTATCTGCACGACGCCGCGCGGCGGATCTGGGACGAGGTGCTCGCCGGCGGTCGGCAGTACGGCTACCGAAACGCGCAGGCCACCGTGCTGGCCCCCACGGGCACGATCTCATTCCTGATGGATTGCGACACCACCGGCATCGAGCCCGACATCGCGCTGGTCAAGTACAAGCAGCTCGCGGGCGGCGGAATGCTGAAAATCGTCAATCAGACGGTGCCGCTCGCCCTGCGCACGCTCGGCTACGACGAGCCCGCCATCGAGGGGATCCTGGCATACGTCGACAAACAGGACACCATCGAGGGCGCTCCCGGCCTCAAGGGGCAGCATCTCGCGGTGTTCGACTGCGCCTTCAAGCCGCGGCTCGGGCAGCGGAGCATCGCGTGGGAGGCGCACGTGAAGATGATGGCTGCCGCCCAGCCGTTCATCTCGGGCGCGATCTCGAAGACGGTCAACATGCCCCGGGAGACGACCCCGGCCGACATCGCCGGAGCGTACATGGAGGGCTGGCGGCTCGGCCTCAAGGCCCTGGCGATCTACCGCGACGGCTCGAAGGAGAGCCAGCCGCTCAACACGAGCTCGGAAGGCGACAAGGCGGCTGCCAAGGTGACGGCGGCTCCGCGCCGGGAGCGTCTCCCCGACACCCGCCGCAGCGTGACGCACAAGTTCAACGTCGGCGGCCACGAGGGCTACATCACCGTCGGCCTCTACGACGACGGCCGGCCCGGTGAGCTGTTCATCACGATGGCCAAGGAGGGCAGCACGATCGGCGGCCTGATGGACGCCTTCGGCACGGCGGTCTCGATGAGCCTGCAGTACGGCGTGCCGCTCGAGGTGTATGTGAAGAAGTTCTCGCACACGCGGTTCGAGCCGTGGGGCTACACCAAGAATCCCGACATCCCGGTGGCCAAGAGCCTGGTGGACTATCTGTTCCGCTGGATGGGCACGGAGTTCATTCCCGGCTATCGGGAGGCGAATCGGCCGGGCGGATACGGCGGCGACGGCGGCGGCGGGGAGGCCGCCGCCGGGGGCGATACGGAAACCGAGCGCAAGCCCGCCGCCACGACGGCGAGCGGGCTGGCCGATGGCCAGGGGAAGGCCAAGATCGAGGTGACGGGAAGTCGCGGCAAGCATCCCGGCGGCACCAACGGTCATTCGACGGCGGTGCCGAAGGCCGCTTCGCGGCCGGCGGCGGCGACCCTGCTGGAGCGGGCGGGCGTGAGGATGGCTGTCGATCCGACGGCGAGTGCCGCGGACCGACAGACTCAGTTCGCCAAGTTCCAGAGCGACGCCCCGGTGTGTGAAAACTGCGGTTCGATCACGGTGCGGAGCGGCAACTGCTACCTCTGCTACAACTGCGCGACGTCGATGGGATGCAGCTGAGCGGGTGGTGCGGGTTGCGAGGATTGTCGGTTCGGCCGGGAAACCCTGGACCGCCGCGGACGCCCGTGACGAATGTTTCAGCACGACATTCGACCCGCTGCCGCGTTCCGTCGGAGGTGCCAACCCCATCGCGTTGACCCGAGCCCCCTGAGGCCCCGGACGTCATCGTCCGCAGCCACGGTTCGCGTCAGTTTCGCATTGCTCTACCCCGTTCGCAGGCGGCTGGCGGGTTCGATCCACGAGGGGCCGGAATGGCGAAAGCCGTTCCGGCCCCGGTCGTTTTCCGGCGCGTTTGTTGAACACGCGCCGGCAGGGATTAGCATGGACGTCGTCTCGTTGGTCTCCCATGCTGCAAGGTGAAGCCGTGCGTCGCCGTATCCACCCCCTTCCGCGGTGCCGCACCGTCCTGGTCGGTGTCCTGACCCTGGTGATGACGACGGATGCGGCCAGAGCATGCTGGTATCTCCGCAACTGCCAGCGCCATAGCGTGGTTGCGACGTGCCCCGCCCCGCTCGGGCTGGCGGAGGTGGTGGCTCAGAACGGCTGTATGCCGGATGAGGTCTTCGGGAGCGATGTGTCCTGCGGATATGCCACGCTGGAGGACTGCGTCGTCGTTTGCGAGGTGGGGCTGTGGGGCGCCGACGGTTCGGAGTACGTGGAGCAGGTCGTGACGCCGCCCGTGGAGCAGCCGTTCGTGGTGGAAGCGCATTCCGCTGTCGCGGTGGCTGTTCCGCACCTCGAGCCGGTGCTGCAGGCGGGTGCGATGTCACCGCCGGCTCCGGTTCAGGCACCAGCCCCGCAGCCGACGCCCGTGCCGACCCCGCTGCCCGCCGAAGTGGTGCCCGCCGCTCCGCTGCGGGATGCGACACCGGCTGGTTCGCCGCTGGAACTGCCGACAACTCCCGCCGTTCCCCGCGAACGGAACATCTTCGAAGAAGTTGACGAACTGGAGCGCGGGGGCGAGGCCGCGAGTCAGCCGTCCGCCGCGGACGCGATCCCGGCTGAGACGCCGCCGGCTGGTTCCCAGGAGGCAGAAGCACGCAGCGCTGGGACTGCTGCAGGCACGGATTCCGCGCCCGCGGTTCCCGAGGCGGGTGACGCTGCGCACCGCAGGCCGCGGGAGCCGCTGCGGCGGTGGATCGACCGGAGCGGATCGCGGGCGATGGTCGGATCGCTTCGCGAGGTTCGTGACGGGGCGTGCCTGATCGATTCGCCACAGCGGTCCATCATGGTGCCGCTCGAGCAACTCAGCGAGTTCGACCGGGCCTATGTCGCGCGGGCGGCGGCGCGGCTCGAGCGGTCGGCGGCTCCCGAGGCCGCCGCAACCGCCGGCTTCTGAGCCGCGTCATGGGCGGCCCATCGTGGTCCGCCGTCAGGCATCGTCGAGGACGGCGACCGTCTCAAAGGCCTTGCCTTCGAGCATCTCGAGCGAAGCACCACCACCGGTGGAGACGTGGCTCACCCGGTCGGCGTAGCCCAGGTGCTCCACCGCGGCGGCCGAGTCGCCGCCGCCGATGATCGTGACGGCGCCCCGCGCCGTGGCGTCGGCCACCGCGTCGGCGACCGCCTTCGTGCCGGCGTCGAAGGGAGGAAGTTCGAACACGCCCATCGGGCCGTTCCAGACCACCGTGCCGGCGGAGCGGATGATGGCGGCGTACTGCGTGGCCGTCTCCGGTCCGATGTCGAGACCCTCGAAGCCGTCGGGAATCGCGCCGGCCTTCACGACCTGCCTGGTCGCGGTCGCGGAAAAGTCGTCGGCGCAGTGCGTGTCGACGGGCAGGACGAGCTTTCCGCCGGCCTTGGCCAGCAGCTCCTTGGCCAGTTCGACCCTGTCGGGCTCCACGAGCGATTTCCCGGTCCTGCCACCCTGGGCCAGGGCGAACGTGTAGGCCATCGCCCCGCCGATCAGGACGTGGTCGCAGATCGAGAGCAGGTTCATGATCACCGCGATCTTGTCCGACACCTTCTTCCCGCCGAGGATCGCGACGAACGGACGCTTCGGCCGCGCGATCGCGTCGGCGAGATACTGGATCTCCTTGTCGACGAGGAAGCCGACCAGCGCCGGCTTGCCCGCGGCCTTCATCGCCACGGGCACCGCGTGCATGCTCGCCTCGGTGCGGTGGCAGGTGCCGAAGGCGTCGTTCACATAGGCGTCGGCGAGGGTCGCGAGGCCGGCCACGTAGGCCGCGTCATCCCCCTTTTTCTCACCCTTGTTGAAGCGGACGTTCTCGAGCACGAGCACGCCGCCGGCGGGCAGGGCCTTGGCCTTGGCGTGGGCGTCGGGCCCGCCGGTGTCGGAGGCGAGCGCGACCGGCTTGCCGAGGAGTTCTCCGAGCCGCTTCGCAACCGGGGCCAGCGAAAACTCCGCCTCGAACCCCTTGCCGGCAGGCCGTCCGAGATGCGACATCAAGACGGCCTTGCCGCCGCGATCGACGATCGACTGGATCGTGGGCAGGGCCATGCGAATCCGCCGGTCGTCGGTGATCGCTCCGGAATCGTCCTGCGGCACGTTGAAGTCGACGCGGACGAGGACGGTCTTGCCGGCGGGATCGAGGGCGGCGACGGACTTTTTGGCCATGGCTGGGTCTCCGGGGCGGGGGATAAATCGCGGGCGTATTCGACACGGCGTGCTGCCGGACCGCAAGGCAGCGGGCCCGTGGGGTGGCTCGGGAGTGCCCATGCCCCGTGGCCGGACGTTCGTGGATGCCTTCGTGGCATCCCCTCACTCGGATGCCGACGGCGCTTCGCCATCCTGGCTGCGCTTGTCGGCATACGCCGGCCACGGGGCACGGGCACTCCCTCGCTGAGTTCATGCCGGAGAGGATGGCATGGGCACCCTCACGGGCGGTCGCGGGTGGGATCGGCGTCGGGGTTCGGCGTCGGCAGCTGGGCGCCCACGTCGGCGAGCCAGGTGTCGAGCGTGCGGCGGAGCTCCTGGGCCTTCGCGGGCTGCGTTGTCGCGAGGTCGGTGGTCTCGCCGGGATCGGTGGCGAGGTCGTAGAGCTCGTCGCGGTCGTCCTCGTAGAAGTGCACGAGCCGCCATGGGCCCGAGCGGATCGCCGAGTAGGGCGTGGCGCCGCCGGGGTGGTAGTGCGGGTAGTGCCAGTAGATCGCGTCGCGGTCGAGGCTGCCGCCGCGGAGGAGGCCGGCGAGGCTCGTCCCGTCGAGCGGCTGGGCCGGCGCGGGGCCGACACCGGTGAGGTCGAGGATCGTCGCCGGAATGTCGGGCGTGATCACCGGCACGTCGGTCGTGCTGCCGGGCGTGGTGACGCCCGGCCACGAGACGACCAGCGGCACGCGGACGCCCCCCTCGTAGGCCGAGCCCTTGCCGGCGCGGAGCGGCCGCATGTCGGTGATCGACGCCTGGCCGCCATTGTCGCTCGTGAAGACGATCGCCGTGCGGTCGCGGATCCCGAGCCGGTCGAGCGTGGCGAGGATCGTGCCCAGCGCCTCGTCGACGCTTGCCACCATCGCGGCGTAGGCGGCGCGCTTGGGCGGCATGCCCGGCCGCTTCGCGGCATACCTCGCCGCCACCTCCGGCTTCGCCTGGATCGGCGTGTGCACGCCGTGGTGGGGCAGATAGAGGAAGAACGGCCGGTCGTGGTTCGCCTCCATGAAGGCGACGGCCTCCGAGGCCTCGCGGTCGGTGAGGTATTCCCCCTCCGGCCCGTCGGGCAGCGTGGGGATTCCGTAGGGCGAGAAGTAGTTCGGCGGCTGGCCCTTGTCGGTCCCGCCCTTGTTGATGTCGAAGCCCTGCTGCTCCGGCGCGAAGCCCGCGCCGCCGAGGTGCCACTTGCCGATGGTGGCCGTGGCGTAGCCCGCCGCCTTCAGCCGTTCGGCGAGCGTGACCTGCTCGAGCGACAGGTGCCTGGTCCAGTCGGGGATCCGCAGCTTCGCGTGGGGCCGCTCGTGGCCCGCGATCCAGTCAGTGACGTGCAGCCGCGCTGGATACTGGCCGGTGAGCATCGCGGCGCGGGTCGGCGAGCAGACGGTGCAGGCCGAGTAGCCGCTGGTGAACCGCATGCCCTAGGCGGCGAGCCGGTCGATGTGGGGTGTCTGGTAGACGTCGCTCCCCTGGCAGGCAAGATCCTTCCAGCCCAGGTCGTCGACGAGCACCACGATCACGTTGGGCCGCACGTCGACGGCGTTGGCAGAGGTTGCTGGAAGCAGGCTGAAGAGGAGCAGGAACAGGTGGCGGGTCGTGGTCATGCCGACGAAGTCTGCGGTTGCGGCCGGGGTCAGGCCGAGGGTGATGCAGGCGGTGTGCTTCGGCTCCATACTACGGTCCGGAGGCCGGGGAGATGGCCATGCGCATGTCCGCTCTTGCCGCGACCGTGGTGCTCGCCGCACTGCATGGCGCCGCCGTGCACGCCGGCGATCTGCGACGCTCCCTCGAGGTGGACGGTCGCCGGCGAAGCTACCTGGTGCACGTGCCCCCGGGAAATGATCGGGCCACGCCGCTGCCGCTGGTGCTGGCATTTCACGGCGGCGGTGCGAATGCGGCCACCATGGTCCTGTTCAGCGGATTGAACGACAAGGCCGACGAGGCGGGGTTCCTCGTCGTCTATCCGGAGGGGAGCGGCCGGCTCGAGCGCATGCTGACCTTCAATGCAGGCAACTGCTGTGGCTATGCCGCCGCGGAGAACATCGACGACG
>JBJTQP010000203.1:0-5498 GCA_046075685.1 Planctomycetaceae bacterium | reverse complement strand
GCTTTCCAGCCCGATCGCCATCGACACGGTGCTCCCGCAGGTGACGATCTCGTCCAACAAGTCGGCCCTCCGGGCCGGCGAGTTCGCCGTGCTCACCTTCGTGCTCAGCGAGCCTTCGACGAGCTTCACCGCCGACGACGTCACCGTGACGGGCGGCGTGCTGTCCGGGTTCACCGGTTCCGGCACCACCTACTCGGCGTCGTTCGTGCCGCTCGCCAACTCCACGGCCAACGGCACCGTGACGGTCGCGGCGGGGCGGTTCTTCGACGCCGCCGGCAATCCGAACACGGCGGGCGCCCTCACGCCCTCCATTCCGATCGACACGCAGCCGCCCACGATCACGATCACGACCGATCGGCAGGTGCTGCGGACGCTCCGCACCGCGACCATCACCTTCACGCTCAGCGAGCCCTCGACCACCTTCGGCCGCGAGGATGTCGTCGTGACTGGCGGAACGCTCACCAACTTCACCGGGAGCGGCCGCACCTACACGGCCGTGTTCACGCCCGTCGACAACGCGATGACGACGGGGACGGTGGCGGTGGCAGGCAACACGTTCACCGACGCCGCGGGGAATCCCAACGCGGCCGGTGCGCTCACGCCGCCGATGACGATCGACACGATCGTCCCCACGATCGCGCTCGCGTCGAGTGCCGCCACGCTGCGGGCAGGCCAGACGGCCCTGATTTCCTTCCTGCTCAGCGAGCCGTCGACCACGTTCACGGCCGAGGATGTCGTGGTGACCGGAGGCACGCTGTCGGGCTTCAGCGGCTCGGGGCAGTCCTATTCCGCCGTCTTCACGCCCCTGGCCGGCTCGACCGCCCCGGGAACCGTCAAGGTCGCAGCCCGCTCCTTCTTCGACGCCGCCAACAATCCGAACACGGCGGGTGAACTCCTGCCCCCGATCGCCATCGACACCGTCCTGCCCACCGTCGGGATCGCGGTGAGCCGGTCGACGCTGCGGGCTGGCGAGACGGCGGTCGTCACGTTCACGCTCAGCAAGCCCTCGACCACGTTCACGCTTGCCGATGTGACGGTCGTCGGTGGGAGCCTGTCGGCCTTCAGCGGTTCCGGCGCCGGTTACACGGCCGTCTTCACTCCATCCGTCAACTCGACGGTGGCCGGAACGATCGCCGTCGCAGCCGGTGGCTTTACCGACGCCGTCGGCAACGGGAACGCCGCGGGCGCCCTCTCGCCGCCGATCGCGATCGACACCGTGCGACCCACGGTGTCGATCTCCACCGACCGGCCTGTTCTCCGCACGCTGCGGGTGGCAAACATCACGTTTGTGCTCAGCAAGCCCTCCACAAGCTTCGGTGCGGACGACGTCTCGGTGACGGGCGGCACGGTAAGCGGTTTCACCGGCTCGGGAACGACCTACTCGGCCGTCTTCACGCCGTTCAACAACGTCACCATGAACGGTACGGTGAGCGTTTCCGAGGGCCGGTTCTTCGACGCCGTCGGCAACGCCAACACCGCCGCCTTCCTGACGCCTGCGATGGTGATCGACACCGTCGTGCCGACGGTGGCCATCACCTCGAATGCCATGACGCTTCGCGCAGGTCAGACGGCCGTGATTTCCTTCGTGCTCAGCGAGCCCTCGACGAGCTTTGCGGCCGAGGACGTGACGGTGACCGGCGGCACCCTGTCGGCATTCAGCGGATCGGGCCGTTTCTACTCGGCCGTGTTCACGCCGCTGCCGAACTCGACGGCTGCGGGCACGGTCGCCGTCGCCGCGAAGGCCTTCTTCGACGCCGCCAACAATCCCAATGCGGCGGGGGCCCTCAGCCCATCGATCGTGGTCGACACGGCCGCACCTGCGGTCGTGATCGCGACGAACAAGCCGCGGCTGGGAATCGGTGAGACGGCCACGCTCACGTTCACGCTGAGCGAGACGTCGACGACGTTCTCGGCAGCCGCGATCGCGGTCACCGGGGGAACGATCGCGAACTTCGCCGGCAGCGGCCGCACCTTCACCGCGACGTTCACGCCCACGCCGAACGTCGGAGGGACGGCGGTGATCCGGGTGCCGGCCGCCCGTTTCACCGATGCCGTCGGCAACGCGAACGTCGCCGCCCGTCTCACGCCTGACATCGTGCTCGACACCATCCTGGCCGCTTCCGCGACAGCCAATGGCGTGCCACTGGCCACCACCGCAGCAGGCAGTCCCGCCCTGACCACGAAGGTGCGGACGATCACCCTGACCTTCAACGCGGCTGTCACGGGGGTAAATCCATCGGCCCTCAGGCTCTACTACACCGGCCCGGGCGGGAGCATGACCGTCGTGGCCCTTGCGGGCACGACCATCACCGGCAGCGGCTCGACCTACACGATCACGCTCCCGGCGACCGCGGGCTCGTTGAGCGGTCTGTATCAGCTCGACGTCGGCGGCCCGGGCACGGCCATCGCCTCGGCGGGTGTCGGCATGGCCAGCAAGGCGAGCTTCTTCTGGCGGCGGCCGTGATCAAGCCGGAGGCCACGATCACGGCAGCGGCCGTGCAGGCCGTCGTGCCCTCTTATACGGACTCCGCTTGATCCTCGCGCGTCGGTTCAGCGCCGCGGCCGGCCGGATTCCGCAGGCTGCAAGCCCGCGGCTACGGGAATCTCAGCGCGGGGCTGCCCATGCCCGAGAGCCGGCGTATGCCCGGGCACCGATCCGCCATCGGCGGATTGGTCGGGGAAGCCACGATGGCGAAGCGATGGCGGCATCCGAGTGAGCGTCGGGCAGGATGCCCGACGCGAACGTCCGGCGACGGGCATGGGCAGCCCCGAGCCTCACGAACGCGTGAGGCTCTCGTGTGAGCCCCCTTACCACCGCGCCTCGAGGCCGGTGGTCGCTCCGTGCAGCAGCACGCTGCCATTCGTGTCGATCAGCGCGGTCGGTGGGAAATCCATCAGGTTGGTGACCGCCAGCTGATTGGCCGGCGTCGCGACGCAGGTCAGCCAGAACAGCGAGTATCCCGCCCGCCAGGAGAGCCAGTTCGTGATCCGCACGCTCGCGTTCACGCCAAGTTCCCCGACGAACGATGTCTGGTCAGCCGTGGCGGCGACGGGGCCGAGCACCTCCGGCGGCTGCCCATCCTGCATGAATGTGCCGATGGATCGCTGATACGACGCCCTGTTGTAGAACACGCCGGCCTTGCCAAGCCCGTTGACCTGCACGGCACCCGCCCAGCGGTTCCAGAGGCAGAGATCCATTCCCAGCTGACCGCCATACAGGTTGTTTCCGGTCGAAACGTCGAGACGGCTCGTACCCGGCGGCAGGCCGACGAGCGGATCGAATACGAATCGGTCGTTGATCGACATGCCCTGATTCCATTCGACCCAGCGGAATCCGGCCAGCCAGGTGACGGGCGTGCCGGTCCGGCGCCGCCAGTTGAGTTCCGCGCTGCCGATGGCGCCGCTGGTGGCCACGTTCGCGGACGTGAAGATGATGCCGTCGTTGGGCCCTACGCTCGGGGCCGCCAGGTTGTTCTGGGCGTAGGTGCCGGCCGGGGTCGCTGCGGCGCCGTTGAACGACGAGACGTTGAAGTAGTTGCCTTCGATCGCGTAGACCGGGTCGAGATTCAGAAGCAGCCCATACCGCACGCCAGCCGTCATGGCCGACTGTGCCTGATTGACGTCCAGTGCGGCCGCATTCGACGGCCAAGACGTGTAGAGCACGCGGCTGGGGATGTTGCCCTGCCAGAGCATGAGCGCATCGATTTGGGCCTGCCAGCGGGGCTGGACCGGCAGGAAGAGCGATTTGCTCGAGCCGCTCGAGTTCCGTGCACTGCCCGTCTCAAAGGGTGTCGTGACGGTCGATTCCTCGACCCCGGGCGCCGCACCAGCCGCCGAAGCCGGCAGCCGATCCGCCGAGACGAACGCCCTGGAAAGGTCGTCTGCGAGCGACGCGTCACCCTCGCCGACCACGATCGTCGCTGTATCGCCCGGCTGACCATCCTCGAACCCACTCCCCACGACGGCAGGCCACGGGAGGATTGCCAGGATCGCGACGGGCATGACACGCAAGAAGGCGGACCGCAGGCTCATGGCTTCAAGACCCTCGGGATGACATCACGACGTCCTTCGATTTCGACGTCCGGTCGTGAGGGTCGTGACTGCCGCTCCCGGGATTCGCGTCGGGTGATGCAGGCGAACCGGGCAGGCTGAGGAAACTATACGGCCAGGCCGACAGAACAGCCCACCTTGCCGCATCGCCAGGCACGGAAGAAACCTGACGATCCTCGCCCGGCACAACCGATGAACGCAGCAGAATCGGTGTCTGCGGAGGGGGGGACAATGACGATGGCATCTCTCGTGCGGGTCATTCCTGGTGTGCTCGCCTGCGTGATCACACTGGCGGCTCCAGCGGCTCCCTCGCACGCGTCCCCGTGGGGTGACGAGGTGGTGGCGGGCGGGGGGGGAGCAATGGCCGAATCGTCAGTCTTGCTTCCCCAGGCGGCCTCCCCCGCGCTGCCGATGCCCGGAGGCGATCAGGAGTGGGGCCCCAACCCGGTGATCGTGCCCGAAGGCACGACACCTGATGGGGCTGCCGCTCCCTTCTTGGATCCGCCGGCAGACTCGTCCGCGGTGATCGAAGACGGAGCCGCTTCGGTTCCCATCGGCCTCGAGCACCGAGTCGCCAATCACTCGGCCGCGTGCGCACCAGAGCCGCTGTATCAGCCAGGGGTGATTCAATGCCTGGCGGCGAGCAAACACGCGTGCTGGACGCTCCGTGCCGACACGCTGGCGCTCTGGCGCAACGCCCCGCCGCAGCGGGCGATTTTTTCCACGATCGACCCCGTCGCAGGAGGGCTCGGGCCGACGGCGCTTGATGCCGCAAACCTCAACAGCGACGTGCTGGCCGCCCCCCGACTCTCGTTTCTTCGCACCGACTGCGATGGTCGCACGCTCGAGGCGACCTACCTGTACGCCGGCAACTTCTACTCCGACCGGTCGGTTCCCTATGCACGGAATGGATACGTGACATCACCCCCGGGAATCTACGGCAACGAGTGGGGCGTGCAGGGAACCCAGCTCAACTCGGCCAACGCCACGTTGCTCGGCCAGTTGCAGAGCCTCGAGTTCAACGCTCGCCACTGCTTCTGGCAGGGCTCCTGCCAGTTCCTCGTCGGGATGCGGTGGCTGCAATGGAATGAGACGCTGCGGATGCAGGATTCCTTCTCGGCTCCGCCTCCCCCTGCGCCGATCACCGACCAGGGCGTGGACTTCTACGACACGCAGTGCTTCAACAATCTCTGGGGTGGCCAAATCGGCATCGACTCTGTGCTCCTCGGTTCGGCCGGCATGGCCCGGATCGAGGGCCTCGTAAAGGCGGGTGCGTATTACAATCATGCCGGGCAGTATTCGTCGTATCGCTATGCCACGAGTTCCGGCGGGGCCTTTTCCGCAGCAGCGCGGGCGGACGGGCCGGCGGCCTGCTCCTTTGTCGGCGAGCTCGGACTGACCGCCGTGATGCCCGTGTCGTCGAGATGGGACGTCCGCTGCGGCTACTT
>JBJTQP010000202.1:0-4005 GCA_046075685.1 Planctomycetaceae bacterium | reverse complement strand
CTACCTGCCCAACCCGCTCGAGCGGAAGGTGATCGCCAAGAACTGGACGAACCCCGACGAGAAGTTCGACCTCGAGGCCGATCCGAAGAAGCCGCTCGTGGCGATGGCCTTCAAGATCGTCGACGATCCCTTCGGCCAGCTGACGTTCATGCGGCTCTACCAGGGCACGATGAAGAAGGGCGAGGCCTACATCAACCAGCGCACCAGCCAGAAGCAGCGGTTCAGCCGGATCGTGCGGATGCATGCCGACAAGCGCGAGGAGATCGACTCCGCCGAGGCGGGCGACATCGTGGCCGTGATGGGCGTGGATGCCGCGTCCGGCGACACCTACTCCGCCGACGCGAAGTATTGCACGCTCGAGAGCATGTTCGTGCCGGAGCCGGTGATCAAGATGGCGATCACCCCCACCAACCGCGACGGCCTCGACAAGCTCAGCAAGGGCCTGCAGCGGTTCACCCGCGAGGATCCCACGTTCCGCGTGTTCACCGACGAGGAGACGGGCGAGACGCTGATCGCCGGCATGGGCGAGCTGCATCTCGACATCTACGTCGAGCGGATCAAGCGCGAATACAAGGTCGAGGTGACGGTGGGCGCCCCGAAGGTGAGCTACCGCGAGGCCCCCACCAAGGGCACGGCCTACGACTACAAGCACAAGAAGCAGACGGGCGGCTCGGGCCAGTATGCCCACATCATCGGTCACCTCGAGCCGCTGCCCGACGACGCCACCGAAAACTTCGTCTTTGAAGACGCGGTGGTCGGCGGCCGCGTGCCGCGTGAATACATCCCGTCCGTGGAGAAGGGCTTCTTGGCGGTGCTCAACAAGGGCCCGATCGCAGGGTTCCCGATCGTGGGCGTGAAGGCCACGCTCGAGGACGGCTCCTACCACGACGTCGACTCCAGCGACATGGCCTTCCAGGTCTGCGCCCGGGCCGGCTTCCGCGAAGCCTTCCTCAACACGAAGCCGGTGCTCCTCGAGCCCATCATGAAGATGGAGGTCGAGGTGCCGGCCGATTTCCAGGGTGCGGTGACGGGCGAACTCAACAAGCGTCGCGGCCTGATCATCTCGACGGAGACCGTGGGCAACACGTCCACGATCATCGCCGAGGTGCCGCTGGCGGAGACGTTCGGCTACTCCACCGACCTGCGGAGCATGACGCAGGGTCAGGGTGTGTTCACGATGGAGTTCGCGAAGTACAAGCCCACGCCGGGCAACATCCAGAAGGAAATCGTGGAAGAGCGGAAGAAGGCCGAACTGGCTGCCGCGAAGTAACCGGCCGGCAGCGGGTTTTTCGTAGCCGCGGGCTTGGAGCCTGCGGAATCGACGCGGTTCGGTACAGGCTAGCAGCAGGTTCCTCGTAGCCGCGGGCTTGCAGCCTGCGGAATCGACCCGGTCTGGTGCAGGCTGCAAGCCTGCACCTACTGGGGCCGCGGAACGGTGCAGATCGTGTCCCCGTAGCCGCGGGCTTGTAGCCTGCGGAATGCGGGTTGTGTCTGGTGCAGGCTGCAAGCCCGCACGTACGGGGCCGCGGGGCGGCTGTTGCACCTCCCGCTGCTGGCTTGCCGCGGACCCGCCGGCTACGCTGCGGGAATGCGTCATGTCGCGTTTGTCGCCGTCATCCTCGCCCTGCCGGTACGGGCCGATGAATCCCCAGGGGCGGTCGAGCCGCCCGCTGCCGCAGCCCCTGCCCGCCCCACGATGCGGCAGCTGCCGGCGGCGGCGATGGTGGAGGCTCCGCCTTCGTCCCGCGACTTGATCGACGCCCGGGCGGAGTTCGAGCGGCGGTATCCGGGAATCCTGGCCCGCGGCCGAACCTCGGCGGGGGCAGCCGTGATCGCCGACGCCCTCATCGAGGCCGCCTCAGCCGAGGCCGACCGCGACGTGAAGTGGCTGATGCTGGCTGAAGCCCGGCGGATGGCGGTGGCCTCGGGCAACGCGAAGTCGCTCGATCGGGCGATCGTGCTGGCCTCGGCGACCTACGACTTCGACGCCGAGGCGGAGGAGCTGCGGTCGCTGAAGGAGATCCCCGTGCGGATGCTCGCCCCTGAGCGGGCGGCCGCGTTCGCCGAGGTCGCGGAGCAGGTCGCGGCCCGTGCGGAGTCGGGAGGCCGGCGCGACATTGCGATCATGTCGCTCAATCTGGCCGTGCGGGGATGGCAGCGGGCGGGAGCCATTCCCGCGGCCCGCAAGGCGGCGATCCGGCACGACGAGCTGATCGAGGGCGAGTAGGAATGCTGCGCCGCCGAGGGCGGTGGGCGCTTTCCCCGTGCCCCATGTCTGCAGCTCCTGCTACCGAGGTTGGCTCGCCCACGCCACCATTTCGGCGAGTCCATCGCGGGTCGTCTGCGGGTGGCGAAAGCCGGCCGCCAAGAGCCGGTCGCACGGGAAGATCGTCGTCTCGCGGATGGCCCGCAGCCGGGCCGAGGTGAGCGGGAAGTCGCGGCCGGTCACGGCCTCGACCGCGTCGCCCACCGGAGCGGCCAGGGTGGCCAGCCAGTCCGGAATTCGCCGGGGCGGTGGAGCCCCGCCGAGGTCGGCGATCGTCGTGGCGAGGTCCGCCAGCGAGACGGTTGCCGGGTCCGACACGTTGAACACGTGGCAGCCGGGCCCCACCCGCGTGGTTGCGAACGCGATCGCCGCGCAGAGATTTCGCCGCGAGACGACCGACTTCCGCGTCGCCCCCGCCCCGATCAGGCAGGGCTTGCTGGCCAGGATCTGTCGCACGAAGGCCGCGAGGTTGGCTTCGTTGCCCGGGCCGTAGACGGGAGCGGGCCGGAGGATCACAGCCGACCGCCGGTCGTCGGCCGCTGCCCAGCCGCGCACCGCCTGCTCGGCCTCCGCCTTCGACCGGCCGTAGGGCGAGGATCGTTCGGGGAGGGCGTCTTCGGTCATCGGCCCCGGGCCGGGGGCCACCGCCTTGATCGAACTCACGAGCACGAATCGCGGCACGCCGTTCCGGGCGGCCCAGTCGAGCCACTCCCTGGTGCCGCCCACGTTCACCGCCTCAAACTCGGCCACGTCCGCCGCAGTGGGCCGCGGCACGTGCTGCTTCACCTCGAGGTGCACGATCGCCTCGGGCGTGCTGCCGGGCGCGGGTGATTCCGCCAGCACTGCCGCCCGTCCGCAGGCCTGCCATCCGCGGACGGCCACCGGCGGCGGCATCCTGCCGGTGGCCGTGCCCGTGATGCCTTCCGCCGCGAGCGAGGCCACAAGTTCCCGGCCGACGAAACCGCTCGCTCCGGTGACCAGCAGGATCATCGCCGTTCCTGCTCTCCAGCAGCATCGCTACTGGTAGAAGTGCGAGTAGTTCATGTACGTCGCCCGGTGGCCCGTCGGGCGGATGGATTCGTCGATCTGCCTGCCCGAGGTGTCGCGGCCAATCTGCTGAACCTGGTTTTGGAGTTTCGACATCTGGCGACGTTGCGCCAACTGCTCGATCTGTTGCTGCTGCTGCTGTACCTGCGGCTGCACCATCGTCTGGTAGATGTTCTGCTGCTGCAACGGATTAAAGCCCTGCTGCTGAAGTTGCATGTAAGGGCTGACGGTGGGACGGCGATAGGTGCTGTTTGAGAACGGAAGGTCTCCGCCGCCCTGCCGGACCGTGGCTCCAGACGAATACTGCATCCTGGCGGGCTGGCCGTGGGCCACGTTTATCCAGCCGCATGCCGTCGCCACCACGAAGAGTGCAGCGAGTCGGCCGGACATCCGGAGAATAAGTAGCGAGGCTTTCATGACTATGGATATCTCTTTTTGTCGCGAAACCGTTGGTAGGATATCAAGAAGGTTCAGTTGTTGCTCGTGGTGGGCATAGTCGCCTCATACTGCCCGACGATGAGATCCATCAGGCTCTTGATGGCGGTCTTGGCGAGCGGCTTGTCGTGGATCCAGGCGGCGACGTCCTGGCCGTGGGCCACGTAGGCATCCCGCAGCCAGGTCGGGGCTTCCGTCAGCAGCCAGGCCCGGAAGAGCAGCCACTGCGGGTTGTGCTCGCCATACACCTCGCGAGC
>JBJTQP010000201.1:0-11926 GCA_046075685.1 Planctomycetaceae bacterium | reverse complement strand
TGCCGACGGGTCGTCTTCGCCTCCAGCGGTGGGGTGCTCTACGGGGACGTGACCACGCCGGCCGGGGAGGAGTCACCGGCCGACCCGATCAGTCCCTATGGCATCACGAAGTGGGTCGGGGAACGGTATCTCTCCTTCTATGCCCGCGAACACGGCATCGCGGCGGTGGCGCTCCGCTACGCCAATGTCTACGGCCCGCGGCAGAACCCACACGGCGAGGTGGGCGTGGTGGCGATCTTCTGCCGGAAACTCCTCGCCGGCGAGGCGGCCACCATCAACGGCGACGGCCACTACGTGCGGGACTACGTCTACGGACCCGACGTGGCGGCGGCGAATCTCCTCGCGCTCGAGGCCCCGCTCGAGCCGGGCACCCTGCTGAGCCTCAACATCGGCACCGGCCTCGAGCTCCACCACGTCGGTGCCGATCCCGGTGCAGATGTTGAGGCTCGTGAGCGTGCCGGGCCGGCAGCGGTCGGCCACCTCGAGCGCCAGCACGTTGGCCCGGGCCACGTCGCTGCCGTGCACGTAGTCCCGCACGTAACGGCCGTCGCCGTTGATCGTGGCCGGCTCGCCGGCGAGCAGTTTTGTGCAGAAGATCGCCACCACGCCCGCCTCGCCATGCGGATTCTGCCGCGGCCCGTAGACGTTGGCGTAGCGGAGCGCCACCGCCGCGATGCCATGCTCCGCGGCATAGAAGGAGAGGTACCGCTCGCCCACCCACTTGGTGATCCCGTAGGGGCTCACGGGATTGGCGGGCGCCGTTTCCGGGGCCGGTGCGGTGACGTCGCCGTAGAGCACGCCGCCGCTGGAGGCGAAGACGATCCTCCGACAGCCGCCGGCCACCGCGGCGTCGAGGACGTTGATCAGGCCGATGCAGTTGACCCGCGCGTCGAACAGCGGCTCGCGGACGGAGCGGCTCACCGACATCTGCGCCGCCTGGTGGCAGAGTGCATCGGGCCGCTCGGCGGCGAACACCCGCCGCACGGCCTCCGGATCGACGATGTCGGCCACATGGAGCGGCACGCCTGCCGGCAGATTCCCGGCGGAGCCGGACGACAGGTCGTCGAGCACGGCCACGCCGTGGCCGCGGGCGAGCAGCGCATCGACGATGTGGCTGCCGATGAAGCCGGCGCCGCCGGTGACGAGAATCTTCATGAGTGTTGGAGTGGCTCCAGAGGTGGAATGTCGCTGAGTACCCGAGGTAGCATAATCGAAGGCAGCGTCATGATCCTCATCCAGCAGTCGTATTCATCGCCCGATCCGCGTCGTGACGCGGAGCTTCGCCAGGTGCGCGACCTCAACGCCTCGGCGGGCGTCTTCGGCCACCAGGAGTTCATCGACTGCGGCGCTCAGCGGCTGGCGTTCGCCGACCTGTTTTCCCTGGCCGCCACGCGGTTCGCAGGCACCATCTGCGTGGTCGCCAACAGCGACATCGCCTTCGACGCCTCGATCCGGCTCGTGGAGCCGATCCTGGCCGAGTCGGCTGCGGCCACGATCGTGGCGCTGTCGAGGTGGGACGACGACACCGCACCCTCCATGGAGGGGCGGATCGACGCGGATGGCTGGACCTTCTACTCGCATTCCCAGGACGCCTGGGCGTTCGTCGCCGGCAGCCTGCCCGCCTTCGACGCCGGATTCGTGTTCGGCCTGCCCGCCTGCGAGAACCGCCTGGCCTATGAGGCGGCCGCGGCCGGGGTCTCGATCGTCAATCCCGCGCTCTCGGTCCGGCTCCGCCACCACCATGCGTCGGCCGTCCGGTCATGGACGCATCGCGACGGCTACCAGGGGCCGATGCTCTTCCCGCGGCTCACGACGACCGCCACCGGTGACCGGCGGGCGCTGGTGGTCGACCGCACCGGCTGGCGGACGAGGCGGCAGGTGGTGCGGCTCGTCGGCGACTTCGCCGCCGCCGTCCGCGGGAAGCGGCGGCAGGCCGGGTTCAGCCTCGTCGAACTGCTCATCGTGATCGCGATCCTCGGGGCCCTGGTCGCGCTGCTCGTGCCGGCCGTGCAGCGGGCGCGGGAGGCGGGTCGGCGGACGGCGTGCGCGGCCAACCTCCACGCCATGGGGCTGGCGCTCTCGGCACACGAGTCGTCCCGCAGGGCGTTTCCGCCGGGCAGCGACGCGGTGACGGGGCGGGACCACGCCTGGTCGTCGTTCATCCTTCCGTTCCTCGACGGCGAGACGGTCGCCCGCCGCATCGACTACAGTCGGCCCTGGAACGCGGGCGGAGGCAATGCGGAGATCGCCGACCTCGTGCTCGCGACCTACGTCTGCCCGTCGGGCATCCGCTCGTTTCCCGGCAAGCAGGATTACGGCGGCGTGCTCGGCACCGGCATCCCGCTCCGCGACGGGGAACCGCTGCGACCGGGCTGGGATCACAGCGGCGTGCTCTACGCCACCGATGCCGCCCATCCTCGCCCGGTGCGGGCCGCGATGGTGACCGACGGCCTGGCCCACACGGTCACGGTGTCGGAGGGCGTGGACCGGGGCTTCGCCGACATGGACGGCGAGTCGCGCATCGGCAACGCCCGCTGGGCCTGCGGCACCAACTGCTTCCTGCAGAACTCGCGGGTCGTCAACACGCCGGATGTCGACGGCTTTCGCGGGAATCACCCCGGGGGTGTCCATGCCCTGTTCGCCGACGGGCGCGTGGCCTTCCTCACCGAGGATACGGCTGCCGAGGTGCTGCTCGCGATCTCCACCAAGGACTGGGGCGACGGGCCGGGCGCCGCGCCCTGATCAAGTTCAAGGGTCCCGAGCCCAAGGGTCCCGAGCCCAAGGGTCCCACCGGCCCGGATCCTTTTTTCGATGGTCTTGCTTTCGATGTTTTCGGCCCCCGAACCGAAATTTTGATCCCGCCGCCCCGTGTCGTAGAATCAGGGACTGTGGAGGGCGGTCGTGGTTCACGCCGGCCCGACCACTCGGCCGGTCGATGCCGCGGAGCGGCAGCGCTTCACCATATTTGTATCTGCTTCATCTGTATCTGCTTCCTGAAAGGGCACCCATGATCCACCGCAGCCTGCTTGCCATCATCGTCACCACCGCTGTCGCCGCCACCGCCATCGCGGGGGGCAGCGGCCCGACCATTCCCGTGCGCATCAAGAACGTGGGCCGTCAGGCCGTGTCGGTGAACGCCGCCTCGGGCGTCGTCTCGACCTCGAGCATGCTGGCCAAGAGCCGCCAGCTCGCCGCCAACGGCATCTCGCAGTTCATGGTTCGCAAGGGAGGCTTCACGGCTTCGGCGGCGAACCCGGCGGCCGCTCAGGTCACCAACACGGTGCGGCAGTTTGACACCCGGACCTTCAAGACGATCTATCTCTATGCCCAGCAGGACGGCACCGCCGCCACGATCGTCGGCGCGCCCGGTGGCGTGAAGTTCTGATCGTGACGGGCGGCGGGGCGATCGCCGCCGTCGGCACGGCCGTGTTCCTGGCGGCGCCGTGGGTCGACCAGCGGCTCGCCGCCTGCGGCCTCGGAGGTGCGACCATCGCCGTGCTGCTGGCGGCAGGCCGACGAGGGTGGCGGCACGAGGCCGCCGTCCTGCTCGGCGCCGTCGTCGCGCTGGCGATCGCGTTTCACTGGGCGCCGGCGGCGGTGGCCGACGTGCTCGGATCGAGCCGAGCGGCGGGGCTGGCGTTCGTGGCCCCCATCCTCGCCTGGGACGCCTGTCGGCTGGCGCTTCCGCTTTGTGTTGCCGGCCGCCTGGCCCGCGATCCCCGCTCGGCGTGGCTTCCCGCGGCGCTTGGAGCCGTGGCCGCGGAGGAGCTGCTTCCGGCGGTGTTTCCCTGGAAAATCGGCTCATTCCAGGCCGCCTGGCCGGTGGTGATGCAGTCAGCCGACCTGCTCGGTGCCGAGGCGCCGACCTTCGCCGCCTTCGCGACTGCGGGAGCCCTGCTCGTGGTCCTCGGTCCGGTGGTCGGCCTCGAGTATCGGCGCGTGCCCGCGGCGGGCATTGCGGCGGTGGTGATCACGCTGGCCAATCTCGGCTACGGGCTCTGGTCGCTGCACCATTGGACGAGGCTGGCGGCGGAGGCGCCGACCATCCGGCTGGCGGCGGTGCAGGTGGACCCGGCGGCGGGTGCGGGGCTCGACGAACTGCGGCGGCTCACCCGCGCAGCCTGCGCCGACAGCCGTGTGGATCTCGCCTGCTGGCCGGAGTGCAGCGGCGGCGCCTACGAGGACGGTCTCGACTCCTTCGCCGACGAGGAGGAGGTGTTTCGCCGGTCACGTCCGCCGCTCCGCGGGCTGCGACCATGCCCCGCGCCCCCCTGCCCCATCCTGTGCGGCGGCGCCGTCTACCGTGGCTATCCCGAGAAGCCGCGCGAGATTCACCAGGCGGCCCTGCTGATCAACCGCCGCGAGCAGCTCGTGGGCGTGTATCGCAAGCGGCACCTGATGCCCTTCGGCGAGTACGTCCCCTTCGCCACGCTGTTCCCCGAACTCCGCCTCCATTTTCCCGTGGCGACGGAGTATGACGTCGGCTCCGGGGCCGAGGTGCTTCCCAGCGGCGCCGCCCGCCTCGGCGTGCTGCTCTGCTACGAAGACATGCTGCCGGCCGCGGCGGCGGAACTCGTCGCCTCCTCGGCGAACGTGCTCGTGTCGCTGATCGACGCCTCGGCGTTCGCCGATCCGCTGACGCTCGCGCAGCATCGGCTGCTGGCGCAGGGCCGGGCGGTCGAACTGAGGAGGTGCCTGGTGCGGTGCGGATCGACCGGCGAGACCTGCGTGATCACGCCCGTGGGGACCGTGGAGCGGCGGCTGCCGGCGCAGTCGCCGGGCTGGCTGGTCGTCGACGTGCCGCTGCTCGAGGGTCGCACGCTGGCGTCGCGGATCGGGCCGGTGTTTCCGGTGGCATGCGGGATCGCGGTCGGCGGCGTGCCGCTGGCCCGGCGGTTCCGCCGGGCCGCCACCGCCTGAGCCGGCAGACCGGCTCAGGTCCCATGGCCAGCCCCGCAACTTGGGCATCCTGGGGCCTCGTGCCGGTGGCCGCTGGCCTTGCGGCCCGGGGGTGGACTGTGGGATAGCCCCTGCCCCGTCCGTCCACACCGCATCCGAACCGCATCCGAGGCCGGTCCGTGATCAGCATGCCCCGCTTCCTGCGGCCGGCCCGCCGCGGTTCCCGGCTGCCCGCCGACCTCGATGCCGCCACCGCCGCGATCTGCCGCGACGTCGCCGCCTGCACGATGACGAGCGCGGAGCGGATTGCGGCGCTCGTCGACGCGGTGCGGCACGTGTCCCGGCATGCGATCCCGGGCGACGTCGTCGAGTGCGGGGTCTGGCGTGGCGGCAGCATGATGGCCGCGGCGCGGACGCTGCTGGAGTGCGGCGACATGCGGCGGCTCCACCTGTTCGACACGTTCGCCGGGATGCCGCCGCCTGCCGATGTCGATCGCGACCGCAGCGGCACCCGCGCCGCCGACCTGCTGGCCGCCGCCGACAGGGAGACCAGTTCGATCTGGGCCTGCAGCCCGCTCGACGACGTGCGCCGCAACGTGCTGGGCACCGGCTATCCCGCCGAACTCGTCGAGTTCGTGGTGGGCCGAGTCGAGCAGACCGTGCCCGAGCGGGCCCCGGAAACGATCGCGATCCTCAGGCTCGACACCGACTGGTATGAGTCGACGAAGCACGAACTGGTGCACCTCTACCCGCGGCTCGTCGTCGGCGGCGTGCTGATCATCGACGACTACGGCCACTGGCAGGGCGCCCGCCGGGCCGTGGACGAATACCTCGCGGAGACGGGCGTGCGGCTCCTCCTCACCCGGATCGACGCCACCGGCCGGATCGGCGTCAAGCTCGATCCCTGATTCCGGCCCCTCACCCGACCCAGCCAACGAAGGCCGGCGGCATGCTCCGCTTCTCATCGCTCGCCCCGTCGCGATCCGGTCAGGCCCCGGCCGTGCGGCCGCTCCTCAACCTCGGCTGCGGCCGCCGCCGGCATCCCGACTGGACGAACGCTGATCTCGTGCCCGCCGGCCCGGATGTTCGCGCGGTCGATGTCCGCCGGCCGCTCCCCTTCGCCGCGGGCACCTTCACCGCGGCGTACGCATCGCACGTCCTCGAGCACCTCGTGCCCGCCGAGGCGGCCGGCCTCGTCCGCGAACTCGCCCGGGTGCTCGTCTCCGGCGGCATCGTGCGGCTGGTGGTGCCCGACCTCGAGGGCGTCGTCCGCGGCTACCTGGCCAGCCTCGACGCCGTCGATGCCCGCGACGATGAGGACTCGCGGTGGTGGCATCGCTGGATGACGGTGGAGCTGCTCGATCAGCTCGTCCGCCGCCGGTCCGGTGGCGTGATGCGCCGCTGGTGGTCGTGCGACCCCGTGCCCTGCCGCGACCGCATCGAGGCCCGGCTCGGCGCCGAGGCGGCGGTGGCGATCGCGGGGCTGGCCGCAGCGCGGTCCGCGGGCGTCGTCGACCCCGCCTCGATCCTGTTCGACGAGCCGGTGGCGGATCGCGCCGCCGCCCGGTTCGCGGGCCGCGGCGAGCGGCACCAGTGGATGTACGACCGCATCTCGCTCGCCGCGGTTCTGCGCGACGCGGGCTTCGTGGAGCCGCGGCGCGTCGGGGCCGCGGAGTCGGCGATCCCGGGCTTTGCCGGATACCTTCTCGACGCCGACGCCGCCGGCCGGCCACACAAGCCCGACAGCCTGTTCATGGAGGCCGTGCGTCCATGATCGTGCCTGCGGGAGCCGCCGCCACGCTCGCCCGACCCGTCTCCACGCGGGTGGCGGTGCTTGCTGCGCACGGCGGCCATGCGGGCGGGGCCGCGATCGCGATGGAGCGGATGGTCTCCGGGATGCGGCGGTGCGGTGCGATCGTCGACGTCGTCACCCGGGCCGCCGTCGGGACCGGCCGTCTGCCGGGTGAACGGCGGGTGCGGCGGATCGTCACGCGGTCGCGAACGGCGGCGAGCAACACGCTGTTCACGCTCGACTGGCCCACGTGGGACGTCCTGGCGCATCCAGCCGTCGCCGCGGCCGACGTCGTCAACGTCCATTGGGTCGCCGGCTTCCTCGGCGCGGAGTCGATCCGTCGGATCGTCACGGCCGGCAAGCCCGTGCTCTGGACGATGCACGACATGCGGCCGTTCACCGGCGGCTGTCACTATGCATCCGGGTGTGAAGGGTTCACGACGGGATGCGGCTCCTGCCCGCAGGTGGACGAGTCGATCCACGACGCGCCTCGGCGGGCGGCCGCGGCGGCCCGGCGGAGGCTGGGGGGCGTGCCGATCACCTTCGTGGCGCCGAGCCGCTGGCTGGCCGGTGAGCTGCTGCGGTCGAGCCTGCACGACCCGGAGGCCCATGCCGTGGCCGTGGTGCCGAACGGTCTCGACCTCGACCGCCACACGCCGGCGCCCGACAAGGCGGCCGCCAGGCGGCGGCTCAGCCTGCCCGAGCGGGGCCTCGGCATCCTGATCGGCAGCGTGTCGCTCGACGAACGGCGCAAGGGCGGCCGCGAGGCCGCCGCGGCGCTCGCGGCGCTTGCGGCGTGGACCGCGGCCGATCCGCCGCCCTTCGTCGTCACCTACGGAGCCGCCGCACCCGCGATCGACGGGCTCGTCACGCGGCATCTCGGTCCGTGCGACGAGGCGGGCGTGATCGCGGCGCTGCATGCCTCCGACGTCCATCTCACGATGACCCGCGAGGACAACCTGCCCAACACCGTGATCGAGGCGATGGCCTGCGGCGTGCCGGTGCTGGGCACCGCGGTGGGCGGACTTCCCGAGATGATCACCGACGGTCTCGACGGCTGGCTGGTTCCCCGGGACGACGCGGCCGCCGCCGCCGGGATTCTCGTCCGGCTCGCGGCCGATCCCGCCGCGGCCCCGGCCGCCGGCCGGGAGGCCCGCCGCCGCGCGGTGGCCGACTGGGATGATCGTCGCGCCGCGATGCGATATCTCGACCTCGCTGCGGCGCTGGTCCGGGCAGGCGCCGCGCGCGAAGCGACGGGGGGCGTCCACGTGCTGCGGCCGTCAGCGGCCGTCGCCGGCCTGATCGGGCGGCGCATCCCCTTTCGATCACCGCGTCGCCCGCCCTGGTCCAGCCGTCGTGAGGAGGCCGCATGAGCACGCCGCCACGTCGATCGTTTCCGCAGCAGCCGCTGTGCCCCGAGGGCGTCGACTTTCTGGCGACGACGTTTCCGGAGCGGGCGTTTCCACCGCTCGAGGCCGCGGCCGAGTCGTATGGCCGGGCATGCCGGCGTGGATATGCGGTGATGGCACGGTCGCGGGTGGCGATCACGGGGCTGGCCCGAAACCTGGCCGCGGTCCTGCCGCTGACGATCCGGCGGATCGAGACGCTCGCAGGCTGCTTCGCCGACTGCCGCGTGGTGGTGTTCGAGAACGACTCGACCGACGGAACCCGGGACGTGCTCCGCCGCTGGGCGGCGGCCGATCGTCGGATCACGCTCAGCTGCGAGGATTGCCGCGATCCCGTCAATCCGGCCACCCGCTGCCTCGAGCGTGCCGACCGCATGGCCCGGTATCGCCGCCGCTGCCAGGAACTGGTGCTCGATTCGTGCGGCGGGTTCGCCTTCACCATCGTGGTGGATCTCGACATGCTCGGGGGCTGGAGCATCGACGGCCTCGCGAGCACGTTCGGACACGACGGCTGGGACTTCGTCGGCTCGAACGGCCTGGTGCTCCGGCGTCGCGGGCTCGCCATCAACCACCTGCAGCAGTACGACACCTGGGCCCTGCGGTTCGATCCCGGCCTGACGCCGCTGTCCACCGTGGTTGCGGCGGCCTACGTGTACGGCCGCGGCGAGCCGCTCGTGCCGGTGACGTCCTGTTTCGGAGGGCTCGGCGTGTACACCATGGCCGCCTACGCAGCCGGCCGCTACGAGACGGGCGAGATCGAGCATGCGACGTTTCATCGCAGCCTTCGGGCAGCCGGCCGCGACCGGCTGTTTCTCAACCCCAGCCAGATCGTCGTCCACGGGCGCCGGCACCGGAAGGGCGACCGCTTGGTCGAGGCGCTGCTGCAGCGCTGGGAGGGCGGCTGCGGCCGCCGCCGCTCGCGGCTGCTCGTGCCCCGCGCCGCCGTCCCCTCGGCCGCCGGGGAGTCGCCGGCGCGGCGTGCCGCTGCGTGAGCGAGCGGGCGCCGCGGTTTTCGGCCATACTTGCACTCCGGACATGACGGCCGCCGCAGGCCGTCGGCCCGTTCCGACCCGGAGACTTGCATGGCGACCGCGACCGCATCCGACTCCTCTGACCTCGGCGTGGACGACGTCGCCGCCCTCGACAGGCTCCGCGGTGTCTACGGCCGGCTGCGGCGGGAACTGGCCCGGGTGATCATCGGCCAGGAGGAGACGATCGAGCGGCTCACGATCTGCCTCTTCGCCCGCGGCCATGGGCTGCTGATGGGCGTGCCCGGCCTTGCCAAGACGCTGCTCGTGGGCAAGCTCGCCGAGTGCGTGTCGCTGAACTTCAGTCGCATCCAGTTCACGCCGGATCTGATGCCCATGGACATTACCGGCACCGATATTCTCCAGGAAACGGCCGACGGCCGGCGCGAGTTCCACTTCGTGCCGGGGCCGGTGTTCGCCAACATCGTGCTCGCCGATGAGATCAACCGGGCACCGCCCAAGACCCAGGCGGCGATGCTCGAAGCGATGCAGGAGCACAAGGTCACCGTCGTCGGCAAGACCTCCCGGCTCGAGCCCCCCTTCTTCGTGCTGGCCACGCAGAACCCCGTCGAGCAGGAGGGCACCTACCCGCTTCCCGAGGCGCAGCTCGACCGGTTCATGTTCCTGATCGAACTCGACTACCCGGCCGAGGAGGAGGAGGTGGCGATTGCGCGGACGACCACCGGGGAGGCCCCGCCGGCCCTCGACCACGTGATGACCGCCGCCGAGATCATCGCCTACCAGAACCTCGTCCGCCGCGTGCCGGTGCCCGACCACATCTACCGGTTCGCCGCCCGGCTCGTCCGCAAGACGCGGCCGCGGGGCGACTCGGCGCCCGCGTGGCTCAAGCCGTTGGTGAGCTGGGGGGCCGGTCCGCGGGCCGTGCAGAACCTGATTCTCGGCGCCAAGTCGCGGGCCGCCCTCGCGGGGAGCTACATGGTGCGGCTCGAGGACGTGGAGGCGGTGGCGGCGCCCGTGCTCACGCACCGGATCATCACCACCTTCGCGGCCCAGGCCGAGGGGATCGACGCCAAGCAGATCGTGGGCCGGCTCGTGAAGGAGACCGTCGCGGAACAGGCGACGTAGGCCCACCGCGCCGCGCGGGGCAGCCGCATGTTCACCGACCGACAGCCACGCTCGTTCCTCGATCCCGCCGTGCTCGCACGGCTGGCCGCGGTGCCGTTGCTGGCGCGGCGGCCGATGGTGGGCACGGTGTCGGGCCGGCATGCCAGCCCGCACCGCGGGTCGAGCGTCGAGTTCGCCGAGTACCGCAAGTACGTGCCGGGCGACGACCTGCGCCGGCTCGACTGGCGGGCCTTCGGCCGCTCCGACCGCCACTACGTGAAGGAGTACGAGGCCGATACGAACCTCCGCCTCTGCCTCGTGGTCGACACGTCGGGCTCGATGAACTACTCCTCCGGCGGGATCGTGAAGATCGAGTACGCCCGGCGGATCACGGCGGCGCTCGGCTACCTGGCCAGCCAGCAAGGCGACGCGGTCGGCATCACCTGCGTGGCCGACGGCATCGTGCGGTAGCTGCCGCCGCGGCGGAGCCCGGCGCATCTCGGGCTCGTGTTCGACGTGCTCGAGGCGGCCCGGCCCGCCGGGCCGACGCGGCTGCCGGAGGTGCTCCATGAGCTCGCCGAGACGACGCGGCAGCGGGCGGTGGTGGCGATCGTGTCGGACCTGTTTTGCGAACCCGAGGCCCTGGCGACGGCCTTCAGCCACCTGAAGTTCCGCCGCCACGACGTGGCCGCCTTCCACCTCCTCGACCCGCAGGAGATCGCCTTCCGGTTCCAGCGGCCGACGCGGTTTCTCGACATGGAGGGGGGCGGGGCGATCTTCGCCGACCCGCTCGACATCGCCGACCGCTACCACACGGCGGTCGAAGCCTGGCTCGAGGCCCTGCGCCACGTCGTGCTCGAGTCGGCGATCGACTACCACCGGATCGTCACCGACGAGCCCTACGAGCAGGTGCTGGCGAGGTTTCTCGTGGGCCGCGCGGCGGGAAGGGGCCTGCGATGACGTTCCTGCAGCCCTGGGTGCTCGTCGCGCTGCCGCTGGTGGCGCTGCCCCTGATCATCCATCTGATCAACCAGCGGCGATTCCAGACGGTGCCGTGGGCGGCGATGCAGTTCCTGCTCGCGGCCAAGGCGCTCTCACGCGGCTACTCGCGGCTGCGGCACTGGCTGATCATGGCGCTGCGGATGCTCGCCGTGGCGGCGGTGATCCTGGCGATCGGCCGCCCGCTCTCGCGGGGCTGGCTGGCCCTCGCCGCCGGCGGCCGACCCGACACCGCGCTTGTGATCCTCGACCGCAGCCCGAGCATGCAGGCCGTGTCCGCGGCGGGCGGCGGCTCGAAGCTCGACACGGGCCGGCGGCAGCTCGCGGCGTCGCTGGCCACGCTGCGGGCCGGCCGCGTGCTGGTGGTCAGCGATCGGGCACGGGAGCCCGAGGAGGTGGCGACGCCGGAGGCGCTTGCCGACCTCGCGACCGCGGGGCCGGCCGCGGCCCCGGCCGACCTGCCGGCGCTCCTGCAGACCGCCTACGAGTTCATCCGCGAGCACGCGGCCGGCACGACCGAGATCTGGATCTGCTCGGATCAGCGGGGCAACGACTGGAAGCCCGACGACGGCGGCTGGCCCGGCATCCGCGACGCCCTGGCCAAGCTGCCGCAGCAGGTGCGCGTGCAGCTGCTCTCGTACGCCGCGCCGGCGCGGGGGAACATCGCCGTCCGCGTGTCGGGCGTGCGGCTGGAGACGCTCGGCCGGGATCGGCGGCTCGTGGTCAGCGTGACGGTG
>JBJTQP010000200.1:0-9750 GCA_046075685.1 Planctomycetaceae bacterium | reverse complement strand
CGAGAAGAAGAAGCTCTACATGCTGCAGACGCGGCACGGCAAGCGGACGGCGCTGGCCTACGTGAAGATCGCCCACGACATGGTGAAGCAGAAGCTGATGACGGCCGAGCACGCCATCCAGTCGGCCGACCCCGACGCGCTCTCGCAGCTGCTCGCCCCGATCTTCGACCGCCACGACTACGAGGCGGCGAAGAAGAGCGGCCGGGTCCTGACCACGGGCCTGCCCGCCGGCCCGGGCGCCGCCACGGGCCACCTCGTGTTCACGGCCGCCAAGGCCGAGGAACTCGCCAACAAGGGCGAGAAGGTGGTGCTCGCCCGCGTCGAGACAAGCCCCGAGGACCTCCGCGGCATGATCGCCGCCGAGGGCATCCTCACCAGCCGCGGCGGCGTGTCGAGCCACGCGGCCCTCGTGGCCCGACAGATGGGCAAGGTGTGCGTGGCCGGTGCGGGCGCGATCCAGATCGACTATGCCAAGGGCACGCTCACCTGCGCGGGCAAGACGCTCCGCGAAGGCGACGCGATCTCGATCAACGGCTCCACCGGCGAGGTGTTCGCCGGCGGCATCAAGACGGCCGACAGCGAGCTCAAGCAGGTGCTGATCGCCGGCACCATGAAGCCCTCGGAGTCGGAGGTCTTCCAGTACTACGACTTCATCATGAAGCTCGCCGACAAGCACCGGAAGCTGGGTGTGCGCACCAATGCCGACACCCCCGAGCAGGTGCGGCATGCGATCGCCTTCGGCGCCGAGGGCATCGGCCTGACGCGGACCGAGCACATGTTCTTCGAGGGCGACCGCATCGACGCGATGCGGGAGATGATCCTCGCCGAGAACGAGGACGCCCGCCGGGCCGCGCTCGGCAAACTCCTGCCCTACCAGCGGGAAGACTTCGAGGGCATCTTCAAGGCGCTCGACGGCCGGCCGGCCACGATCCGCTTCCTCGATCCGCCGCTGCACGAGTTCGTGCCGCACGACGAGAAGGCCCAGGCCGATCTGGCCAAGAAGCTCAAGCTGCCGCTCGAGACGGTCAAGGCCCGCGTCCACGCCCTGCACGAGTTCAACCCGATGCTGGGCCACCGCGGCTGCCGCCTCGGCATCAGCTATCCCGAGATCTCGGAGATGCAGGCCCGGGCCGTGTTCGAGGCAGCTGCGAAGGTGCAGAAGGCCGGCATCAAGGTGAAGCCGGAGATCATGATCCCGCTCGTGGGCTTCAAGAAGGAGCTCGACAACCAGGTGGCCATCGTCCACGCCGTCGCCGAGAAGGTGCAGGCCGAGACGGGGCAGAAGATCAAGTATCTCGTCGGCACGATGATCGAGATCCCGCGGGGCGCGCTCACCGCCGACGAGATCGCCGAGACCGCCGAGTTCTTCTCGTTCGGCACCAACGACCTTACCCAGACGTGCCTCGGCATGAGCCGCGACGACATGGGGTCGTTCCTCGGGACGTACACCGACGAGGGCATCTTCAAGGCCAATCCCTTCGCGTCGATCGATGCGTCGGGCGTGGGCCAGCTCATGGAGATCGCCGTCGAGAAGGGACGCAAGAGCCGCAAGGACATCAAGCTCGGCATCTGCGGCGAGCACGGCGGCGATCCCCACTCGGTGGTGTTCTGCCACCACGTGGGCCTCGACTACGTGAGCTGCTCGCCGTTCCGCCTGCCGGTGGCCCGGCTGGCGGCCGCCCAGGCGGCGCTCGGCAAGACATGGTGACTTCACGCCCGCCGGGCCATCCATGGCCCCGGCGGGCTTGGGCTGACGCGGGTGCAGCCAAGCTGCACCCGGACAGCCGGACGGTCGCACCTCCTGGCGACCGTGGACGCCGCTGAGCGGCGGCATGCGGTGCCGCGCACGTCGGTGGTCGAGCGAGGGGCTGCCCATGCCCCGGGAGCCGGCGTTTGAGTCCTCTGCGGAGCCACGATGGCGAAGCAGAGGAATCACCGAGCGCGCGAAGCCCAGGATGGGCGCAGCGAGCGTCCGGCGACGGGGCATGGGCAGCCCCGAGCGGCGAGGCGGACTCCGGCGCTTCCCCGCGAGCGAGCGTCACCGAATCGCGGCTACACTCGCCGCATGGACCTCTCCCCCGAAGGCCAGCGGCTCGCGGTCATCGTCGCGGCGGTGATCGTGCTCTGGTTCACCGAGGCCCTGCCCCTCGCCGTGACGGCGCTCCTCGGCGCCGTGGCCTGTGTCGTGGCCGGGGTGGCGCCGGCGAAGGAGGTGTTTCGCCCCTTCGCCGATCCGCTGATCTTCCTGTTCATCGGCTCGTTCCTGCTCGCGGAGGCGATCCGCGTGCACCGGCTCGACCGGCGGCTCGCGTACGCCGTGCTGTCCGCGCCGGCGGTGGGCGAACGGCCCGTGGGCATCCTCGCGGCGGTGGTGGTCGTATCGGTGCTCATCAGTGCGTTCATCTCCAACACCGTGACGGCCGCGATGATGATGGCGATCGTCACCGGGATCCTCGGAGCCATCGACGAGGCGGCCGCGGTCTCCGGCGTCCGTCCGGCGGCGAGCTTTGCGACCGGGCTGTTCCTGGCGATCGCGTTCGCGGCGTCGATCGGCGGCCTCGCCACACCGATCGGCACCCCGACGAACCTCATCGGCCTGGCGTTCATCCGCAACGAGCTCGGGGTGGAAATCTCGTTTCCGGGGTGGTGTGCGATCAGCCTGCCGCTGGTGGCGATCCTCTCCGCGATCCTCGTCGTGATCCTGTCGAAGCTGTTTCCGGCCGGCGTTTCCCGACTCGAGGGCGTGCAGGCGTTCGTCCGCGGCGAGCGGAGTCGCCTCGGGCACTGGACGGTCGGCCAGACGTCGACAGCGATCGCCTTCGGCATCACGGTGGCGCTCTGGATCGTGCCGGGCCTGGTGCTGGTCGTGCTGGGGGCGGATCACCCCGCGAGCGGCTGGCTGCGGGACCGGATTCCCGAGGGCGTGGCGGCGCTGGTCGGGGCGATCCTGCTGTTCGTCCTGCCGGGGGATCGCGGCCCGGATGGTCGAGCATCCCGGGCCCTGTCGTGGCGCGACTCGCGCATCGACTGGGACATCGTCCTGCTCTACGGCGGCGGTCTGGCGTTGGGCGAGCTCTGTTTCTCCACGGGGCTGGCGGCGGCGGCGGGGCGGCAGATCACCGGCCTGATCCCGCACGGTGCGGCCGCGTCGACCGCACTGGTGATGGTGGCGGCGCTGGTGGCGGTGGTGACCAGCGAGTTCACCAGCAACGTCGCCAGCGCCACCATGGTGGTACCGATCGTGATCGCGATGGGCCGGGCGATCGGCCACGATCCCGTGGCGGCGGCGGTCGCAGCCACCATGGCGGCGAGCCTCGGCTTCATGATGCCGGTCAGCAGTCCGTGCAACGCGATCGTCTACGGATCGGGACGGATTCCGTTGCGGGCCATGATGGCGTCGGGTGCGCTCCTCGATGCCATCGGCTGGATCCTGATTTCCGTCACGATGCTCGTGGTGTCGGCCCGGCTCGGCAGTTGACCCCCGAAACGACGCCGCGGCCCGGCCGGGGGCACGTCCGGCCGGACCGCGTCAGAGGGTGCCGTCGTCTGCGGCCTTTTCAGGCGTCGCGTCGAGGGGGGCCGAGCTCAGAGGCCTCCCTCGATGACCGCGCCGCACTGATGGCAACGGGGCAGGGCCAGCGGACGCGGCGTGGGCATGAAACCCTCGGTGCACCACGTGTGCAGCCGCGGAAAGCACGGCGGCAGCGTGACGCAGTGGCGATGCGCCTCGTGCTTGGCCCGCAGCTGGCCGCAGGGATCCGCGTGGAACACGCCGCAGTGGTGGCAGGAGGGCCCGCAGGCCGGCCCGCTCACGCTGGCGTGCCAGGGAGGCTGCTGCATGTTCCGGCAGCCGCAGGCGCTCCCCGCCCCGTCCGTGGACATCATCGCGGACCCGTCCATGACCGTCGTCTCTTGGGCGGTCGCAACGCCGATCGCAAGTGACGCGGACACGGCGGCGACGACGACGGTGGCGATGATGCGGCGGGGTGAACGCACGGTCGGATCTCCCGGGAACGTGGTGCAGACCTCTCTGGACACCTGCCGTTCTTCGGCGGCCGGACGCTGCGGGGATGACCGGAAGCGCCGCGAGGACCGGTCGTGCGGATCGCGCAAACCCTGAGGTCAATCGAGGGCCACGTCGGTCACGGCGAACGCCTCGAGCCCCTCCCGCGTGGCGAGCACCACGTGGCCGCGACCCTCGTGATGGTAGCCGCCGACACCGACCAGCGGCCTGCCGTGGCAGTAGCGGTCGACCAGCCTGCCGTCCGCCCAGGCAACCGCCACGGAGCCGTCGGGGGCGGCGATGAGCCACTGGCGTCGGGGGGTGCCGAGCAGATCGGCCCATGCCACCGGATCGATCGGTCCGTCGCGGTGCTCGCCGCCGCTGAGCTGCAGCGTCCATTCACGCCGCAGCGTGCGCGGCTCCAGCCCCACTGCGGCCTGCGTGCCCGGCTCCGCCGAGGCGATGGCGGCGACCGCCCACGAGGCGTCGACGGCCACCGGCCCGGACGCTAGCGCCACAAGCGGCGGTTCGGACGGCGTCGCGGATATCTCCTCGATGCCGGCCGCGGTCGCCCGCAGCAGGGCCCCGTCGACCGTGACGGCGAGGATCTCACGGGCAGTGTCCCCGTCGCGGCACGCGCCGCCGGCCACGTCGACGATCGACCGCGAGTCTGCCAGCCGCCGGAAAGATCCGCCTGCCAGTGCCGCCACCTCGATGCCGCCGGAGCCGAGCAGCCCCAGCACCACCTCCGGCGTCCCGTCGCCGTCCGCATCGATGAGATCGGCGTCGCCCACGTCCATCGCGGTCGCGGTGGCCCTGTGCGTGGCCCGCAGAGACCACGCGGCGTCGAAGACGTACGCTTCGCGCCCGCCACGGCGGCCGGCCAGCCACCAGCGGCGGCCGTTCCCGTCGGTCGCGGTTCGCAGGAATCCAATCGCCGAGTCTGCAGGCAGTTCGAGGTCGTGACGTCCGACCTCATGGCCGGTGGCGTCGAGCTCCACGACCGTCCGCCAGCCATCGAGGGCCACGATCCTGGTCTCGGCGGCGGTGCGTGCGCCGTCGAGGCAGACCACGTTGCCCGGCAGGGCGACGGACGCCGCACGCCACAGCCGCTCGAGCTTGAATCGCCCCGGCTGCCGCCGCGGTGCGATCACCTGCTCGGGCGGCCGGCTGCCGCCCCCGGCGGAGCGTTCGATGTCACGGCGGTAACCGCTGAGCCTGCGCTCGTGACGATCGCGGACACGCTGCGCGGTGTCGTCGCCCTTCTGTAAGGCGGCGAGCGTTTCCACCACGTCTTCGGCGAGCGATGGATGATCGCCGATCAGGACGTCGGCGATGCGGCCGTCGGCGGCGATGATCACCGTGGCCGGGAAGGCCTCGATCCCGAGGGCCTGCGGCACGACGGCCTGCGGGTCGCGGACGATCGTGCCCACGCCGCCGAACTCGGCGAGCTGCTTGCGGATCGACGCGTCGGGGACGTCGTCCGGGTCGAGGCTCACCGCCAGGTGTTGGAACGAAGGCGGGTCGCTCCCGCGGTCGCGGGCGTGTCCGGCCTTGAACAGGCCCACGCCGGTGGCAACCTTTGGCAGTGACCTGACGGCAGGCCCGCAGCCGGCGAAGAACAGGTCGAGCACCAGCGTCATGCCCGTGCCCGGATCCGATGCACACTTCACACCGTCGAGGGTCTCGAGCGGCGGCAGGCCGGCCTTCGTGCCGACGCGGGGGTGCAGTGGCCGGGGTGGATCGATCGGCTCGAGCCGCCGCACCCGCGCGGCGGTGGCCGGCACGTCGAAGACGAACGCCTCCCGTGGAATCTCAGCGTCGAAGGAGGCGCGGGTGAAGAGCACGTCGACGGTGATTCCCACCGGGCCGCCGGCCTGTCGGGAGAGCTCGTCCGCGTAGCCGGCGGTCGGCACCTGCATCCGGCGCAGGAGCTTCGAATCGCGGTCGATCCACAGGCCGAGTGCGCCGTCCGGCTTGATCACCTCCACGTGGTGGCACGGGTGGTCGTCGACGGTGTCAATGCCCACGAGCCGGGGCGGCCCGGCCGCGTCGGCCAGGATCAGGTCGAGCGTGTCGTCGGCGAGCAGGAGCGGAAGCTGGGTCGGGCAGCCGGCCTCGCCCTCGGCGAGCGTCGCCCGGACGGCGTCGTCGGCGAAGATCTGGTCCAAGGTCAGCGGCGAGCGCACCGGTTCGGCCAGCACCTGGCCCGGCACGGAGCCGACCGCAGCGCAGAAGGAGCTGCCGTCTGCCGCGACGCGGGCGTCGTAGGCGTCGATGCGGATGCGGTCGGGACGTTCGAACGCCACCCGAAACGGCAGGGCCGCCTCGGTCGTCTTCCCGCCCTGGGTCTGGCGGACCGTCACCAGGGCGTCATCCGAATAACGGGCGGCCGAACGGTAGGCGTTCCGCATTTCGTCGAGAATGTGCCGCGGGTCGTCGCCGCATCCGCCGACGGCGAGCGCCGCGGCGGCCAGCATGACGGCGGCGGCACGCGGTTGAAGAACGCTGCTCATGGTCGGCATCTTGCGCCAAACCCGGCATCGCGGGCCAGAGCATTCTGGTCGGGGGAGGAGGCGATACGATATGGGCCTGCGACCGTCACCCGCCATATCCCAGCCACTCCAGCCGTGCATCCGATCCTTCTCGACTACGGCGCCGACGAGCCGCTCGTGCTGGAGTCGTCCGCCGGGGTCGCTTCGTCGTTCACGCCCCCCGCCGGTGTCGCTGGCGCGGAGGCGCGGAGGCGGGTTGCGGAGGCCCTGGCCGCGCCGCTTCACGGCCCGCCGCTCGCGTCCCATGTGGTGCCCGGCGACCGCGTGGTGATCGCGATCGCCGGCACCATCGCCCAGGCGGCCGCGGCCGTGGATGCGGTCCGTGAATGTCTGGTGTCGGCGGGGATCGCCGAGCCCGACGTGACGGTGCTCACCGCGCCGGCCCTCGGCCTGGAGGCCCCGGGGCGAACGGCTGTGTCCGGTGGAATCGTCGCCGCCGAGGCATTTGATCCCACGGTCGCCTCAGCCACCTCGTATCTCGCCGCCGACGAGGCCGGTCGGCCGCTGTACCTCGCCCGCGCGCTCGTCGATGCCGACGTGGTGGTGGCGGTCGGCGAACGCGGTTGGGGGCCGGCGCTCGGCGGCCGGTCGATCGAGGGGGAACTCTGGCCGACATTCGCCCGGGCGGAGTGCCGCCGCGACCTTCTCGTGGCGCTGGCCCGGCGCGGCCGCGGGGCGCTTGCCGATTGGAAGGGCGGCATGCAGGACATCGCCTGGCAGTTGGGGGTGTGCGCGAGCCTGCGGATCGTCCGTGGCGCCGCGGGCAGCCTGATGGCAGCACGATTCGGCCTGCCCGACGAGGCGGCCCGCCAGGCCCGCGCGGATGCCGCCGCCTGGTGCCCGGCGAGTGCCGCCGATGCCGACGTCACCATCTGCTCGCTCTCCGACCCCGACATGGGCTTCGGGGGAATCGTCGCGGCGGTTGCGGCCGCCGCCCGGATCACGAGGCCCGGAGGCACGATCTGCGTGGCCTGTCGGCAGGTCGAACCGGCGGGCCTAATCCTCACCCGCTGGCGTCAGGGGGCGCCCCTCGAGGGGCTCGTGCACGAGGCGGTCGCAAGCGGCGATGCGGCGTTGATCGCCGATGCGTTGCTGACCCGCCTGTTTGCCCGCGGCCTCGACGATCGACGCCTCGTGTTGCTCTCCGACCTCGACGAAGACGCGGTCGAGGAGTTGGAGTTCGGCCATGCGGCGGGCCCGGAGTCCGTCGAACGGCTGGTCCGTCGCGCCGAGCGGATCGCCGTCCTCGCGGAGGCCGATCGGTGCCTGCCAAAGGTCGCCGAGTGACTCACGGCACCGGGTGCACCCGATGCACGAGCGCCCGTCGCGGCAGCGGCCCCCATGCCCGCGAGTCGATGCTCGCGGTCGGAAAATCTCCGAGCATGAGGAACGAGCCGTGGCCGAGTCGCCAGGTCGCGCCGTCGTCGGCGACGGGCCGCCAGTGGACGTCCCGCCAGGCGGCGACGTCGGTGAGCCGTGCGGCTTGATCCACCTCGATCCGCCAGTGAACGCCGGCCGCGTTCGGGGCGAGATCGCACTCGGGCACGGCCATCGACCAGGCGGCGGGCAGCCGGCGCGGAAGCACGCGGGGGCTGAGGGTCGCGACGGATGCCTCCGGTTCCCGCCACGCCACCGCGACCACGTGACCGTCGAGGCGGCCGCCGACGATCCGGCAGCGGGCATGGGCCGGCAGCAGCCAGCAGGCATTCGCCCCGCCGCCGGCGAACGTGGCCCGAGTCGCGGTCGCACCCGTGCGCACGACCGCCGTGAGACCCGTGTCGCGGACCACCTCGAGCGGACGATTCACCTCGCGGACAAACGCGACGTCGTCGAGCACCTCCGCGGCAGACACGACCGCCTGCCGGTCATCGGCGACGATCGTCGCCGCGGCCGCCACCGCGACCTCGCCAAGGATGGAGGGCGGCTTGAGCACCGTGGCTCCGCCCACGACGAGGTCGCCGTCGTGAATCGCCACCGCCTCGCCGGGAAGGGCCACCACCCGCTTGAGCGCCCGCTCGTCGTCGGCCGTGGTCACGATCCAGCGGTCGAACCGCCGCGGCGTCCGCAGCGTGTCGGCCGCGGGCAGCCAGCCGGTCGTCACCACGTCGGCCGGCATCAGTCCCGGCGCCATCGACAGGCCGTCGACCACGAACCGCAGCGGACGCATCCAGGCCGCGGCGGCCGCGACCGCCACGGCCCAGCCGGCGACGATGGCCGCCCGGCGGAGTGTCACGGCGTCAGGAGACCTTCGCCCACTGGTGGCTCTTGGCGCTCGCGAGCACGGCATCGCAGACCTTCTGGGTCTCGAGCGCGTCGCGGAACGTCGGCGGGCAGGGCTGCTGCTTCGCGTAGGCCTCGAGGAAGTCGGCCACCTGGTGCACGAAGGAGTGCTCGTAGCCGATCGCCAGCCCCGGCACCCACCACTTGCCCATGTAAGGATGGTCGCCGTCGGTCACGTGCACGCTCTTCCAGCCCCGCATCGGGCCGTCGTCCTTGTAGTCGAAGACCTGCAGCCGGTGGAGATCGTGGAGATCCCACTTCAGGCTCATGTGCTCGCCGTTGATCTCGAACGTGTAGAGGGCCTTGTGGCCACGGGCATACCGCGTGCTCTCGAAGAGGCCGAGCGAGCCGTTGGTGAAGTGGCAGAGGAACGAGCAGGCGTCGTCGATGCCGACCGGCTCCACCTTCCCGGTGAGCTGGTGCTTCCGCTCCTTCACGAACGTCTCGGTCATCGCCGTCACGTCGGCCACCTGGCCGTTGAGCCAGATCGCGGTGTCGATGCAGTGGGCGAGCAGGTCGCCCGTCACACCGCTGCCGGCCGCGGCCGCGTCGAGCCGCCAGAGAGCCGCCCCGCCCTGTGGCAGGTCGGCGTTGATCGTCCAGTCCTGGAGGAACTCGGCCCGGTAGTGGAACACGCGGCCGAGGGCGCCCGAGTCGATGATCTGCTTGGCGAAGGTCACCGCCGGGATGCGGCGGTAGTTGTACCAGACCGTATTGGGCACCCCCGCCTTCTCGACGGCGGCGCACATCGTCTCCCCCTCGGCCACGTTCATCGACAGCGGCTTCTCGCAGAGGATCGCCTTGCCGTGCTTCGCGGCCTCGATGGCGATCTCGGCGTGGAGATTGTTGGGGGTGCAGATGTCGATGGCGTCGATGTCGTCGGCCGCCACGAGCTTCCGCCAGTCGCTCTCC
>JBJTQP010000199.1:0-11029 GCA_046075685.1 Planctomycetaceae bacterium | reverse complement strand
AGATCGTGGTCGCCGGCGCTCGGCTGCTCGTCCCGCGGTTCGCCGAAGAGCCCCGTCGCCCGCGCCGCGGCCATGGCTTCCAGGAAGTACTCCTCCACGTCGGTCCAGACATGGAGGCCTCCGCCGGGCACGAGCACACGGCCCGCGTGGGCGAGGAACGTGTCGGACAGCACCCGCCGCTTGCGGTGCCGCGCCTTCCACCAGGGGTCGGGAAAGTAGACGTGCATGCCCGCGAGGCAGCCATCGGGCAGCAGGCTGCGGACGAGGAAGGTGCCGTCGCCCTGCACGATCCGCGCATTCGCTGCGCCGAGCCGGGCCAGTTTTCCGGCGCAGAGCCGGGCGTAGCCGGCCGCCAGTTCGACGCCCAGGAAGTTGCGGTCCGCCGAGGACGCCGCCGCCGCCGTCAGGAACAGCCCCTTCCCGCTGCCCACCTCGAGTTCCACCGGGGCGGGGCGCTCGAAGAGCAGCCCGGGGTCGCATGGCGCGGGCAACGAGGCCAGCGCGATCAGGTGCCACGACAGGTCGACCGCAGGATCGGGCTTGCGCGGCGGGCGGCGGGGCATGGCGTGCTCGATCCGGAGGCGAGACGTGTCGCGACGTCGCCGGGTTCCATCGCGGTGTTCAGGTCGCAGCCTGACCGGCCTGGGCGAGCAGGTCGATCGGCAGGGGCACGCCCTTGATCACGCCGTCGACGACGATGCTCTCTCGGACCAGGCCCTGGAAGTGGCAGACGATCATCGCCTTGGGCCGCACCCGCACCCGCTCCACGGCGATCACGAGCCGGTCGCCGGGGCGGACAGGCTCCCGGAAGCGGACGTCCTCGAGCCCGCCGAAGCCGATCACCTCCGCATCGAGGAGGTTGTGCCGCTGGGTGTAGTAACTGGAGAGCTGGGCGGCCGCCTCGCACATCAGCACGCCCGGCATCAGGGGCACGCCCGGAAAGTGACCCCGCACCCAAAACTCGTCGGCGGTGACATCCTTGTATCCCACGCACAGGCCACGGCTCTGGTCCTCGTGCACGATCGCCGTGAGCTGCTCCATCTCGAACCGCTGCCTGTTCCAGCGGCGGATCTCATGGGCGTCGGCGATCACCCGGTCGAGGTCGTATTCGCTCGGGTGGATGATGTACTCGCGCGGGGCCACGGACTGTCCTCGGGCGGGCGGGTCGGCTGTCGGGTCAGGTGCGGATGTGCTTGCGCTTCGCCTTGCGGGCCTTGCTGTTGGCCGGCCGGGCGCCGTGATTGGCCTTCTTGAGGCCGCGATGCGGTTTGGCCATCGATCGACTCCGTGTCTCGAGGACGTTTGAATCCCAGGATGCGCCCGTTGTACCACGCCCTGTCGGTGTGTTCCACCGCAGCCTCTGTCAGCGGTCGGCCGCCGCCGAATGCCGTTCGGCGGCGAGCGACTCGCGGAGGCTGGTGCGGAGGATTTCCACGAGGCTCGCCACCAGGAAGCCGAACAGGCCGCCGAGCACCGCCGAGGACACGCCGCCCAGGAGGGCGCCGGCCGTGGTTGCAGGCGTGAGGGTGGCCAAGGCCGTCGCGCCGGCCGCACCCCCGATGACACCGCCGATGCCTGCCGACACGGGCACCAGCATCCCCAGGCTCTGTCGCCGGCCGAGGTGCGATGGCCTGGGCTTCGGCAGGCCGAAGGCCGCAGCGGGCGGTCGTCGCAGCCGCGACAGGTCTCGGTCGGCGGCCTCGCGGAGCTTCGTGCCGAGCGCGTTGCCGGCGACGTGCATGCCGATCGTGGCGATCGCGACCATCACCGCCGCCCAGCCGGCGATGCCGAGCCAGCCGATGGCGGCGCAGGCGACGGCCAGCACCACCGCGAGCCAACTGTAGGTGACCGGACGCATCCGCGTCGCTCCCTGCCGCCGAGGAGAATCCGGGCATGCCCGGCCGTCCACTGCCCAACACACCGCCACATCAAGTATAGGCGGAACGAGAGCCGGGCCTACCAGCCGCCGGCCACGGCGTCGGCGCCGTAAATCGGCAGCAGCCGGTAATACACCTCGAGGGTCAGCACGGCGAGCGCGGTGTGCGCGAGGCGGCCGCCCGGGGCCGTGTCCTCGTCGTCGAGGAACCAGCTGCCGGCCTCATGAGCATGCCTGGCCTGCCGCGCCACCAGCTGGTCGCGGTTGTGGTCGTTCCACTCTTTCCAGAGGCGATGATCCCGCTGGAGCAGCGCCTGCGAGAGATAGAAGTTGAGGTAGATCGCGTCGGGGTCGGGTCCGGGTGCGGCGAGCGCGGTGAGTCCGCGGTCGATCGTGGCCTCATCGGGCCAGCCGGTGTAGAGGCGGCACAGGAGCCCGATCGCCGAGGTGCAGGGGCGGGCCTGCGGCGACTGATAGCCGTACGCCTCGCCGCGGCGAACCTGCACGCGGTCGAGGAAGCGGTGCACGCCGTCGAGCGTGGGTGACGGCACCGCGACGCCGGCGAGGCTCGCGCTCTTGAGGGCCGCGAGCTGCCAGCCGGTCACGGTCGTGTCACCGGGCTGCCCGGGCAGGTAGCGCCAGCCGCCTCCATGCAGATCCTGCGCCGTCTCGATGAACCTGACCGCATCGCGGACGTACTGCTGCACCGCCGGATCGCGCGTCATCCCCAGCACTTCGGCGAGTGCCAGCGTGGCGACGCCGTGGCCGTACATCGTGCCCTCGCTCAGGTCCCCGCCGCGGGGCGTCGGCCGCATGCGGCTCATCAGGTAATAGATGCCGCGGTTCACGGTGTCACGGTGGCTGCCGTCGAGATGCGTGTGGCCGGCGCCCAGAAACGGGAGCAGCGCGATGCCCGTGGCGGCGGTGGTGCTGGCCACGGTGCCGGGATCGCGGCAGCTGCCGTCACAGCGGCAGCCGGAGAGGTCGAACCGCCACGAGCCATCGGCCGCCTGGTGCGTTGCCAGCCAGTCGAGGCCGGCTTCCACGGCATCCTCGCTCGCCTGCGACCCGCCTCGGGCAAGGACACCCTCACCGCGGGCGGGGCCACGGCGGCCGAGGAAGGCCTCCGCGGCAGCCGAGCCGCCCGTGGCGGACGACTGCGACGGGAGCGAGGCGGGTATGGCGGGGATCGCGTCACGGGCGGATTCTTGATGTGCCGCCTCGACGGTCTGCGGCTCGGGAATCGCCGCGGCGATGGTGGGGATCGGCACGAGCGGCGGAACGAGGAGCCCGTGGTCGGCGGCGGAAGGGGGCGTCAGCGGATCGGCGGGCAGGTCGATCTCAACCGTGCCGGCTGCGCCGCCGCCGGCATCACCCGGGATCATGTCGTCCTGATCGCTCTCTGCCATCGCGATCTCGATCAGCCGCGGACGCTGCGGCCGGTACACGGGCACCATCAGGATCGCCAGCAGTATCAGGACGAGCAGGTGAGCGAGCAGGCTGGTGTATGTCGACCGGACGAACCGGCTGGCGATCAGCCGTTCGATCGGGCTCGGCGGGTGCACGCCGTCGGGCATCACGTCGTCCGGTCAGGGGCGCCGCCTGGGAAGGCCAGGCGATCCGGGAAGGCTGTGCGGCCCGTGCCGACGGCCCCCTCCCGTGATATCGGCCGAAGCCGGCACGCGGCCGCAGCGGCGGCCCTATTCCCTGAACTGCTCGTCGACCGACTGGGTGCGGTAGATCGGCAGGTGCCGGTAGTAGACCTCGAGGATCATGGTCGCCAGCGACGTGCAGTAGAGCCGGCCGGCGGCCTCGGCGGCGTGGCCGCGGTCGAAACCGGTGTGCCAGCTCCCCGCCTCGTGGTCCTTCGTGGCCTGAGCCTTGAGCAGGAGTTCCTTCATCCGCTTGTTCCACGAGACCCACGCGTCGCCCTCCACGTGGTGCATGACCTGGGTCGCGTAGTAGTCGTAGTAGAGGTCGGCGGTGGGACCGGTCTTGGCGAGATAGGCCACGCCGTCCTGGAGGGCGGAATTGTCCTTCTTCCACCCGAGATACATCCGGCAGAGCAGCCCCACGGCGGTTCGGCCGGGCGTGGGCTTCGAGGGATCGGTGTAGCCATAGCGCGAGCCGCCCTCGGACTCGACCGAGTTGAGAAACTCCACGGCCTTCTTCACGGTGGCGTGATTCACCTGGAGAGAGGCCATGTTGCCGCTCTTGAGAGCCATGATCTGCCAGCCGACGGCCGAGGTGTCGCCGGGCTGGCGGGGCGTGTACCGCCAGCCGCCGCCGACGGGATCCTGAGCCTGCATGATGTAGTTGAGGGCCAGCTGCGTCGGCGCCGAGAGCCGATTGTCCTGCGACATCGCGAAGCACTCGGAGAGGGCGATTCCGGTCAGGCCCTGCGAGTAGAGATTCCCCTTTGCGTCGTAGGCCCTGCCCTTTCCGGCCATCACGCGCTGCGCGAGAAACGTGATGCCCTTGTTCACCTGGAGTTTGTAGGGGCCCTCGCGATGGGTGTAGCCGCGGCCGAGGAACGGCAGCAGGGCCATGGCCGTGGCGCCGGTGCGGTCCCCGGCCCGGCTGCCTCCCGACCCGGAGCACCGGCCGCCGCAACTTGGGCACGCCTTCATGTCGAACGACCAGCCGCCGTCGGGGAGTTGATGGGAGATGATCCACTTCAGCGAGCGGTCGACCGCTCGTTCCGTGTCGCCGCCGCCGCCGCTCGTCGCGGCCAGCTTGGCCGCCTGCGCCCGCCCCCCGAGCCCGCCCGCCGTGCCGCCGATCGCGCCGAGTTCCTGCATCATGTCGGTCGCCGGCGCGGTTTCGGAGCCGAAGTCGGTGAACTCGACGGCCAACGGTGCTGCATCGAGCTCCTCGGCGTCGGTGACCACGTCGACGTCCGTCACCGGCACCTCCGTGGCGACCGCCACCTCCATGGGATCGGCGACGTCGGCCCGAGGCTGCTCCGGGAGTTCATCCTGGAACTCCGTGAACTCGTCCTCCGTCTCGGGGTTGCTCGACGTGATCACCCGCGGGGCGTCCTTCTGCGGCGGCGTGCTCACGATCAGGGCCATCGCGAGCAGCGCCACGACATGCACCAGCATGCTGATCGCCCAGGCCGGGGCCTGTCTGATCGCTTCCGTGGCCGCCAGCGGTCCGGATGCTTTCGGCTCGGGATCCACGGGATCCAACTGGCGCGACATCGGTCATCTCCGGCCGAACCGGTCGTCGATGGGCGGTATCTGGGGCCGATCTCCCCTCTCCATTGCACTATAGCAAGGTGCTTGCGGAGGATCCGTCATGCGGTGCACGCACCGTCATGACGGTCGATCTCGCCGCTGAAACACGGCTGCCGCGAGGCCCGCTGGCCTCTGCAGCGATCCCCATGTACCGTAGGACCTGCTTGGAAGACCGCGGCACCCGCAACGGAGCGGGTGGGCGGGCCCCACCCGTCGAGGTGGGTGATGCGGGCGCGGCGTTCGCAGCACGATGTGTTTCCGTAGGTGAGAAGCCATGGCCAAGGGCAAGAAGAAACTCGAAGTCGTCCACCTCGTCTGCGAAGAGACGGGTGACATGAACTACACGCTGCGCCGCAAGACCGGGGGCGAAAAGCTGAAGGTGAAGAAGTACTCGCCCCGGCTGCGGAAGCACACGGTCCACAACGAGAAGCGGAAGTAGGCAGCGGCGGACGGCGACCACGGGCCGAGTCGCGATCGCGTCAGCCCGCCTCATCAAGGGCCTCTGCCACGGCGGCGTCGTTGGTCGCCGTCACGATGCGGTCGGCCACGGCCGCCACGCGGGGCTCCACCGCAGCTCCGGGCGACGCGATCAGCAGTCGGCATTCGGCGGCTCGGGTGAAGGCCCCGCCTCCCGGCCTGGTCACGATCTCGATCTCGCACGGCCCGCCGGGGCCTGCGAGCGGTGCGTGCCGCACCCGCGTGGCAATGAGACGGCCGGCAGGATGCGCGTGGAGGTCGGTTGGCAATCCCCACGTGATCATGGCGGGAGTGCGGTCGACGAGGCCGCGACGGCAGGCGGTCAGCCGGCCGCGCCGCTCGAAGTAGGGCACGTTGACTCCTTCCCGCCAGCGGGGCGTGGCGGTCGGGTCGGTCGCGTGCCAGATGTGCAGCGAGTGCGTGCGATCGAGAATCGTCTCCAGGCGAATGCCGCGGCTGCGGAGCCGCAGGCCAAGGTCGTCGTCCTCCTGCCCCCAGCCCACGAAGCGTTCGTCGAACCCATTGACCGCCTCGAAGTCATCCCGCCAGACGCCAAAGTCGCCGCCGGCGAGCCGGGGCTTCGTGGGGTGCCGCGTGATCGCATGCCACCTGGCCTTGCGGCGGCGGCGGGTGAGGCTGCGGCGCTCCGCCGCGGGCACGAGTGATTCGAGATCGGTGACGGCCAGGGTTGCCGGGATGAGCGGCAGGTCGGCCTCCCGCGGTAGCCGCGCACAGTAGCCGAGCAGGGCCGTGCCGCGGCGTCGTCGATCGAGGTGGGCTGCAACGTGGTGGCGGGGCACGACGCAGTCGCCGTCGAGAAACAGCAGGTAGCGGCCGGTCGCCAGGCGTGCGGCCGCGTTTCTGACGGCGGCCAGCCGGAAGCCTTCATGGCGACGGGTCGTGTACCGCACCGGGAACGGGGCCGCGGCGGTGAACGCCCGCACCACCTGCTCGGTCTCGTCGTCCGAGCCGTCGTCCGACACCACCACCTCCAGTCGCGTGTCGCCGCACTGTTGCAGGGCCAGTGATTCCAGCGCCAGGGCGAGGTGTCGCGGTCGACGGTAGGTCGTGACGAGCACGGAGACGTCGGCGGCGGTCACGACCGTCCTCCTGCCGTCGCCGCCGCTGCGGCGTGGATCAGTTCCGCCACCTCGGCGCCACCCGAGAGCGGCTCGATGGCGATTTCGACCGCGGCGACGTCGACGCCGGAGGCCACGTCGGCAGGCATCTTCACGAGATCCTTCAGCGTGGTCACGAGCATGTCGGCGCCGGCGGCGCGGGTGGCTGCCGCAAGCGCTGCACGATCGCCGGGGGTGTAGGCGTGATGGTCCGGAAACGCCTCGAAGGCGACGACGGTGGCGCCGAGCTCGTCGAGTGTCCTGCGGAATGCGGCCGGATTGCCGATTCCCGCGCAGGCCACGACGGCGGCTCCCCGCAGACTGTCGAGTGGCTGTCGCGAGCCATCCGCCCGCCGCACCGCCACCGGCCGGTGCTCCGCCTCCATCCACGGCCGCGGCGGCCCTCCGGCATGCGCGGCGACCACGGCACGGATCTCCGCCCGCCGCGCAGCCGACACCGCCGTCGCCCGGGTGAGGACGAAGGCGTGTGCCCGCGCCAGGCCACGGAGCGGCTCCCGGAGGAGTCCGCGCGGGAAGATATGTCCGCAGCCGAAGGGGTCGGTGGCGTCGATGGCAACGATGTCGAGGTCGCGATGCAGCCGGCGATGCTGAAAGCCGTCGTCGAGGACGATCGTGTCGCAGCCGGCGGCCAGTGCGGCGCGGCTCCCGGCCACGCGGTCGCGGTTGGCGACGTGCATCACGCCGGGCAGCACCAGCCCAAGCTCCTTCGCCTCGTCGCTGCGTTCGCCAGGCCGGGCGGCATACCCGCGGCTCACGATGGCCGGTCGCCGCCCCCGTTCCACCAGCCGCCTCGCCACCCAGGCGACCAGCGGCGTCTTCCCGGTTCCGCCGAGCGTGAGGTTGCCCACCGAGATCACCGCCGCCGGCACGGCGGCCGTGTGGAAGAGGCCGCGGTGATAGGCGGCGTTGCGGATCGCGACGGCCAGCGCGTAGGGAACGGCCGCGGCGGCAAGGCCCGCTCGGGCCGCAGCCGCAGCCGGGCCACGGGTCGAACCGTTGACCAGCCGCTTGAATGTTTCCGCGTCGGGCAGGATCGCCATCCAAGACTCCCTCGGTGGCCCGCGGCGGCGTCGCCCCCGGGCCAGGCGGGCCATCGTTGCGGAGGTCTCGGTCGAATGCCAAGCCGGCCGGCCGTTTTCACCGCCAGCGGCGGCGGTGTGCACCGATATAATCGGGGAGTGGTGCGACGTCGCCGGGCCATCGTCCGGCCAGTGCCGCGATCGCACGGCGGGAGCAGCCTCGATGGCATCGGTTTCCAGAACCGCCGGCAGGACCGCCGCCGACCCGTTGGCCGTCCCCTCGTGGGCGGAAGACGCCGTCGGAGACTCCAAGTCGCAGCAGTATCTTGCCCGACGGCTGGCCGCCGCCGCGGCCGACTACAAGGGCGTGGCGATCACCACGTTCCTGCTCGCCGCCGCGGTGAGCGGAATGATCTGGCTGGCGTGCGGGGTGCTGGCCGAGCACTGGCTGGTGCCCGGTGGACTGCCGCTTCGGGCCCGTTGGGGTTGGCTCGCCGTCGGCGTGGTGAGCCTGGTGGTCGCCGCAGCACGGTGGCTCGGGCCGCTGGTCCTCTACCGTGTGAACCTGCTCTACGCAGCCCGCATGCTGGAGCAGGAGCATCCCGAACTGCACAACGACGTCGTCAACGCCGTCCTGGTACAGGAGCATGCCGACGACACGAGCGTGCGGGTGCTGAAGTCGCTGCGGCGGCGGGCTGCGCGGCAGTTGGCCGGAACCTCCGGATCGGGAGCGATCGACCGCGTGCCGGCGCTGCGGCTGACGTATGTGCTGGCGGCCTTGGTGATGGCGGCCGGCCTCTACGAAGTCACGGCGCCGAAAAGCCTCGTGCGGTCAACCCTGCGGCTCGTGGCCCCGTGGCTCGGCGTGGCGGCGCCATCGCGGGTGCGGATCGAACCCCCGGCCCTGTCATGGCGGGTGCCCGGTGAGAACGCCGATGCGAACGCGGACGCCCGGCGGATCGACGTGGTCGATGGAGTCGCGACGCTCATCCAGGGACGGCAGGTGGTGGTGGAGACCGCGGTGCGGGGCCTTGCGGGTGATGGCCGTGAGCGGCCGATCGTCCTCGTCGAGCCGATCAGTGTCGACCGATCCGCCGCCTGGCAGGTGCCGATGACGCCGTCCTCGGGTGGACGGTTCGTTGCCGTGCTTCCGGACGCCGATCGCGGTCTCGATCAGTCGCTCGAGATCACCATTGCCGCAGGGGACGGCCGCTCCGATCGCATCCGGGTGGCGGTGATCGACGCGCCCGCGATGCTCGTCCGCGAGGTGCGCTACGACTATCCGGCCTACACGGGCCAGCCCGACGAGATCGTCGCCTGGCAGGGCGATGTCCGGGCGGTGGAGGGCACGAGGGTGACGGTCGTGGCGGAGAGCAACCACCCGCTCGAGGCCGCGTGGATCGACCTCGGGTGCGACGGCAAGTCAGACGTTACGACGGTCATCGACCCGAAGGATCTGGCGCGGTGCCGGGGCGAGTTCACGCTCGCCCTCGCCGCCGATCGTGCGACCGCGGAGCACTCCAGGTACCGGCTGCGGTTCCAGCCGAAGGCGGTGTCGAGGTGGCATTCGGAGCCGACGACGGACGACCGGATGGAACACCGCATCGAGGTGCTGCCGGACCTCGCGCCGGAAGTGACGATCGAGGAGCCCGCGGAGAAGGTCGTGCGGGTGCCACCCGATGCGCCGGTGACGATCCGGGTGCGGGCGCAGGATCCCGATTTCGGGCTCGCTGGTGTGAGCCTCGAGACGCGGGTGGCGGGTGCCGCGGCACGGCCGCCGCAGGAGTTGCTCGTCGGCCCGCGGCGGGTGTTTCGTGGCGCCGGCACGCTGGTGCCCGCAGACCTCGGCGCCGGGCCGGGCGCGGTGGTGGAGTACCGGGCGGTCGCCACCGACACGCGGCCCGGAAAGCCCCACGTGACCCCGACGGAGTGGCAGGCGTTGAAGATCGATGCCAGCGCACCGCCGCGTCAGCCGCCCCCTGATGACCAGCAGATGGGTGACTCCGCGGCCGACGACCCCGGGGCGGACGACCGGAATCATGGCGGGGACGATGCGCCGGACCGGCAGCGGGGTGCCGGCGATGGCGAGGCGCGAGGCGAGTCACCGGACGGTGGTCGGCAGAAGGGTGATCGACGAAGCGACGCCCCCGAAACCGCTCCCGAGCCTCGCGACGGCAAGGAGACGGCGGCCGAGTCGCGGCAAGGCACGCAGAACGACGGCACGCGGGACAACGTCACGCAGCGGCCGACGTCGAGCGATGGCCGGAATGACGGTGAGCAGCAGAAGTCGCAGCGGCAGCGTGATCCGAAGCAGTCGGCCCAGGAGGGTGAACCTCAGGAGGGCGACCAGCAGGGGTCGGCCGAAGGCGGGAAGCCGAACGATGGCAGCGACGGGAAGTCTGGCGATCAGCCGGGACCGCGGCAGCAGCAGGGCAGTCAGGAAGGTGCCGGCTCGGAGCCACAGGGTCGCAACGGCGCCGGACAGCAGGGCGACCGGTCGGGTTCCCAGCGGGACGGCGGTGGCAATGCCGGCGAGCAGCGTCGAAACGACACGGGCACGGATGGACAGGGCGGGGACGGCCCGCGGGGATCAGACGGCACGGGTGGCTCGAAACGGGAAGGCGGTTCCCGGAAGGGGAACGGCGATACGCCAGGTGAGTCGCGCGACAGTGGCCGTGACGGCGGTCGCGACGGCCGTGGGTCGCGGCCGGAACGCGGTCGTGGCACGTCGACCGAGAAGGAGACCGTGGCGGCCGACGGCACCGATGACGGCGAGGCCATGGAGCGAATCCTGCACCATCGTCAGGAGTCGGGGGCTGGCAAGGCGAACGACGCCACCACCGAGGGCGGTGAAGGGGAAAATGCGGCGAAGTCTGCCCCCACCCCATCCTCCTGCCAGGGCTCGGATGGCAAGCCGTGCGGCAAGGAAGGTTGCTCGTCGTGCAACGGCGGTGCGGCTGGCGGCGGGGCGTCGGGTTCGGCCGGAGCCGGGAGCGACGGCGGTGAGAAAGCGAATCAGGGCGGAGCAGCCGGTGAGGGCAAGGCTGGTGAAGGCAAGGCTGGCGAGGGCAAGGCTGGCGAGGGCAAGGCTGGTGAAGGCAAGGCTGGTGAAGGCAAGGCTGGTGAAGGCAAGGCTGGTGAAGGCAAGGCTGGTGAAGGCAAGGCTGGTGAGGGCAAGGCTGGTGAGGGCAAGGCTGGTGAGGGCAAGGCTGGTGAGGGCAAGGCTGGTGAGGGCAAGGCTGGTGAGGGCAAGGCTGGTGAGGGCAAGGCTGGTGAGGG
>JBJTQP010000198.1:0-3472 GCA_046075685.1 Planctomycetaceae bacterium | reverse complement strand
GCCGGAGCCCGATGCCGAGCCGGCACCGGCCGCCGAGGATCCGTTCGCCCCCAGCACCACCTCGCGGCAGGATGCCCGCGACGAGCTGCGGGCCTCGCGACGCGAAAACGTCGCCGAGCAGGTGGACGGCCGGATGGAGCGCGAGGCCACCGAGTTGGAAAACACGTTCGAGCAGCGGGACGCGCAGCAGGAGTTTGAAGCCGCCCGCTGAGACGTGGCGGTGGAGAGTGCCGTTGTTGATTCGCGGCGTCGATCCGGCGGTCGATGATCGGACGGCGGGCGCGGAGCACGTCGGGCCCGGCCCGCTCGACATCGAGATAGCGCAGCTGGCCGCGGCGACGATCCTCCTGGATCTGCGCGACGCGGGCCCGCGTGCGATGCCGCTCGAGCTTGAGGCGATCGCAGCCCTGCACCCGCTCCAGCGACTTGGCCACCGGCCAGCCGCCAGTGCCCTCGGCCTCGCGGGAGGCCCCTGCCGAGAAGTCGGCCTCGGCCTCGTCGGTGCGGCCCAGCTTCAGGGCGGTCAGGCCGCGGTAGTACCAGGCCCGCGGGTCGATCGTGCCCCCTTCGATGGCCTGCGAGAGTTCGTCGTAGGCCCGCTGGTAGTCGCCCGCGAAGTAGGAATGCACGCCGCTGCCGTAGGCGGCCGCCAGCGGCAGGCTTTCGATCGTGGGTGCGGCCAGCGCCGTCGCTCCCGCCACGGCCATGCACGCGGCCACCACCCCGCCGACTGGCCACTGTCGCCCGATCCACGCTGCCATGATGACGCTCCTCACGCTTCGCTCGAGGCCCGCCGTCGGGCCACACCACCACCTCGGTCATCGGCCGATTCTAGCCTCGCGGACGGGCGGCCCCGGACCGTGCCGGCACAACCGCCACCACCCCACCCTCAGGTCGGCCGCAGGGTTTCCCCGTCCCCGACAAGGCCCCGGGCCAGGGCATGGCGGCGAAAGGTGGGCTCATCGACGAACACGGCCGCCCGCACAAGCTGCATCATCACGGGCTGCTCGGGCCAGCCGCATGCCGCGAGCAGCCGGTCAAACTCGTCCGGCGGGCAGCTCCCCTTGAGATCGACGAGCAGCAGGCGGCCGACGCGGTCGGCGGCATTGCCGTCCACCTGCCACCATGGCCCCGCCACCGCATCACCTCCGCGGGAGCACGACCAGACGAACGAGCCGTCGGGCTCGGCGTAGAGCCGCTCGATCGCCGCCAGCCGGTCGAGCGCCTCATCGAAGCTGATCGCCAGCGGCGCGGCGAGCGCGTCCTTAGGCACCTCGAGCGTGGGCCAGGTGCCCCAGGCATCGGTGAAAGACGGCCCCGCCACCGCCTCGGCGGGCCGGGCCTGCAGCGTAATCTCGAAGGCGTAGAGCGGCGGAGTCATCCGTGCGATTCTACGAGCCGCACGCGATCCTCGGGCAGGCCCCCCCTCGCTCGCGCTCGGGGCTTCCTGGCGGAGGAGGCACCGCCAGCTCCCGGATACGGTCAGCCCCTCGCTAACTTCATCGCTCCAAGAAGCCCGGAGCGCCAGCGACGGGATCGGCGCCGCGAATCAACAACGGGCACTCTCCACCGCCACGCCTCATCCCCTCGCTCGCGTTCGGGGCTTCCTGGTGGAGGGGGCACCACCGGGTCCCGGACACGGGCCGCCCCTCCCTAACCTCATCGCTCCAGGAAGCCCGGAGCGCCAGCGACGGGATCGGCGCCGCGAATCAACAACAGGCACTCTCCACCGCCACGTCTCATCCCCTCGCTCGCGCTCGGGGCTTCCTGGCGGAGGAGGCAACGCCGGCTCCCGGACACGGTCAGCTCCTCCCTAGCAGGCCGTGGAAAAACTCGCCTTCACAGCCGGAGAGAGGGCGCTAAACTGCGGCCGTGGGCCTCGTGCGTCTGAGGCTCGCCAGCCACGGAGGGAAGTATGGCTCTTGGGAAGCGAAAACGGGAGCGGCAACTGGAGGCCTTCGTCTCGGCCTCTGATCTGCCGCAGTCTCCCGGGCACCCGTTCTACACGGCGTTGAACCGACTCCTTGCCGAAAACGACTTCGACTCCTTTGTCGAGGCTCTGTGCGCCCCGTTTTACGCGGGAGTTACGGGCCGTCCTTCGATTCCGCCGGGCGTCTTCTTTCGGATGACGTTTGTGGGGTACTTCGAGGGCCTGCCGTCGCACCGCAGCATGGCGTGGCGATGTGCCGACAGCCGATCGCTGGCGGAGTTCCTCGGACTGGGTCCGGCGGAAGAAACCCCCGACCACTCGTCGATCAGCAAGACGCACAAGCGGCTGCCGAAGGACGTGTTCGACGAGGTCTTTCGCTTCATCCTCCGTGTGGCGGCCCGGAAGGGCCTGCTCTGGGGCGAGAAGCTCGGCATCGACTCGACCACAATCCAGGCAAATGCCTCGATGAAGTCGATCGTCCGCAAGGACTCGGGCAAGGGCTGGAAGGACTACACGAAGAAGCTCGCCAAGAAGGCTGGCCTCGACGAACCAACCGATGCAGAGCTCCGGCAGTTCGACAAGAAACGGCCTGGAAAAAAGGTCTCGAACGACGATTGGGAGAACCCGAACGATCCTGACGCTCGCATCACGCGGATGAAGAACGGCACGACGCGGATGGCCTACAAGGCAGAGCACGCGGTGGATCTGGAGAGCGACCTGATCGTCTCCGCAACGGTGCACCCAGGGAATGCCGCTGACACGGCAACGGTGATCGATACGGCGATCGATGCAGCGGTGAATCTCGAGGAAGCAGGATGCGAGAGCGACGTCGAGGCGATCGTTGCTGATAAGGGCTATCACTCTACGAAGGTTATGACGCTCGCTGCTGAGTTCGGAATGCAGACGTACATCCCCGAGCGAATGGGGCCGACACAACGACGATGGGCCGAAAAAGATCCCGCTGAAAAGAAGGCTGTGTACGCCGCGCGACGACGCACCAAGAGCAAGAACGGCAAACTGTTGTCGCGAACACGTAGTGAGTTGGTCGAACGATCGTTCGCTCATGTGTGCGATACCGGAGGAGCGAGACGCACCTGGCTCCGTGGACTCCAGAGCGTGACCAAGCGGCATCTGATGAAGGCCGCGGCGAGGAACCTCTCGACGATCATGCGCGTGATCTGCGGAATCGGCTCTCCGAGGGCCTTGCAAGGGCTCCGCGCGCTTCTGCAACTTGCCTGGACTCACTTTGACCGGCTCATATCGGCGCTGGAACACCTATTGGGCCGCGCGATCGGTGACGGGAACGCCGCTGGCCAATCGACCCTGGCAGTCTGATCGTTCTCGCGCCTTCGCAAAAACTCACTTTGTCCACGGCCTGCTAGCAGTCAGGGCACGAGGAGTTGCTTATCGAGCCGTGCAACTGGCGGTCCGCTGCTGGCGAACCGCTAGCAGCAGGATCATGCTCCCTGCGCGGCGGGCTTGGATTCGATTCCTGGGGGCGGAGGTTGCTGGGGACGTGACGTTTTCGACGCTGCCCTATGT
>JBJTQP010000197.1:0-6849 GCA_046075685.1 Planctomycetaceae bacterium | reverse complement strand
TGCGGGCCGCACAGCGGGCCTCCTCCGCCGAATCGAAGGCCGCCTCGTCGTACGCCCGCGCAAGCCCTTCGGCCGAGGGCGCCGGGCTCGCGTACACGAGGTCGCAGGTCGGGCACTGCACGAGCCGATAATGCATGTATTCCGGGAGCTTCCGCGACGCGAACGCATGCCCGTCGAGCGCGGCCAGGTCGTAGCGGGCCTTGGCGAAGACCCGAGAGTCATCGCCGCTGCTGCACACCGGACAGGGCCGAGCGTACTCGGGCGCCACGAGTCCGGCTACGTCGGTCGTCATGGCGCCGCCCGCGGCCCGCCCTGGCCGGTCGCCGCGCCGCCACCCGCCGCCGCCGGCCGGATCTCCCCGTCGCGGATGATGCTCCGCCGGATGAACACGGGCCGCCGCTTCACCTCCTCGAAGATCTTGGCGATGTATTCGCCCACCAGACCCACCGCGAACAGGTTGATCGCGCCGAAGAACAGGATCAACAGCAGCACGGTCGTTAGGCCACTCGGCGTGCCCGCGGGGTAGAGCACCCGGTACGCAAGCTGAAACACCGCCAGCGCGACGCTGGCGGCCAGCAGCACGGCGCCGCTCACGCTGAGCATGGTGAGCGGCACGTTGCTGAATGACAGGATGCCCTTCTTCGCCCAGCCGAGGTTCCGCACGAGGCTGTTGGTGGTGGTGCCGAACATCCGCTCCGGCCGCACGTAATCCACGCCGGCCTGCCGGAACCCGGCGAAGGCCCGCAGGCCCCGCAGGAAGAGATCCCGCTCGGGAAACTGCAGGAGCACGTCCACCACCCGTCGGTCGAGCAGCGAGAAGTCGCCGGCGTCGTGCGGGATGCGGACGTAGGAAAACCAGTCGAAGACGCGGTAGAAGGCCTTGTAGGCGACCTGCATGAAGGGGGTCGCCTCCCGCTTCACCCGTCGGCCGTAGACCACGTCGTAGCCCTCGCGCCACGTCGCCACGAACTGCTCGATGAGTTCGGGCGGATCCTGGAGGTCTCCGTCGAGGAGCACGCAGGCGTTCTTCGAGGCCAGTTCCATGCCGCTGCGGAAGGCGGCCTGCGAGCCGAAGTTGCGGGAGTGCGAGATGCCGATCACGCGGTGGTCGTCCCGGCTCAGCCGGGCGATCACCTCCTCGGTGTCGTCCGGGCTGCAGTCGTTGACGAGGATGATCTCGTAGTCGACATGGAGCCTCGCGAACACGGCCGTGAGCCGCTCCACCATGATCGGGATGGCGAGGTTGTCCTTGTAGCAGGCGACGATCGCGGTCACGCTGTGGCGGGTGTCGAGGCCATACTGCTTCGAGGCCCGGCGATACCGCTCCTTGTCGGGCAGCGACCGATACCACTCGGCCATCCGGCGGAGGCCCGTGCGGAGGTCGGTCCGTGGCTCCCAGCCGAGCCGCTCCCGGGCCCGGTCGGCGGACGCATACCACTCCTCCACGTCCCAGCGGCGGTCGGGCATGGTGAACACGGGCTCGGCCGTCACGCCAAACTCCTGCTTCGCCCCGCTGGCGAGTTCGCCGATCGTGGTCTTCCGACCAGTGCCCACGTTGAACGACTCGCCGTAGTCCTCCTCGCGGAGGTTGAGCGCCGCATCCACGAACGCCTCACTGGCATCGTCGACGTAGAGAAAGTCGCGGGAGACGTCGGGCCGTACGAACTCCGGCAGCCCGCCCTCCAGGCAGCGGGCCACGAGCGTCGGCATCAGCCGCGACGCATCCTCGAGGGGGCCGTAGACGGAGTACAGCCGGAGGTTGCAGCAGGGAAACCGCCGCTTTCGGCCGACCATCGACAGAAACTGCGCGGCGGCCACCTTCGACACCGCGTAGTCGCTGTTGGGCGCCGCGGGGGCGGTCTCGGCGGGGCCGGCGGAGTTGTCGCCGTATTCGGAGGAGCTGCCGGCATGGACGTAGCGATCGACCCCGCGGGCGATCAGCCGCGGCACGAGCCGGGTGACGAAGTCGAAGTTCGTGGCATAGATCAGGCCGCTGTCTTCCTGGAACGAGTAGCCGCCGTAGGCCACGCAGTCGAACACCGTCCGCGGCCTGACCTCGTCGAGAAGGCGGTCGAGGTTGGAATCGACGAGCAGGTCGGCCACCTTCACCTGGGCCGCGGCCACGCCCTCGAGCCGCCAGGCGGGCAGTCGCGTGGCGGTGGCGTAGACGTCCTGCCGGACGGCCGCGAGCAGGCGAAACAGGCTGGCCCCGATGAAGCCGCTGCCGCCCAGAATCAGGATCGGCCCCTGGAGGCGGCGGATCTTCTCGGCGAGCGGCGGGGCGACGGTGTATCCGTCCATGCGGGGGCTTTCAGGGCCGGGTGCGTCGGGCGGTCACCGAGTGTAATCCCCCGGAGATGGGCCTCCAGCAGACCCGCTCACGCGGGCGGCGGAGGCGACGATGCTCCGGGCGTCATCTCCGGTGCAGTCCGCAGTGTCGTCCCCGCCGTCAGGCCTCCTGGATCACGGCGAGGATGGCGGCGGCGTCGAGCCCGCACTCCCGCCGATGGAAGGCCTGCGACCCGTAGCGACCCGACGGATAGCCGAGGGCATGCCGGTGCGTGAAACGCCGCGGCGTCACCCCCCGCAGCAGCAGCTGCCTGGCGACCTGCTCCCCGACGCCGCCACTGGCCACGTGCTCCTCGACCACGACGAGATGGCCCGTGGCCTCCACGTCGGCCACGAAGGAAGCCGGCAGGTCGCACGCGGGCAACTCGCTCACGAGCCAGAGGCCCGGCCGATCCCGCTCCGGCACCGCCCGCACCGCCTTCACGAGCCCGCCGACGAGAGGCCCGCAGGCGAGGATCGTGGCCCGCGAGCCGGCGCCCAACCGACGCCATGCCGCAAACGCAGGCCGCTCGACGTCGGCCGGCATTTCGTCGTAGCCGAGGCGGAGGTAGGCCGGACGCGGCTCCGCGAGGATGGCCGCCACCGCGGCGGACACGTCGGCGTCGAACGCCGGCACGAGCACGCGGATGCCTCCCAGGGCCAGCACCGCGGCGTAGTCTTCGAGGGCGTGGTGCGTGGCCCCCATGACCCCGTAGCCGTAGCCGCCCCCGTTGCCGACGAGCGTGACGGGCAGGCCATGCATGGCGACGTCGTTTCGGAGCTGCTCGTAGGGCCGGGCCACCATGAACGGGGCGATGCTGTACGCCCACGGACGCCATCCCGCCCGGGCGAGGCCTGCCGCCACACCCACCATGTTCTGCTCGGCCACGCCCGCGTTGACGAACCGCGGCCCGAGGGCGTCGCGGAGCGGTTCCAAGGCCATGAAGCCGAGGTCACCCGTGAGGAACACGGTGTCGGCACGACCGGCCACCGCCACCAGCGCCGCGCAGAAGGCGTTTCGCATGGGCTCACCTCGCCGCCGACGAAGGCTCCCCGAACGCCGCCCGCACCTCGCGGACGGCCTGCTCGTGGAGTTCCGGGGTGAGCGGCAGGTAGTGCCACTCCATCTTGTGCTCCATGAACGACACGCCGCGGCCCTTGGTGGTCGCCGCAACGATCGCATGCGGGGCGGCGACGGGGCGGCGGGCGACCGCCGCGACGGCGGCCGTGTCGTGGCCGTCGACCTCGTCGACCTCCCAGCCGAAGTCGCGGAGTTTGGCGGCCAGCGGCCGCAGGTCGGCCACCTCGGCCGTGGTCCCGAAACCCTGCAGACCGTTGAGGTCGATCACGATCGTGAGATTCTCGAGGCGGTGCTGGCGGGCAAAGATCACCGCCTCCCAGTTGGAGCCCTCGTTCCACTCGCCGTCCGACATCAGGCACCACACCCGGCCGGACTCGCCCCGGAGCCGCCGCGACAGCGCGAGCCCGCACGACAGCGGCAGGCCATGGCCGAGGCTGCCGGTGGCGAAGAGCACGTCGGCGAGGCCTGCGGGCGGCGGATGACCGGCGAGCAGCGTGTCGTCCTTGTGAAACGTCCGCAAGGCCGCATCGTCGAGCCGTCCAAGCGTCCAGAGCGTGACGTAGAGGGCGCCGGCAGCGTGCCCCTTCGAGAGCACGAAGTCGTCGCCCTCATCCATGATGCCGTGGTGGAGGGCCATCAGCAGGTCGAGCGCCGACAGGTTGCCGCCGATGTGGCCGACGCCCGCCTCGAAGTGCATCTGCAGAAGCCGCAGCCGGGCTTTCGCCACGTCCTCGCGTGTCAACGGATTGGGCATGAACGACTTTGGGCGAGGAACTCGGCGCTCGGACGATTCGAACCGTATGGTAACGAATCCATCCCTGGAGGCCCGCGATGGATCGGGGCAGGTGGATGCTGTCCGGCCGTGGGGCATGGGCAGCCCAGGGCTTCACATGGAGGCCTGCCCCAGCGCCCGCCGCAGAGCCGTCATCGCGATCTCCCCGAACTGCCGAGGCGGCACCCGCCAGAGACCGGGATTGTGGAGTTCCACGGCGACGGCGCCTGCGTAGCCGATCTCGCGGAGCCTGGCGATCAGGTCGTCCGGCGGCGAGGCGCCCTCCCCGGGCAGGATCCGGTCGGCGTCGGCCGCCATCTCCCGCGGCACGTCGGCGATGTCGGAGAGTTGCACGTGGGCGAGGTTGTCGCTCGTGAGCAGCCAGAGGTCGAGCGGCTTGCTCGGGCCGACCGTGAAGTGAAACCAGTCCAGGCACAGCCCGAGCGCCGGCGAACCGACCTGCTCCACCACGGCCACCGCCGACTGCAGGTTGTTCGGAAAGCTCGCCCGGGCGTCGAACTCCAGGGCCAGCCGGACGCCCGCGTCGGCCGCCCGGGCCGCAGCCTCCACGAGGCTTGCAGACAGGCGGCCGAGATCCTGCTCGCCGAGCGGCCCGAAGGCGTCGCCGGCGACCACCAGCACCGGTATGCCGAGTTCGCGACAGAGCGCGAGCCGGGCCTCGAAGTGCCGCCAGTGCTCGCGGCGGGCGTCGCCCTGGCTCGTGAGCAGGCCACCCTGGAAGCTCGCCGCGGCCGGTGCGATGCCGGTGCTCTCCAGCCGCTCGCGAAGGACGGCGACGCCGTGCTGCGTCACGAAGGCGTCGACGTGTCCCAGCCAGAGGTCCACGGCGTCGACATGACCGGCCGCGTAGTCCTCCAGCACCGTGCCCAGCGGTGCCTCGAGCGAACAGACGGTGGCGATCGCGGGCCGCATCACAGCCGGTCGCGGAGCAGGTCGACGACCTCCGTGATCTTCACGCGTTCCTGCACGAGCGAGTCGCGGTCGCGGAGGGTCACGGTCTTGTCGGTCAGCGTCTGGCCGTCGATCGTCAGGCACCAGGGCGTGCCCGCCTCGTCCTGCCGGGCATAGCGGCGGCCGACGGAGCCCTTCTCGTCGTACTGGCAGGCCATGTGCGGCTTGAGCGCGCGGTACAGGTCGATCGCCACCTCCGGCATGCCGTCCTTCTTCACCAGCGGCAGGATCGCGGCCTTCACGGGGGCGAGCCTGGGGTGAAACTTCATCACCGTCCGGCTGCGGGGCTTGCCATCCTCGTCGGGCACCTCGTCCTCGTGGTAGGCGTCGCAGAGGAAGGCCAGCGTGGCCCGGTCGGCACCCGCCGACGGTTCGATCACGTGGGGCACGTATCGCTCGCGGGAGATGTCGTCGAAGTAGGAGAGGTCCTTGCCGCTGCCACGGTGTCGCGGCTTGCCGTCGGGGCCGGTCTCCACCACGAGCGCGCCATCCTGGCGGACGAGCTTGCCCTCCATGTGGCTGCGGAGGTCGAAGTCGCCGCGATGCGCGATGCCCTCGAGTTCGCCGAACTCGCCCTCGGCGAGGAAGGGAAAGGCGTATTCGATGTCGGCGGTGCCCACGGAGTAGTGCGAGAGCTCCTCGGCGTGGTGCTCGCGGAGCTGGAGCCGGCCCTCGGTGAGGCCCAGGCCGAGATACCACTTCCAGCGGCGGTCGCGCCAGAAGCGATACCACTCCGCCGACTCGGCCGGCCTGCAGAAGAACTCAATCTCCATCTGCTCGAACTCGCGGGACCGGAAGGTGAAGTTCCGCGGCGTGATCTCGTTGCGGAAGCTCTTGCCCACCTGCGCGATCCCGAAGGGCACCCGCACCCGGGAGGTGTCGAGCACGTTCTTGAAGTTGACAAAGATGCCCTGGGCCGTCTCGGGCCTCAGGAAGGCGCGGTCGTCGTCGTCGCCGGCGAGGGCGCCGATCCGCGTCTCGAACATGAGGTTGAACTCGCGGGGCTCGGTCAGCGATCCGGCCGCGGCGGCATCGGGCCCGAGCGTGTCGGCGAGCGTGGCCGAGCCGGCGGCGATCGCCTGCTGGAGCGACTCCAGGCCGCCTGCCCACTCGATCTCGTCCACCTGCTTGGCCCGCAGGCCGAAGAACTTCTGCGCCCGGGCGACCGTCTCGGGGAGGGCCTCGTCCCCGGACGCCTCGGTGGTGACGAACACCTTCTTGCCGCGGTGGGCCGCCCAGCGGCCGTGGAGGTGGTCGAAGCGATACCGCCGCTTCGACTCGCGGCAGTCGATCATCCAATCGTGGAAGAGATCGAAGTGGCCGGAGCACTTCCAGACCTGCGGGTGCATGATGATGGTGCAGTCGAGGCCGGTCATCTCGTAGGGCGAAGGGGCGCCGGCGAGGGTGGCGAGCTCGTCGTGGCCGGCCACCATGTCCCGCCACCAGGCGTCCTTGAGGTTCCGCTTGAGCGACACGCCCAGCGGCCCGTAGTCCCAGAAGCCGTTCAAGCCGCCGTAGATCTCGCTCGACTGGAAGATGAAGCCGCGCCGCTTCGCCAGCGACACGATCCGATCCATCCGCGACTGGTCGTTCTGCTTCTGCTTGTCCATTCACGCGTCCACGGGAAAGGGAATCCGCGGCCGACGGCGGCGGGCAGCCGTAAGGTAGCCGGAATCGCCTCCCCGCACCACGGTTC
>JBJTQP010000196.1:0-15982 GCA_046075685.1 Planctomycetaceae bacterium | reverse complement strand
GGCCGGTTCCAGGCGGAGCGTGGCCCCGTCGGCGTGCCGGTGCAGGATTTTCTGCCGGTGCCGGAGTTCCTCGTGGAGGGGCTCCACCCGATCACGCAGGCCGTGGTCGACGGGGCGAGCCGGATCGCGGCCGAACTCGATGCGAAGCTCTTCGTCGTGGCCAGCCGCAGCGGCGTGACGGCGATCGCCCGGTCGAAGCGGCGCGGCGCGGTCCCCACCGTGGGCGTCAGCGACGATCCGGCCACGCTGCGGCAGATGGCCCTCTATTGGGGCGTGACGCCTCTGGCGATGGAGGCCACGGCCGACGTCGGGGAGCTGCTCGAACGGGTCACCGCCTGGGGACTGGAGTCGGGCCGGCTGCAGCGCGGCGATCGGATCCTCCTGGTGGCGGGTTCCGGTTTCGGCACGGGCGGCCACAATATGGCTTTGGTCCACGAGGTATGACATGAAGAATAAGTGCGTGCTCGCCTACTCCGGCGGGCTGGATACGTCGGTGATCCTGGGCTGGCTCATCGAGCAGGGCTACGAGGTCGTGGCGGTGTACGTCGACCTCGGCCAGCCCTGCGAGGACCGCGAGGCGATCCTCAAGAAGGCCCGTGACTGCGGCGCGGTGAAGGCCGAGATCGTGGACGTTCGCGAGGAGCTCTGCCGCGACTTCGCATTTCCGGTAATGCAGTGGCAGGCCCGCTACGAGGGCACCTACCTCCTCGGCACGTCGATCGCCCGCCCGCTGATCGGCAAGATCTGCGTCGACGTCTGCCATCGCGAGGGCGCCACCGTCTATGCCCACGGCGCCACCGGCAAGGGCAACGACCAGTGCCGCTTCCAGCTCGCGGCCGAGGCGATCGATCCCCGGATCACCGTGCTCGCCCCATGGCGGATGGCGGAGTTTCGCAGCCTGTTTCCCGGCCGCAAGGAACTGATCGAGTTCTGCGAGGCCCGCAGCATCCCCGTGAAGGCCTCGAAGGACAAGCCCTACAGCTCCGACGAGAACTGCCTGCACACCAGCTACGAGGCCGGGGATCTCGAGGAGCTCACGACCGACGGCTTCAACCTCGTGGACTTCGGGATGACGGTGTCGCCGCAGCAGGCGCCCGACTGGCCGGAGACAGTGCGGATCGACTTCGAGTCGGGTGTGCCGGTGAAGGTCAACGGCAAGGCCCTCAAGTCCCACGACCTGGTGCTCGCGCTCAACGAAATCGGCGGCCGCAACGGCGTGGGCCGCACCGACATCGTCGAGAACCGGTTCGTGGGCATGAAGAGCCGCGGGGTCTACGAGGCCCCGGGCATGACGCTCCTCTACGAGGCCCACCGGCTCGTCGAGCAGATGACGCTCGACCGCGACCTCGTGCACCTCCGCGACCGGCTCTCCCCCGAGGTCGCCGAGATGGTGTATTACGGGTTCTGGTACTGCGCGAAGATGGACGCGCTCCTGGCGTTCATCCGCGAGGCGCAGAAGCCTGTGACGGGCACCGTGGAGCTCAACCTCTACAAGGGCAACATCCTCGTGAAGAGCCGGACGAGCCCCACGAGCCTGTATGACGAGGCGATCGCCTCGATGGAGGGCGGCGGCTCCTACGACCAGACCGACGCCGAGGGCTTCCTGCGGATCGTGGGATTGCCGCTCCGCGTGCAGGGCCGCGTCAGGCCCCGGGGCGGCGCATAGTCGCGAGGCCGGGAGTGTCGGCGTTGAATCCGGAGGTGGTCGCGCGGCTCGTGCGGATCGATGCCCGAAGGCCTGCGGCCTGGCTGGTGGCCGCCGCAGCAGCGGTCGTCATCGGCGTGCTCGCCGGGCGGGCGTGGCCGGCGGCCGCTGCCGCGGCAGGCTGCGGCGTGATTCTCGCGAGTGCTGCGGGAGGATCGATCCGCGGCGGTGAACTCCTCCCCAGCCGGCGTGCTGCGCGGCTCGTCTGGCCGCTGCTCGGGGCCGTGGTGGGTGGGATGCTCGCGTCGGCGATGCATCCCGATCGCTGGTCTGCGGTCAGCGCGGTCGGTCCGCTGGTCGTGGGCCTGCTTGTCGGGCTGCCCGCGATCGAGGTGGCGAGGCGGATCGCGGCCCTGATGCCGCTGCCGGTCGAGGCGGAGCCTGCGCCGGTCGAGGCGTCGCTGGTCGGTGGCCGGCCGACCGACGCAGTCATCATGGCGACCATGCTCGTCGCGATGGCGGTCTGCTACTTCCTCGTGCCGGAGCATGCGGCCTGGTATGCGGTGCTGGCCGGTGCCTGGTTCACGCTGCTGGCGGTTCCGGCGGCCACGCTTCCGGGAGGCGACGTGGCGGGCCGCCGGCGGCTCGTGGCGGCGGCCCCAGGGCGGTCACGGTTCCCCGGCACCGCCGTCGGGGCCGTCGCCCTGCTCGTGAGGTACGCCGCCATGCTCGGCTGGCCGGCCGTCGTGGCCGCCCTGCTCGGGCGGCATCACGCCCTCGCCTGGGGTGGTCCGCTGGCCGCGGTCGCCGCGCTGGGGGCGTTGACGGCGGTCGCGGCCGCGGCGGCACGGCTGGCTGCCGCCCGCCACTGGCCCGAGGAGCTCCCGCTGGCGGTCACGGCGGCCGCACATGCGGTGGCGATCGCCACCGCCGCCAGGCTCGCCCAGAGTGCGTAGGGTCGCCCGCCTGTCGGGCCCAGGTGACGTTGCCGGCGCGGAGCGGGTCGTGTCACACTTCGCCATGCTGCGCAGGGTCGCCGGCCTGCCACGGCGGCGTCGTGCGAACCGCGATGACGACGCGATCGGGTCGAGAAAGCCGGTCAGGTTTCACGATATTCACACCAGCGTGCACGTCCATGCGGATGCTGCGCGCCCCTCGAGGAGCCGTCTCGTGCCAGGAATCGCCCATGCCAGCCGACTCCGGATGCAACGCGTGTCCGTCGCGGTCGTCGCCCTCCATGCGTCGTGCGTCGCGGTCGTCGCGGCGGCGGGCAGCTTCCCGCCCAGCGAGACGATCTTTCCCGCGACCACCCGGGCGTGGATCAGCGTCCTCGACTTCCGCGGGATGCAGCAGCGGTTCAAGGCCTCGCCCTACGGTCAGTTGATCAACGACCCCACGATGCAGACGTTCGTCGAGCACCTGCGGGAGCAGGTCTCGCGGAACGGGAATCAGCGGCTGGCGAAGCTCGGGCTCACGCTCGAGGATCTCGAGAAGGTGCCGGGCGGGGAGCTCGCGGCCGCGGCGATCGAGGTCGAGGGCGGCGCGCTGGCCACCGTGCTGCTCGTCGACACCTCCGGCCACGAGGCGGATGCCAAGGCGGTGATCGAGCGGATCGGCACGCGACTGCTCGAGCAGAAGGCCACGAAGGTGACGGTCGCCGGCGCGCCGGCGCAGCTCACCGTCTACGAGCTGCCCCCCGACCCGAACGACGTCCGCACCGAGACGGCCGGCCGGCGGCGGCGGGTCGCCTTCGCGCTGGCGCCGCAGGCGCTCGTCGTGGGCGACGACGCGATCCAGGTGGGGCAGGCGTTCGCGGTGCTCGCCCAGGGCCGGCAGGACAGCCTGGCGACGGTCGAATCGTACAAGGCGGTCGTCGAGCAGTGCGGCAGCCACTGCCCGGCCGTGACGGCGCCCCTCCGCTGGTTCATCGCTCCGCTGCCCTTCGCGGCCGCGTACCAGAAGACCAACCCGCCGCGTGAAAAGAAGAAGGGCCCCGACTACGTGGCGATCCTCGGCCGCCAGGGCTTCGATGCCGTCAAGGGGGCCGGCGGCCTGCTGGTGTTCAACGAGGGGCCGCATGCCGTGCGGCACCACACGCTGATCCATGCCCCGCCGCTGCCGGGCCGCGATCCGGAGTCGGCGGAGCGGTTCGACCTCGCCGCCCGCATGCTGCGATTCCCGAACGCGGCCGGTGTGGCTCCGGCCGCCTGGGTGCCCCGCGACGCGGCCGGCTGGGCGGCCCTCCAGTGGGACGTGCAGACCGCGTTCGGCTCGGCCGAGTCGCTCGTCGACGAGATCGTCGGCGACAAGGGCGTGTTCGACGACGTGATCGCGTCGCTGAAGGAGGATCCGGACGGCCCGCAGATCGACGTGGAGCAGGATCTCGTGGCCTGCCTCGGCACGCGGGTGAGCGTGATCACCGACCACGTCGACCCGATCGGCACCGACTGCGAGCGGATCGTGATCGCGATGGAGACGGCCGACGAGGCCCGCGTGGCCGCCACCGTGGCCAAGGTGATGGACGCCGACAGCGACATGCGGAGGATCGACATCGCCGGCACCGTCGCCTGGGAACTCGTCGACCATTCCATGGAGATCCCGAAGCTCGAGGTCGAGACGCCCGGCGGGGTCGTGGCCCACGCCGACCACGACACGAACGACGAAGCGCACCGCCGTCGGCAGCGGCTCCGCGAAAAGGAGGAGCGGCTCCTGCCGCACTCCACGGTGGCCGTGGCCAAGGGCCACCTGCTGATCGCGTCGCACCGCGACATCCTCGAGCGGGTCCTGACGGCGGACGGCGGGACGGCGGCCCTCGCCGCAGCGGCCGATTACGCGGCGGTCCAAACCGAACTCGGCAGGTATCTGCCGGCGGCCACGGCGGCGCGGGGCTTCGGCCGCGAAGACGAATCGGTGCGGCCCACCTACGAGCTGCTCCGGCAGGGTGCCATGCCGAAGTCGAAGAGCCTGCTGGGCCAGATGCTCAACGACATGCTCGGCGACGGCAAGCCGGGCACCGTCCGCGAGCAGAAGATCGACGGCAGCACGCTGCCCGACTTCGAGACGGTGCGGCGCTACTTCGGCACCTCGGGGCTGGCGATGGAGACGAGGTCGCAGGGCTGGTATGTCGTCGGCCTGTCCCTGCCGCGGACGCAGCAGCAGGAGCAGGAGGTCGCCCGGCAGCCCGAGGCTCCGTCCAACCGCTGACGGCGGCGACGCCGCCGGGCCCGTCAGCGACGCTGGCCGCGGGCTGATTCGACCACGGCCCAGAACGGGTGCTGCCGGTCTCCCCGCAGCCGCAGGTCCTCGAGCAGCACGCCGATGTCCGCCGCGATCCTCCCCTGCGCGGCCTCCCGGCCGTCGACGGTCACGGTGATCGGCCGGCCGAAGTCCACCAGGTCGGGCGTCAGGAACACCCGCACCACGTCGGCGCCGCAGCGGACGCTCAGCGAGTTGTCCGCGGTGGCCTTCGCCTCGAGCCGCAGGGGACGCGTTCCCGCCGGAGGCCACTGCTCCGGCAGGACGACCGTTTTCGGCGGTGGGCCCTCCAGTTCGAGCCACCAGAAGAAGCGGTCCCAGGGCCGCATGGTCACGGCCTCGATCTCCCGTGGAAAGAAGCTGCGCCGCTTGCGGCCCATCCAGTCGAAGATCCGCAGGAGTTCGTCGGAGAAGTGCTCGTGCCCCCGGCCCCGATACTCGACGTAGGTGGTGTCGTAGCCGTGCAGGAAGTAGCGGTCGAGTTCCGGGGCGTCGCGCTGGACGACGGCGCGGTCGAGCTCGCCGGCCACCATGTAGAGCGGGAGCGTGGCGGCGTTCGGCCAGTAGTGGCTGACGTAGCGGACTGCCGTCGGACCGATCAGCACCACGCCGGCCCAGAGGTCGGGATGCGCGAGCGCGACGTCCCAGGCGGCGTCGCCGCCGACCGCGTGCCCCGAGAGAAAGACCCGGTCGGTGTCGATGGCCCACCGCCGCTGGGCCGCCCGCAGCGCGGCGAGCACCGCGTGATGCTCACGGGCCGACGACTCGAAGGCCGACTGCCCGTCCGTGGACCAGGCCGGGGCGATGATCACGTAGCCGTGCCGGGTGGCCTGCCCGAGCCGGGTGCCGTCGCCGGCCGGCATGCCCGCCCACCACTCGATCTGGTTCAGGGGCGTGGTCGAACCCGCGTGGAGCGTGACGATCGCGGGATAGCGGCGGAGCGGGTCGTACTCGGGCGGCAGCTGCACGAGGCAACGGACGTCCGCGCCCTCGCGGAGGCCCGGCACGGTGAGTTCGTGGAGGCCCGGCGACGTGGCCGGCGGCGGATCGAGCGGGGGCGGCATGTGGGCGGCGAGGGCCGCAATCGTCCGCGGATCGCCAGCCTCCTCGTTCCGCAGCCGGCCGCGGACGCGGTCGCGGGTCTCGCGGTCGTCGGCCCGGAGGTATTCCCGGACCAGGTCGCGGACGCGGCGGGCCGAGAGGGCCACCTTGAGATTGTCGGAGGCGGCCGCAGCCCCCTGGAGCCAGCCGCTGATGGCGAGGGCCACCGCCCTGTCGGCGGGCACGCCGGAGTCGGTGCCGATGCGGTCGAACGTGGAGAGCCGTTCGAGTGCGGAGAACGTCAGCTGCCGCTGGATCTCGTCGACGGCATCGGTCGCGGCGACACGGTCGGCCTCGTCGAGGGCCGCCACCCGGGCCCGCACGTCGGCCACGATGCGGCTGGCGCGGTCCCGCCGGGCGGCGTATTCCTCGCGGGCCTCGCGGACCGCCTCCAGCATCTCGCCGCCGGCGTCCTCGGCGGGAAACTCCTCGAGCAGCGCCAGCGAGAGCCGATCCTGCCCCGCCCTGCCCCGCAGCTGGATCTCGTCGAGCAGCCGCGCGGCCCCGAGCCGGGAGATCGTGCGGCGCTCGCGGGCCAGAGTGGCGAGGTCGGGAAAGTCGGCGAGCACCTCGTCGAGCTCCCGTCGCGCGTCCTCGTACCGGTCGCCCTGCAGCAGCAGCCGCACCACGCGGAGACGCTCATCGGCGTTGGTGCGATCGATGTGCTGGGCGATCACCCGCTTGAGCACGTCGGGAGGAATCGAGGTCGTGGCCAGCCGCATGTCGAGCAGCAGCGGCTTCTCGGTCTGGATGCCCTGCAGCCTCGTCCAGCGGGGTGTGATCTCGGTGATGCCCTGCACCACGTCGACGCGGCCCGCGGCCGTCGCCAGGGAGAGGACGCGCCGGCCGAACTCGTCGAACGGCGTCGCTTCGAGGATGCCGCCGATCCCGACGACCCGACGGCCCAACTCCGGCACCCGCTGGGGGATCGCCACCCGCTCCAAGCCCGCGCCGAAGGCGGCCTCCTCGACCTTCACGACCCGGCGCTTGGCGACCATCGTGCGCGTGAGTTCGTCGTCGCACATCAGGATCGGCTCACCGAGCGGCCGGTCGTCGGGATCGGCGAGCGGATCGACGATCACGCCGGGCAGCCTTGCGAAGCGGCCCTCGAGCACGCGGCCGTCGCGGAGTTCGACGCGGTCGGCAGCGGCGGGCACCGCCGTGAGGAGCGTGAACAGGACGACCCACGTCGGCCGGCCGCGGTGGAGGATCGCATCCATGCGAGACGAGTTCATCGCGAGACGAGTTCATCCGATGATTCGGGCGGGCGGTCGTAGGGTCGTGGCGACGCCTCGACCCGGTGCGCCCATCGCCAGCGCATGATACCGCGGGCGTCGCGCCGGAGCCCATCCGGCTGGCGGGCGTCTTTCCTTGACCGGCGCCATGGCCAGCACCGACAATCTCGCGGTGGGATCGCCGGACCTCTGCGAGGTCGTCATCCCCGACCCTGCCATGAGCACGTCATGGAGAACGTTATGCGTCGCAATCCCATCCGTCGGGCCCTGCTCTGGGGAGTGGCCGCCACGCTGCTTCTGCCCGCAGTGCTAGCGGTGCTGATCGGCCTCGGCGGGCTGCTCGGCGGACTCGGCGACGTGGCGGGCAGCCGCGTGTGCCTGCGGACCGCCCTGGGGGTGGGCGTGCTGTGGGTGATCGCCATCGTCGCCACGACCACCGCCACCGCCATCGCCCATCTTGACGATCGCCCGCAGCGGCGCCGGTGCGACGAGCCTCATCCGGGGCGGCATCGTCGTCGGCGTTTTCGGCGGCGGTGGCGCGATGATTCGGCGGACGATCATCCCCGGCGCGGAGATCACGCCCGTCGGCCCATCGACGGCGGCCCCGCTCATGCGCCGGAACGGCCGGCGTGAGTCCATGAGGGTCGCGGTCACTGCGAAGATCGTGTGGCAGGCGACCGCGTGGCATGGCGGGACTCGCTGGTTGGCGGGCTGTTTGGTGGGGCTCGTCATCCCGCTGGCGATCGGGTTCCCGCTTTCCGCCACGGCGGCGGCGCCGGAGTCGGCCGCCGCGCCGAAGGCGATCCGCGAACGGATCGACGCCGCCGCGAAGCGTCTGGACGAAGCCGAGCATGACGCGGCCGTGGCGGCGCTGGCCGAGGCGATTCGCGGGCTGGAGGCGATGGCGGCCGCCCCACGGCTGCCGCCGGGATTCAAGCCGTTGGCCGAGCGGGCCGCGGCGGTCAGGCGGCGGCTGGAACAGGCCGGGGTCGATGTCTCGGGCCTGGTGATCCCGGGCATGAGAACCCCCGGCTTGCCACCGGTTGCGAAGCCGGTCGTCGGCCGGCAGGCGGCGGTGTCATTTTCCAGGCAGGTGGCGCCGATCCTGATGCGCTCGTGCGGGGGCTGCCATGTGACCGGCCGCAAGGGCGACTTTCAGATGGCGTCGCACGAGGGCCTGATGCGGTCCGGGATGGTGCAGCGTGGCCAGGGGCAGGCGAGCCGTCTTGTCGAGGTGATCCTCACGGGCGACATGCCGCGGGGCGGTGGCAAGGTTTCGAGCCAGGATCTGGCCACGCTGATCGCCTGGATCGACGCCGGTGCCGCCTGCGATGCGGCCACTCCGGCGGTCGGCATCGACGTCCTGGCCCGTGGCGGCGCCGCGCCGACACCGCCGGCGCTGGAGGCCAGGTCCGAAACGCTCAAGCCGGGCGACGTCTCGTTCGCGACCGACGTGGCACCGCTCCTCCAGGAGCGGTGCCTGAACTGTCACGGCGGCGACGAGACCGAGAACAACCTCAGCATGACGAGTCTGCAATCGCTGCTGAAGGGCGGCCGCACGGGTGCCGCGGTGCTCGCCGGCAAGGCCGGCGACAGCCTGCTGGTGAAGAAGATTCGCGGCGTCGGCATCGATGGGCAGCGGATGCCGATCGGGCGGCCGCCGCTCGCCGACGCCGAGATCGAGATGATCGCAAGGTGGATCGACCAGGGGGCGAAGCTCGACATGCTCACCACCGCCGCTCCGCTCGACGCCGTGGTCGCCGCCGGACGGGCGCGGAAGCTTTCGTCCGCCGATCTCGCCGCCGTGCGGTTCGCCGCCGGTGAGAAGCTCTGGCGGCGGGCGATTCCCGACGAGCCGCCCGCGGTGGAGCGCCGGCCGCTGGTGTGCCTGATCGGCACCCTGCCGCCGGAACGGCTCGCGACGGTCGCCGACGTGGCGGAGCAGGTGGCCGCGGACCTCGACGAGGTCGTCGGCAGCGCGGGCCCGCTCCTCAAGGGAGGTGTCGTGGTGTACGCGGTCGGGAAGGCCGTGGATTATTCCGCCCTCTGGCAGAACCTGCTCGATGCGGAGCGGCCGCGCGGCCTCAGCGGCCACGCGGGCGTCTCGGGCGACGTCGTCTACGGGGCGGTGCTCATGCCGGCGGATCTGGCCGCCGACGAACTTCGGGCCGCGCTGGCGGACGTGATCACGGCGGCCGCCTTCGCGGGCCGCTCGACGCCCGCGTGGTTCGCGCAGGGGGCCGGCCGCGTCGCTGCGGCCCGCGTGGCCCCCCGCGCCGAACTCGTGTCTCAGTGGCGTCGTGATGCGGCCGGTGCGGGGTCACGAGTCGGCACGACGGCCGACTTCCTGGCAGGAAATGCCGACCCGGCCTCCACGGCGCTGGCGGCCGGCGGGGTTCTCGGCGGCCTCGCCGCCGGCGGGCGCCTTGGGAAACTCGCGGAGGCGCTCGATGCCGGCGAGCCGTTCGACGAGGCGTTCGCGAAGGTGTTTCGCATCACGCCCGCTCAGGCCTTCGAGCGGTGGGCGGCACGGCAGCCGCGGGAGGAGCGTGGGGCGATACGTTATCCACCGTGATGCCGTGGCGCCTGGTAATGCGGAGAGCTCGTTGAAGTAGAAACTGGGTAGCCTTGGATTCCGGGGCATGTGATCCGCGACGGTGCGACGAGGTCGCAGCCGGCGGCTGTACACGCTGCCGAAACCAATCGATTCGGCCCCCAACGAGCCTCGTTAAGAGCTCACCGGCATGGTTCGACGCATCACGAACATGGCAGAAAACGTATCGCCTCACGCTCCTTTCCGATCCCCGGCATTCTACACGCGGTCTTCCCGCGCGGCGACCACCGGAGCGTGAGCGATCCGCCTACTCGTCGTGGAGATCGCGATGGTAGGGCTCCATCGCCTTGGTGTTTCGCTCCACGGCCATGACCACCGTCTGGCGGCCCGGCGCGTCGGGAACACTGGCGACGATCGGCAGCACCTGCCGCTTGTTGGGCATGTCGACCCGCACGCGGAACGTGCCGTCGGCCTGCACCTTCACCGGTTCGCCCTGCAGCGTCACGTAGGCGTCGGGACGCGTGGCTCCGTAGACGATCAACTCGGCGTCGATCTCGAGCTGGAAGCCCAGGACTCCCTCGGGCACTCCGTCCTGTTCGGCCGCCGCCTCGCTGCGGACGGTCGCCGGCGGCCCCATCGGACGGCGCAGGCGTTCCTCGAAGAGTTCCTGGAGTTCCGTGCTGTTGTTTTCCGGCGAAAAGCCCCCGCTCATCGAGTAGATCCGGTCGCAGTCGTTGACGATGTCGCCCCAGTGAGCGTCGAGCGTGTCGCACTGGGAGGCCGCCGGCGTGGTCACGGCGTTGCTGCGGACGAGCGAGTGGAAGCGGCGGCTGGTGGTCAGATACCCGATCTCGACGCGGCAGCGGAGCGGCTCGCGGACGTCGATGAACCAGTTCTTCACGCCGCCATAGATCTCGATCTCGCGGATGACCTGCTCCGACGGCGAGCCCTGGAGCCCGGCCTCCATCCGCAGCACCCGGAGCACCGGACGAGCGCCGTGCCACTCCTGGCCGAGGGCCGACTGGGCCCGCTCGATGCTCCGCGGACCAACCTCCCAGAAGGCATGCATCCAGTGCGGACCGCGCACCATCAGGACCATCCGGTCGCGGACGGCCCGCTTGCCGCGTCCCTCGGGTGGCGTGGCCAGGTTCTTCGCCCGGGCGATCCGCTCGCGGGCCTCGGTGATGCGTCGGGCCACCTCCGCGGGGTGGGCCGCCGACGGTCCCGCGGCTGGCGCGGTGGCGGCGCCCCGGCCCGCGGGCCGGGCAGCGGATCGACGTCCCTCGGCCGGCAGCCCCTTCTTCGCCTTCCGGACCAGTGCCTTGATGAGCTGATCCTTCCGCATCGCGTGCCAGCCGGCCACGCCGTGCTGCTTGGCCAGACGGGCCAGGTCGCGGACAGGTTTCTCACGCAGGCTCGCGGACGTCATGCTGGCGGGCTCCCGGATGCGGCCGGGGAAGTCCCGGCACGACGAAAGCCGGCCCACGGCCAAGCCTCCGTCCTATCGAGGCTAACGAGAAACCACGCTTCGGGCAAACCTCGCGGTCGCCACGCCGTGCCCTAAGTCTATGCTTTAGAAGGACTTGCGCCGCTTTTCAGCAGCCTCACTCGCCGCGGAGACGGAGGCCCCGCTCTGAGAGTTTTTCGCGGACTTCGTTGAGGCTCGTGACGCCGAAGTTCTTGCACTCCAGCAGGTCCTCGGCCGTCCGTCTCACGAGGTCGCCGATCGAGGTGATGCCCAGTTTGGTGGTGCACTTGCGGGCCCGCACCGACAGGTTGAGGTCGGTGATCGGCAGGCCATACACCTCCTGCTCGTCGGCCGACGCTTCCACGGGCTCGAGTTCCACGGCCTCGGTGACCGCCTCCGGCTGGGCGATCTGGCCGAGCGAGAGCCCCTTCGACGAGAGCATCTCCTTGATCTCCACAAGGCTCGTCTCGCCGAAGTTCTTGCTGGCGAGAATCTCCTCCTCGGTGGTGCGGGCGAGGTCGCCGAGCGTGTGGATGCCCATCTTCTGCAGGCAGTTGCGGCTGCGGACGGAGAGTTCGAAGTCGCTCACGGGGAGGGCGAGGACCTGGTCCAGCCGGTCGCGTTGCCGCATCTCCTGCTCGTCGAGCCGCAGGTCGCCGGACGCCGATGAATCCTTGAGGAACAGCCGGGCCCGCGGGTGGTCGGGGAAGGCCTCGAGCACGCGGCGGTAGCACTGCTGGGCGCGGGTGAAGTCGTCCTTGTCTTCGTAGAGGATGCCGAGGTTGATCAGGGCGCCGACGCTCGCCGGAAAGCGGGCGAGCGACTGCTCGTAGCACTTCTGCGCTTCATCCTCGTTGCCCGTGCGGTCGGCGATCAGCCCGAGGATGAACAGGGCGCCGGGATGGCCGGCATCGATCACGAGCGCCTTCTCGCAGGCGGCCGCGACCTCCGCCGGGGCCCGGCCGGAGTCGGCCAGCACACCTGCGCGGGCCGCCCAGACGTCGGCCGATTTCTCGCCTTCGGCTCCGAGCGAGTCGAGCGTCTTCGTGGCCTCGTCAGGCTTGCCGGCGGCCCGCAGCGACTCGGCGGCGGCCGACACGCAGGCCGCGGCGTCGTAGCCGGCCTTGCGGGCCGAGGTGAACAGGTCGCACGCCTTGTCGTGGACGCCCTCGGCCGCGTGGGCCAGGCCCTGATGGAACAGCGCCAGGGCGCCGCCGTCCGCAGCCTTGAGGGTCTCGAGCGCATCGCGCGCCTTGCCCAGCAGCCGCTGGCAGACGCCGAGTTTCACCGACGAGGCGGGGCTTCGCTCCGACACGCCCTCCAGGTCGCGAACTGCCGCCTTCAGGTCGCGGTGCGCGGAGGCGTCGGTTCCGAGCAGCTCCACAACGGCCCTCACTTCCGCCGGGCCGAACGGCCCGCTGCCGGTGATCAGGTCGCGAATGTCGAGACGGGCCGTGGCAACCATGGAGACTCCCTGCTGATGGGCGGGCTGATAAGGGGCGGGTGGGTGATGGGCAAACTGACTCGAAGCCAGCGGCGGGAGTCGAACCCGCAACCCCCGCATTACGAATGCGGTGCTCTGCCAATTGAAGCTACGCTGGCGCGATCGACGAGGCGACCGGCGTCGGCTGCTTCCTCGCGATAACCCCGCAAAACTAGCGCACGGAAGGCCCGATCGTCAAGAGACGCCTGTTTTTCAGGTCTTTTCATGCCCGACGCCCCGCGGGCTGGTGCCAACGCGTCGCGGGGTCGGCAGCTGGTTCGGCCAACGAAAAAAGTGGGGCCTCCGACCCGACAGGAGCACCCTGTCTTGGCCGTGCGGGTCAGGGGCAAGGCGACCGCACGACCGGAACGAGGTCGGAGACCCCACTTTAAAGTGGTTCCGAGGAACCAGGAGTGGAATCGCGGCCACGACCGAAGCCGCGACCACGTCTCGGGGATCACGCACATGCCGTGCCAGATCCGATTCGCGTTTTTGACCGCATTTCCCCGATGTCCGTCTCGCGCCGGGCGTTCGATTGTGCATCGCAGCGCTGCATTTTGCGTCGGACCGATACGATGGGGCGTCCGTCAGGTCCGGGTCGACGTCCCGACTGCGGAAGCACCCTGAAACCGTGACGTAAAACCGTGACGTCAAACCGTGACGTGATATCGCTTCTTGGAACCGCGACGTGAATCCGAGACTTCCCGCCCACATTGGTCCCCACCGCTGCGGGCCCGGCGAGCCCCTGACGGTCATCGCCGGGCCGTGCGTGATCGAGACGCGGGATTTGTGCCTGCGGATCGCAGAGGCGCTGGCCTCGCTGGCCGCGCGGCTGCGGATCCAGGCCGTCTTCAAGGCCTCCTACGACAAGGCCAATCGCACGAGCGCCACGTCATTCCGGGGTCCCGGCCTCGACGAGGGGCTCGCCGTGCTGGACGACGTCCGCCGGGCCACCGGCCTGCCGGTGACCACCGACGTCCATCTGCCCGAGCAGGCCGCGTCGGCGGGGCAGGTCTGCGACATGCTGCAGATCCCCGCCTTTCTCTGCCGGCAGACGGATATTCTCCTGGCGGCCGCTGCGACCGGCCGGGCCGTGAACGTCAAGAAGGGGCAGTTTGTCGCCCCGGCGGACATGCGGCATGCCGTCGCCAAGCTCCTCGCCGGGGGAGCCACCGACATCCTGCTCTGCGAGCGGGGCACCTTTTTCGGCTACGGACGGCTCGTCAACGACTTCACGGGTCTGCCGGTGATGCGTTCGTACGGGGTGCCGGTGATCTTCGATGCCACGCACTCGGTGCAGCAGCCCGCCAGCCTCGGGGGCGCCACGGGCGGCGATCGCACGCTGGTGGAGCCGTTGGCCAGAGCCGCCGCGGCGGTGGGCGTGGAGGGGATGTTCTTCGAGACGCATCCGCGGCCCGAGGAAAGCCCGAGCGACGGGCCCACCATGGTGCCGCTCGATCAGTTCGGCGGCGTGCTCGAGCGGGTGCTTCGGATCCACGAGGCCCGGATCGCCGGGGAGTCGGCATGACGACGGGCCGCAGGCTGCAGCCGTCGCGCGGCCGCTGTGTCGCAGCGGCGCTGCTCATGGCCGCCATGGCCTTCACCCACGGCTGTGGAGGCGGCTCGCGGCGTGAGCCTGAGGCAACGGATCCGCGGCCCATGGTGGGGCGTGTGACGGGCGACAAGCTCGTGGCCGGCGCGGTCACCGCCGTCTCGCGGCTCGACGATTTCGACGAGCAGCGGGCCTATGACCAGGCCTTCGACCGGCTCACGCAGTGGAACCATCTGGCCGGCCACGAGTCGGCCGCGTGGCGGGCCGATCCGCTGCTGGCAGGCCTGCCGGCGCCGCTGCGGGCGGGCGTGGAGCCGCTGCTCGACAAGCCGTCGTTCGACGCCAACGGCGACGTCGCCCATCTCCGCGACCACCGCTGGCTGGCCGACGTGGCAGAGACTGCACGGGGCGACGCGGCGGACGAACTGGCCGTGGCAAACCGACTCTTCGACTGGGTGGTTCGCTCGCTGGCGATCGTCGGTGATCCGCCGATGGTGCCCACCGAGGCCACGCCTGGCAGCCGCTGGTTCATGCCCGGCGAGATTCTGCTTGCCGGCCGGGCGAGCGCCGCACAGCGATCCTGGATCTTTGTCGAACTCCTCCGCCAGGCCGGCATCGACGGCGTGATCCTGGCCACGGGCGACGCCGCGGCCGGCACGCTGCGGCCCTGGCTGCCGGCGGCGATCATCGACGGAGAGGCCCATCTCTACGAGCCGACCTACGGCATGCCTGTGCCGGGACCCGGCGGCCGGGGCGTCGCCACCGCCCGCCAGGCGGCGGCCGACCCGGCGATCCTCGAAGCGCTGTCGGTGGGGGAGCGGACGTATCCGGTCAAGGCCGGCGATCTCGGCGGCGTGTCGGTGCTGGCCGTTGCCGATCCCCGCAGTCTGTCGCGACGGATGGCCGCGCTTGACCGCGAGACCTCGTCGCGGCACGCCGTTCGGCTGGCGACCGATGCCTCGGCGGTCGTGGCCTCCGCCGGCCGGGCGCTGCCGATCGAGGGTGAGGTCCGCGGCAGCCTCTGGGAGTTTCCCTGGGAGACGGCGGTGCGGCGGTCCCAGCCGGCCGTGGAGGTGGCCGTGCGCCGCGAACTCGCCCCGCTCTCGATCACGTTCACCGAGCAGTCGGGCGGTGGTCGGCAGCGGCTGGTGCGGCCCCTGTTCACCGCGCGGATTCGCGAGTTTCGCGGCGATCTCGACGGCCCGCAGGGCGCGAAGGCCGCCTACCTGGCCGCCCGACCCTCCAAGGCGGTGATCCAGCAGGCGATGCAGGGTGTGCCCGAGCCGCAGGCGGCGACGGTCGACCGGCTGTACCGGCAGATGAAGGAGGATGCCACCTACTGGCTCGGCGTGGTGACGCTCGGTGAGGGCCAGCCGGAGGCGGCGGTGGACTATCTGCGACGCATGACGCTGGAGAACTCTCCGGACAGCCGCTGGACCGATGCGGCGCGTGCCAACCTCGGCCGGGCGCTGGCAACGCTCGGGCGGATCGACGAGGCCGTGGCGGTGCTGCGGGAAGACGGGTCGCCGCAGCGGTTCGGGAGCCGGTTGCTGGCAGATCGACTCGAGCTGGATCGGTCGCCCCAGCCGGCGCCGTGACGCGGTTCAGACGTCTCCGCACGCGCTCGGGGCTGCCGATGCCCCGTCGCCGGACGTTCGCGGCGGGCATCCTGCCCGCCGCTCTCTCGAC
>JBJTQP010000195.1:0-5612 GCA_046075685.1 Planctomycetaceae bacterium | reverse complement strand
GGAGCCGGCGATCTGGCTGTTGATGGTGGCGGTGGCCCCGGAAGCGACCGAGGCGTTCACGCCACCGCCGAGTTGCAGCGACGAACCGCCGGTGAGTGTGTAACTTCCGCTGGCGGGCTGGAACGACAGTGATCCGGCCTGCACGGCACCGCTGAGCGTGACCGTCTCTCCCGTGCCCGTGAACACCACCGCTGTGGTCAGGCTGTTGGAGTAGGGGCTGCCGAACTTTCCGGTGCCGCCGTTCGACCAGACTCCTCCTGACCCGGTTCCCACCCACGTGCTGGTGCCGGAGGGCGGGACGTACGCGGTGGCATTGAACTGGATGTTGTCGAAGCGGTTATTGCCCGACGCCGAGGAGGCCCCAGTGCCGCTGATCCGGAGATAGGCGGTGCTCGCATTGTTGAGCAGGCTGATCGTCGGCAGGGAGAGCGTGCCGGACGCGACGAACGACGTGCTCGACGCAAGAGTGCCGATCGGCGTCCATGACGAGCCGTCCGAACTTGCCTCCCACGTGATCGACGTGAAGCCCGTGTTGGTCCGCTGCGAGGCGTAGGAGACGGCAAGATCCTGCCATCCGGTCATGGAAAACTTGAAGACGCCAAACTTGCCGTTGGCGGCGTTGCTTCCGCCTCCGAGGAGCGCCAGCGCGGCGGCACCTGAGGTGACGGTGGAGAATCCACTCCCGGCGTTGATCGTCGTGCCGCCGAAGGCATTGAGCTCCGTGTTGGTCGTGCCAGTCGCCGGCTCGTACCAGTCGCTGGATCCGTTGGACCCGTCGAAGTAGAGGGTGCCAGAACCAAAGTTTGCGGTGAAGACCTTCGGTGTGGCGGGAGCCGCCGCGATGGCCGTGCCGCCGGTCGTCGTCGTCTGGAAATCCCAGCCTGCCAGGAGGTCGGCGCGGGCCGAAGGGCCGCCGACGAGCGCGATGCTCGTCACGAGTGCGATCGCCTGCGTCAGCAGTCGCCGGCCGTGGGCACGGGTGAGGAGGCGGGGATGGGTCGAACGCATGGCTCGTCACTCCTTGGAGAAAGCAGAGAAGAGGGGGCAGTCGCGGTCCGCCGATGGCCGCAGTATCGCCGATGCTGCCAAGTTTGCCAGCCACCCGTGAGCGGAATGTGAGCGACCCCATGGATGGGCGGTGGGGACGCGATTTCGAGGCCAAAAAAGCCCTGGGCCGCCGTCGACCCGCGACCCAATCCTTCGCGGGGCCCGTATTCAGGACTATCTTCATAGGATCGGGGTCCTCCGGCGGGCTCGTTTGGCCGGTGTCCCGAAACCGAGTCATGAGACCGATCCTCCCCATCCTCGTCGCGGCTGTCGCGGTGGCCTGGCCGGCCCCCGCCCGGGCGCAGCTGCGGATCGTCAACTACAACGTCAACAACAGCGACCCCGCCGCCTTCGGGCCGCGGGCCGGCATGGAGACGGTGCTCCGCGGGATGAACGCCTCGGCGAAGGGCGGCTTCGCCAGACCGGTCGACATCCTGATCCTCGAGGAGGCGGAGTCGGTCACGTCGACCGGCACCGCCTATGCGGGCCTGCTCAACACCATCGCGGGCGGCACCTCCTACCTCCGCTCAACAGTGGACGCCGGATCGACAGGGTCGGGCAGGCCGATCGCCGTCTACAACTCGGCGGCGGTGAGCCTGGTCGCCGAAAAGAAGGTGGGCTCCCTGTCGGGCACCGCAAGCCAGCCCCGCCAGACGATGCGATACCAGTTCCGGCCCGTCGGGTACGACTCGGCCGCCGACTTCTACGTCTACGCCAGCCACTACAAGGCCTCGACCGGGGCGGCGAACGAGGCCGAGCGAAACAACGAGGCCCGGGCGATCCGGGCCGACTCCGACGCGCTCGGGCAGGGCGTCAGCGTGATCTATGCGGGTGATTTCAACTTCTATTCGTCGACGGAGGCCGCGTTTCAGACGCTCACGGGCACCGGCAACGGCCAGGCGTTCGATCCGGTGAGCCGGGTGGGGGGCTGGAGCGGAAGCAGCAGCTTCAAGGACGTGCACACGCAGTCTCCGGCGACGGTGGCGGTGTTCAACGGCCAGGTGACCGGGGGCATGGACGACCGGTTCGACTTCCAGCTCGTGACGGCCGAGGCCGACGACGGCCGCGGATTCGACTACCTGCCCAACTCCTACTGGGCGTTCGGCAACACGGCGACGCACGCGATCAACCAGGCGGTGTCATCGGGCAGCGCCGCCACGCTCGCCGGCCGCATCCCCGGCTACACCACGGCCCAGGCCTCGTCCGTGCTCACCGCCCTCACGCAGGTCACCGACCACCTCCCGGTGCTCGCCGACTATCAGCTCCCGGCCAAGATGACGGCGACCCTCGCCGCTCCGCCGCCCCGCGTGATCCGAGGGGCCTCCGTTTCGGGCACGCTGACGGTGGCCAACGCCGCCCCCGTGGCGGTTGCTGCGGGCGCCGACCGGCTCGACTACGCCTTCACGGGCAGCGGCGGCTTCACGTCGAGCGGCACCGGGAGCGACGCGGCTCTCGGCGGCTCGAACACGCACCTGCTCACGCTGAGCACCACCGCCGCCGGCCTGCGCAGCGGCACCGTCAGCGTGACGAGTTCGAGCCCGCAGGCGGCGACGCCGACCTTCAGCGGCACCGTGACCACGAGCGTGCTCGACCGCGCCGTCGGCTCGTTCGCGTCGGCCACCACCTCGTCGACCCTGGCCCTCGACTTCGGCACGCTGATTCGCTGGGGCGCGGGAGCGAGTTCGACGTTTTCCATCTTCAACAGGCCGGCGACGTCAGGCACCGCGTGGACGGCCCGACTCGATCTGGACGGCGTCACGGCGACGCTGCCGCCGGCGGTGTTCTCGACGTCGCTGGCCCCGTTCGTGAATCTGGCGTCGGGATCGTCGCGGCCGTTCAGCGTGTCGGTCGCCACGGCCACGACGGGCTCATTCACGGGCTCGTATGCGCTCGCGATGTCCGACGAGGATCTGCCCGGGGCCACGGGCCAGTCCCTGGCGGTATCGATCCGGGCGATCGTGATGCAGCCCGTGGCGGGCGACCTCAACTGCGATGCCCAGGTCGACATCCTCGACGCGGCCGGCTTTCTCGGGGCGGGCCTGCTCGACACCGGCATCACGGCGAGCTGGTCGCAGGGCGACTTCAACGCCGACGCCCAGGTTGACGTGCTCGACGTGGCCGACTTCCTGGCGGCCGACTGTTTCGACAAGGGCGACTACCGGCCGGCGGGGGCGGCAAGCGCCGTGGCCGCGGTGCCGGAACCAGTGTTCGCCCCGGCGATTCACGCGGTCTTTGCCGCCGTCGGCATCGCCATGCTGAACAAGCGACGGCGCCGTGCGATCCTGGCCGCCGTCGCCGTGGCCGGAGGAGCGTTCGCCGGTCCGGCGAGGGCGGGCGGGATCATCGATTTCGGGTTGGCGGACGAGTTCACGCTCTCACAGCCGGTCGTGCAGATCCAGGTGGGCAGTTTCGGAGCCCTCGACCTCAACGAGTATCTGCTCGACACGGGAGCCAGCGGCATCCTTGCCGGAGCCAACTCGTCGGCCGAACTTCGTGCAAAGGGGCTGGTGACCGAGGCCACCTACGTCGACTATGGGGTCGCCGGGCCGCAGTCGACCGGCGTCTCGCGACCCTACGACTTTTTCTTTGCAGGCAGTGATGGTGTGCCACGGACGCTCGCCAACGCCCGCATGCAGACCTCGAGCGGCGATTTTGCGTTCTACTCGGGAATCGCGGGCATGCCGTTGATGACCGGCCGCACGGTCGGCTTCAACCTCGCCTCGCAGGCCGACATGAACGACCTGCGGATCGGCGTCGCCTTCGATGTCGCCTACCCGGCGACACCGTCCGCCCACCAGTACAGCGTGCCACTGACGATGGTGCAGTTTCCCGCGTCCGGCCAGCAGCATCCGACCGATCCGCTGCCCGAGAATGCGTCGCTGCCCTTCGTACCGGTGCGGGCGCAGTATGGCGGCACGACAAAGACGGGCAACTTTCTGCTCGATACCGGGGCCCAGCAGTGCATCCTCTCGAAGGCGATGGCCCTCGACCTCGGCCTCGACCTCAACGGCAACGGCATGCTCGACGACGAGGCGCTCTCCTTCCAGACCGTCGCGGGCGTGGGCGGATCGGTGGAGATCCCGGTGCTGCGGATCGACGCGCTCTCGCTGCGGGCGGCCGGCGACGTGGAACTGTTGTTTCGTGACATCACCGTGGGCGTGATCGACATCGACCCGGCCCTTCCCGGAGTGCTCGGGATGAACGTGCTCAACTCCGGCTGGGAGATGTACGCGCTGAACACGTTTTTGGGCATGGACCCCGGGCCTCCCGGCGTCTTCGGCCGAATCGACCTCGACTTCCGCCCGGCTGCTGCGCTCCGCGGCGAAATGAGGCTCTCGGTCGATCCCTCCCGAGACGCCTTCATCTCCCAGGGGCCGATCACCGTCTCGGTGGCGTCCGGTTCGCCGACGCAGGGGCAGGCGGGGCATGCCGCCATCGGCGGTCCAAGCGGCATCACCAAGACCGGGGCCGGCACACTTGTGCTCGACGCCGTCAACACGCTCACGGGCACCACCGTGGTGCAGGGCGGCACCGTGCGGATCGCCGCTGCGAACGCCCTGTTTGGCAGCCCGGTCGTGGTGCAGCCCGGTGGTCGGCTCGAGCTCGCCACGGGCACGTCGCCGGCCCGAGTGCCATCCGTGACGCTCGCCGGCGGCACGCTGAGCGCACCGGCGCTGGTGATCAACGGCAGCGCCGGGATCGCGAAGCTCGTGCTCGCGGGCGGCCAGGTGACGGGTTCACCGACGCTCGCCGTGGGTGTTGCGGGCCGAGTGGCGCTCACGGCCGGCGACACGCTCTCCGTGGCGTCGCTCGCCGTGGACGAGGCGGCTGGCGGGCTGATCGACGTGGGCAGCGGTCGACTCGTGGTGGCCGCGAATGGAATCACGCGGGCCGCGCTCCTGGCCGATCTGGCCGCGGGGCGGGCAGGGGGTGATTGGACAGGAGTTGCGGGAATCACGTCCTCCACAGCCGCCGCCGATCTGGCCCAGCGGGTGCCGCGCAGTGTGGGTTGGCTCGAGGCGGCTGACGGCAGCCTGCTGGTGGGCTACGCGGCCGCGGGCGACGCCACTGTGGACGGCGTCGTCGACATCCTCGACGCCGCCCGATTCCTGGCGGCCGGGCGATTCGACACCTGGTCGCCCGCGGTGTGGGGCGAAGGCGACTTCAACTACGACGGCGTGGTGGACGTGCTCGATGCAGCCGATTTCGCGAGTGCCGGACTGTTTGACCAGGGAGCCTACGGGCCGGCGGCCCCCGCGCTGGCCTTCGAGCCCGCGGCCACTGCTGTGACGCATGCCGTTCCCGAGCCGTCAGGTGCGGCTGCGGTGGTCATGGGCATGGGGCTGGTGATGTGCTTCCGCCGCAGATTCCAGCTCGCCTGCGTTTCGTAGCCGCGGGCTTTCAGCCTGCGAAATCTTGGGCCGGCGGCTCGGGGCTGCCCGTACCCCGTCGCCGGACGTTCGCGTGGCTCGGGGCTGCCCATACCCCGTCGCCGGACGTTCGCGGCGGGCATCCTGCCCGCCGCTCTCTCGGATGCCGCCTTCGCTTCGCCATCCTGGCTGCGC
>JBJTQP010000194.1:0-9405 GCA_046075685.1 Planctomycetaceae bacterium | reverse complement strand
TCGACCTCGGCATCGACCAGCGACGCCAAACCGGCGCCGATGCGGCCGAGTAGGCCGCGCCGGACGGCCGGGTCCGCGGTCGCCCGGACTTCGTTCCACAGAACCAGCGCCAAGTCGCGGTAGTTTTCCCCCCCGAGCCTCCGCCCCTTCTCGCTAAGAGCGAAGCTGTGGGACGGACGGCCACGCCCCCGGGCGGCCACGGCGGCGGTGCCGGTCGTCCGGGCGACGATCCCGGCCTGTTCGAGGCGGGCAAGGCGCTGCCGGATGGCCGTCGGCGTGACGAAGAGCGCCCGGGCCAGATCACCCACTCCATGCGGCCCCGACGCGCGGAGCACATCGAGCAACGGCGTGTCGGTCGGGCGGACGCCTTCGTCGGGACTGCAGCGGTGGCTCATGGTGTCAGTGTAGACCCCGCGGGATTTTCGACAATTCCGCCTGCGGAAATTACCGCCTGATCGACACCGGCACCGGCGGCTCGATTCCGCGGCTGCCCGGGAAACCAGCCTGCCATCGCCTCGAGAAACTCGGCCGCCGTCGTCACCCGCGACACCCGGCCGCGGAACTCGCGGGCCCCGGGCAGACCCTGGGCGTACGAACAGGCGAATTTCCGCATCAGCAGCGTCCCGCGGTCGACGCCGAACCGGCGGCAGACCAGATCATAGTGGAACAGCACGATCTCGCGCTGCTCGGCGAGGCTCGGATCTGGTGGGGGTTCACGTCCGGCCAGCAGCGCCGCCACCTGCGCGAAGATCCAGGGGCGGGCGAGCGCCTCACGGGCGACCGCGGATCCGGCCGTCCGGCGCGGCCTGCTCGGCCGGATCGGTGCCGGCTTGGCGTCGCTGGTCGATGCCGAGGTCGAGGGCACCTCCCCCGAGGAGCGGCTCGCCAGCGCCGCCGACCTGCTGCGGCGCCGGCTTGTCGCCGTCGAGTTCCGTGACGGCGCCGCGGAACCTGCCGGCGACGACGGCCGCCCCGGACCGTCTTCGCTCATTTCGCACAGCTGTCCGTATCCCGGGCTCGCCGAAACCGACCGCGGCATCTGTGCCGCCGAGCGCGTGATGATCGAGGAGGTGGTCGGGGCACCTGTGCGCCTCTCCGAGTGCCGTCTCGACGGCGGCGACTGCTGCCGGTTCACGCTCGTACCGCTCCACGCCACCGCTACCACCCCCGGCTGAGGCCCACCGCGCCGTCCACCCGTTTCCCGGAGTTGCCATGTCCCCCCCCACCGCACCGTCGCTACCCGCTGCCGGCCGTCCCTGGATCGAGGGGCGGTTCGAGGAGAACCTCGTCCTGACCACCGTCGAGCAGGCGATCAACTGGGCTCGGCAATCGAGCATCTGGCCGATGACGTTCGGCCTGGCGTGCTGCGCCATCGAGATGATGGCCGCCGGTGCGAGCCGCTACGACCTCGACCGGTTCGGCGCGGGGGCGTTCCGGGCAACGCCTCGGCAGGCCGATTTGATGATCGTGGCCGGCACGGTGACCTACAAAATGGCCAGCCGTGTGCGGCGGCTCTACAACATGATGCCCGATCCCAAGTACGTGATCGCGATGGGTGCTTGCACCACCGGGGGTGGCCCGTATTTCAAGTGGGGCTATCACGTAGTCAAGGGCGTCGATCTGGTGGTCCCGGTCGACGTCTACGTCCCCGGCTGCCCGCCCCGCCCCGAGAGCCTCCTCGAGGGGTTGATGCGGATCCAGGACAAGATCCTCGGCCAGCGGATCGCGCGGCGGCCCGACGGCGGCAAGATCGAAGACGAGCTGCCGGTGCCCCACCACTCGGGCTACGTGGCCCCGGCCGGCGGCGAGGGCAGCCTGGTCTACGACCACCAGAAGATCACCGGTTAACGGGCGGGCCCCCCGGCGGTTGCCGGGACGGCACGCCGGACGACGCACGAGCACCACGAACGGAGACAGGCGGATCACGATGGGCGGACACGCACGGGAAGAGTTGGTCATCCGCGGCCTGCACGTCGCGGTCGACGGCCAGGAGATCCTCAAGGGCGTGGATCTCACGATCGGCCGGGGCGAGGTGCATGCCCTGATGGGCCCCAACGGCTCGGGCAAGAGCACGCTCGGCTACGCGATCATGGGGCACCCCGGCTACGAGGTGACGGCGGGCACGATCGAGCTCGTCGCCGCCGACGGGTCGCGGCACGACCTGCTCGCCATGGAGCCCGACGAGCGGGCCCGCGCCGGCGTGTTCCTCGCCTTCCAGCGGCCGATGTCGATCCCCGGCGTGCGGCTGGCCGACTTCCTCCGCCACTGCGTGACCAACGTCCGCAACCCCGACCGCAAGGAGGGGGAGGAGCTGATGCCGATGAAGGAGTTCCGCTCGGAGCTGAAGTCGAAGATGGGCGAGCTCTCGATGGATCCCGAGTTCGCCCGCCGCTACGTCAACGACGGCTTCTCCGGCGGCGAGATGAAGCGGGCCGAGATCCTCCAGCTGGCGATGCTGCGGCCGAAGTTCGCGGTCCTCGACGAGACCGACAGCGGCCTCGACGCCGACGCCGTCCGCCTGGCCAGCGAGAGCATCGCGCGGATCGGGGGTGCCGACATGGGCATCCTCATCATCACGCACCACGAGCAGCTGCTCGAGCACAACGTGCCGCTCAAGACGCACGTGATGCTCGGCGGGCGGATCGTGGAGTCGGGTGGTCCGGAACTGGCCCAGGAACTCCACAAGCGCGGCTACGAGCGGATCCGCTCGTCGTATCCCGAGGCCGCGGCCGCCGAGAAGGCCCTCGAGGAATCGTCCCGGGCCGCAACCGTCTGACGTTCCGACCCCGCAGGAGCAGCACCCATGGCAACCGGCATCGACGCACCCGCGGCGGCAGGCGACGCGAAGCCCCAGATCGGCGAGATCAACAAGTACGATTTCCGCACCGACTCCCCCGCCGTGTTCAAGGCGCGGAAGGGCATCGATGCCGAGATCGTCACCCAGATCTCGGAGATGAAGCGGGAGCCGGCGTGGATGCGCGACTTCCGCCTCGCGTCGCTGGAGATCTTCGAGTCGAAGCCGATGCCCAGCTGGGGCGGGCGGATCGGCGTCGATTTCCAGGACATCTACTACTACCTCAAGCCCGCCGAGCAGCAGGGCAAGACGTGGGAGGAGGTGCCCGACGCCATCAAGCAGACGTTCGACAGGCTGGGCATCCCCGAGGCGGAGCGGAAGTTCCTCGCGGGCGTGAAGGCCCAGTTCGAGAGCGAGGTCGTCTACGGGTCGCTCCAGGAAGACCTCGCCAAGAAGGGCGTGATCTTCACCGACACCGACACCGCCGTCCGCGAGCATTCCGACCTGCTCCGGGAGTACTTCGGCACGATCATCCCGCCCACCGACAACAAGTTTGCGGCCCTCAACTCGGCGGTCTGGTCGGGGGGCTCGTTCATCTACGTCCCCAAGGGCGTGAAGATCGAGTTTCCCCTGCAGGCCTACTTCCGCATCAACGCCGAGAGCATGGGCCAGTTCGAGCGGACGTTGATCATCGTCGATGAGGGGGCCCAGGTGCACTACGTCGAGGGCTGCACCGCCCCGATGTACTCCACCGAGAGCCTGCACTCGGCCGTGGTCGAGATCGTGGTCAAGAAGCACGGCCGCTGCCGTTACACCACGATCCAGAACTGGGCGAACAACATTTACAATCTCGTCACCAAGCGGGCCATGGCCTACGAGGGCGCCCTGATGGAGTGGATCGACGGCAATCTCGGCAGCCGCCTGACGATGAAGTATCCGGCGGTGTACCTCATGGAGCCGGGCGCCCGCGGTGAGATCCTTTCGATCGCCTTCGCCTCCGCCGGGCAGCACCAGGACGCCGGCGCGAAGATCGTCCATGCGGCCCCGAACACGAGCGGCCGCATCGTCTCCAAGAGCATCTCCAAGAACGGCGGCCGAGCCAGTTACCGCGGCCTCGTGAAGGTGGAGCCGGGGGCACGGAAGAGCAAGTCGAGCGTGGTCTGCGACGCCCTGATCCTCGACGACAAGAGCCGCAGCGACACCTACCCCTACATCGAGATCGAGGAGCAGGACGTCACCATCGGCCACGAAGCGAGCGTCTCCAAGATCGGCGAGGAGCAGCTCTTCTACCTGATGAGCCGCGGCCTGACCGAGGCCGAGGCGAGCACGATGATCGTCGGCGGATTCATCGAGCCGCTCGTCAAGGAGCTGCCGATGGAATATGCCGTCGAGATGAACCGGCTGATCGAGCTGCAGATGGAAGGCTCGGTGGGGTGAGCCGTCCATGAGCACCGTCGCCAAGGCCCCGCGTGCCGGCTTCGACGCCGCCGCCCTCGACCGGATACTCGCGACCGCGTCCCTGCCCGGCTGGGCGGCCGACCTCCGCCGTGCCGCCGGGGAGCGGCTCGCGGCCCTCGGCCTGCCCGACCGCCGAGACGAGAACTGGATGCGGACCGACCTGCGGCTGTTTCGGCCGCAGGCGTGGGGGCCGCTGGCCGCCGCGTCGTCCCCCGTTGCGCCGGAAGGGCTCCTCGCCCCCGCGATCCTGTCTCCCGATCTGGCGGCCGAGTCGTACGCCGACTTCGAGGCGGGGGCGGCGGCGGTCGGGCCGGGGAGATTTTCGGGCCGCTTCGCCTCGGTCGACGGCCACGTCATCCGTCATGAACTCGACGCCGGGCTGGCGGCCCGGGGGGTGGTCTTCGGCCCGGCCGACGACCTGCTCGCCTCCCATGCCGACGCCCTGCGGCCGCACTGGTTCCGCATCATCGATCCCGGCTGCGACTGGTTCGCGGCGCTGCACGCCGCCTTTCATGCCGCCAGCGTCGTCCTGTTCGTGCCCGCGGGCGTGCGGATCGCCGATCCGTTCCACGTGGTCGCCGGCATCACCGACGGTGGCGTGGACACCTCGCACGTGCTCGTCGTGCTCGGCGAGGGTGCGGAGGCGACGGTGCTCACCGAGACCGCGGGCGGCGGGCCGGCGGGCGGCGCGGGGGGCTTCCACTGCGGCGGCACCGAGATCGTGGTCGGCACCGGCGGCTTCCTGCGGATGGTGAACCTGCAGAACTGGAACACGGGCGTGTGGCACGTCGCGCGTCAGAAGGCGGTGGTGCACGCGTCCGGGCGGCTCCAGTGGACGCTCGGGGCGCTCGGCAGCCGGCTCTCGCAGGTGGCCCAGGACGTGGCGCTCGCGGGCCGCGGGGCCTCGGCGCAGGTCAACGGCGTCATGTTCACCGAGGGTCGCCAGCACCTCGTCTACAACACCCTGCAGCATCACGAGGCTCCGGGCTGCACCAGCGACCTGCTCTACAAGGGCGCGCTGCAGGATCGCAGCCGGCTCGTCTGGCGAGGCATGATCAAGGTCGACAAGGCCGGCCAGAAGACCGACGGCTACCAGCGGAACGACAACCTGATGCTCTCCACCGAGGCCCGCGCCGACTCGATCCCGGGCCTGGAGATCGAGGCCGACTACGTCCGTTGCACGCACGGGGCGACGAGCGGCCGTGTCGATGCGGAGCAGCTGTTCTACGCCCGCGCCCGCGGGCTCTCGGCCGACGAGGCGGCACGGCTGGTGGTGGCCGGCTTCTTCCAGCAGGTCTTCGATCGGATCACCATTCCGCAGGTCCGCGAGGCCCTCGCCCGGGCGATCGGCGGCCGCATCCACCGAATCGTGTGAGGCGGCCGATGGCAGACTTCGTGCGGGTGATCGACGTGACCGAGCTCCCCGACCCGGGCAAGACGCTCGTCGAGGTCGACGGCGACATGATCGCGCTGTTTCACGTAGGCGGCAGCTTCTACGCCATCGACGACGTCTGCACGCACGACGGCGGCCCGCTTGCCGACGGCGAACTCCGCGACCACAAGATCGCCTGCCCCCGGCACGGGGCGAAGTTCGACATCCGCACCGGCGCCGCCCTCTCGATGCCCGCCGTGCGGCCGACGCGGGCGCACGATGTGAAGGTGGAGGACGGCGGCGTCTGGATTCGGCTGCGGTCGGAGGCCGGTGCCGGCGGCCCGCCCCTGCACGGGTCGCTGCCGGTGGCGGCCGCGACGTCGACCTGCTGCACGCCGCCGGCTGCCCGCGAGACGGCGTCGGCGGCGGGGACCGTCGGAGCCGGCGGCCCGCTCTGCGAAGACCGGGTTCGCGAGCTGCTCAAGGAGGTCAAGGACCCCGAGTTGTTCGTGAACATCGTCGACCTCGGGCTGATCTACGGCGTCACGCTCGCGCCGGCGGCCGACGCGCCGGGCAAGCAGCACGTGGCGATCGACATGACGATGACCAGCCCCGCCTGCCCGGCTGGTCCGCAGCTGATCGCCGACACCAAGCGGGTGGTGGGGGCGAGTCCGGAGGTTTCGGCGGTCGAGGTGCGGATCGTGATGGATCCGCCCTGGACGCCCGACCGGATGACCGAGGCCGCGCGGGACCAGCTCGGCATTTTCTGAGATGCTCGCGGACGAGCCGAGCATCCCGGCGAGGCTGGAGGCGGCGAGGGCGTGGGTTCCGTCTGCTGCCGAGGAACCTCGATGCGGCTGGTGATCTACGAGTGGTGTTGCTCGGGCGGTCTGTCGGGGCCCGATGGAGCCCGGGTGCTGCCGCCTGACGCGGGCCGCGAGCCGCTCGTGCGCGAGGGCCGCGCCATGCTCGAGGCGCTGCTTGCCGACGCCGCCCGGGATGGCGGCTTCGACGTCGTGGCGCTCGTGGATGAGTCGCTCGTGGTCCGCGTACCGCCGTCCGCGGAGCGGGTCGACGTGCCGCAGGGAGCCGAGATCGAGAGGCTCGTGGCGGCCGCCCGTCGCGCCGACGCCACGATCGTGGTGGCACCCGAGACAGCCGACGTGCTCGCGGAGCGGGTGGCCGCCGTGCGGACCGCCGGTGGCCGGGTGCTCGCGCCCGGCGACGGCTTCATCCGGCTCGCGGCCGACAAGCAGGCGACGGTGGATTCACTTGCGGCCGCCGGCGTGCCGGTGCCGGCCGGCCGGACGCTCGCGGCGGGCGAACCCTGGCCCGAGGGCTTTCACCGGCCGGCCATCCGCAAGGCCCGCTCGAGCGCCGGCTGCGACGGCGTGGTCGTCGTGGGACTCGACGCGTCGCCACCCCGGCCCGCCTGCCATGCCGCCCGGCTGGAGGCGTTCTGCGAAGGTGTCCCCGTCGGCGTGTCGTGCATCGCCGGTCCCGGCGGGCCGCTTCCGGTGGCCGCGCTGCGGCAGCGGTTCTCGGTGGACACGGCCGCCTACGCCGGTTGCGAACCGCTCGCTGCGGCTGCAGCCCGCACCCGGGCGGAACTGCTGGCGGTGCGGGCCATCCGCGGCCTGGCCCGACGGCAGGACGTGCCGCCCGCCGGCTGGATCGGAGTCGATATGATCCTCGGACGCCGCGACGACGGCCGCGACGACCGGGTGCTCGAGGTCAATCCCCGTGTGACCACGTCGTTCGTCGGGCTCGCCGCCGCCTCGCCCTCGAGCCTGGTGCGGGCGGTCGTCGACATGGCCGCCGGCCGCCGCGTCGATCGTCGTGTGCTCCCATCCGCCTGCAGGTTCTCCCTCACCGATGCCACGCCCCGTCGCGGTCCGTGACGTGCTCGCCCTCGACGTCGGAGGCGCGAACATCAAGGCTGCGGATGGCCGCGGCTGGACGCATGCCGAGCCGTTCGCGATGTGGCGCGAACGGGATCGCCTGGCCGCGATGCTGGAACGGCTGATGGGCACGGCCGCCCCGTCGCGGGTCGTCGCCACGATGACCGGCGAGATCGCCGACTGCTTCGTCGATCGTCGGGAGGGCGTTTCGCACATCGTGGAGGCGACCGTGGCAGCGTGCGTCTCGTGCGACCTGCCCCCGCCGGAAATCTACAGGCTGGACGGCCGGCTGGTGCCGCCTGCAGCCGCCCTCGCCGACCCGCTCGCCGTGGCGGCCGGCAACTGGCACGCCGTGGCCCGGCTCGCGGGTTCCTTCGTGCCCGGGGGCCGGGCGTTCATGGTCGACGTGGGCTCGACCACCACCGACATCGTGCCGCTGGTGGCCGGCCGGCCGACGCCGCTGGCAGTGGATGACCCGGGCCGGATGCTCTCCGGCGAACTCGTCTACACCGGCGTGGAGCGGACTCCGCTGCCCGCAATCGTCCGCTGCCTCCCGCACGGCGACCGCCGCCGCCCGGTCGCCGGCGAGCGGTTCGCTGAGGCGCGGGACGCCTGGCTGCTCCTCGGCGGCCTCCCCGAGAACGCCGCATCCCTCGACACGGCCGACGGCGAGCCCTTCACCCGGGAAGCCGCCCGGGCGCGGATCGCCCGGGCGGTGCTGGTCGAGCCCGGCACGCTGTCGCCCGATCAGGCCGAGCGGGCCGCTGTCGCGGTGGCGGCGGCGCAGGCACGGCAGGTGGCCAGGGCCATGACGCGAGTCGCCCGCGGCTGTGGATGGATTCCCGAAGCGATCGTGTATTCCGGGCATGGCGAGCCGCTGGCGCGGATGGCTGTCGAACGGCTCGGCTGGCGAATGGCCACGGTGTCGCTGCCCACGATCCTCGGGCCGGCCGTCGCACGATCGGCGCCGGCCCACGCGCTGGCCCTCGTCGCCCTGGGGGAACTGACGTGACGGCCGGCTGGCAGACGGGCGTGCTTCGCGCCGTGGCACCTGTGGGCACGCGGACGGTGGTCAAGTGCGGCGGCAGTCTGCTCACACGACCCGGATGGCCCGCAGCCCTCCGCGAGTTTCTCGAACCGCTCCGCGGGAGCCTCACGGTCGTGGTCGGCGGCGGAGCGGTCGTCGACGGACTCCGGGCGATCGATGCCGCAAGCCCTCAACCGGCGGAACTGATGCACCGGCTGGCGATCGAGGCCCTCGCCCTGTCCGGACGCCTCGTCGCGGAGGCGGTGGGGCTGCCGTTGGCCGCGGTGCCGGCGGAGGCGGGCGTCGTCGTGCTCGACGTGCCGGCCTGGCTGCGCCGAGGCGGTCGCACGGTCGATCTGCCGGCAGGCTGGCATGTGACGAGCGATACCATCGCGGCGGCTGTCGCGCACGCGTGCACGGCGACGCTCGTGCTGCTCAAAACGGTGCCCCCTCCCCTGGAGGCTGACGGCGATCTTCGCTCGCTGGCCCATGCGGGCTGGGTCGACGACCATTTTCCGGATGCGGCGGAGTCGCTGCAGCGGATCGAGTGGGCGGCCCCGCGGTGAGATCTCTCGTAGTCGCGGGCTTGCAGCCTGTGGAATGCGGTCGCTTCCCGTAGCCGCGGGCTTGCAGCCTGCGGAATGCGGTCGCGATACGTGTTCATCAATTTCGGTCGCCGGACGTTCGGGCGCGCTCGGGGCTGCCCGTGCCCGTCGCCGGACGTTCGCGTCGGGCATCCTGCCCGTCGCTCACTCGGATGCCGCCTTCGCTGCGCCATCCTGGCTGCACGCGGCGTCATACGCCGGCTCTCGTTCACGGGCAGCCCCTCGCTGGGATTTTTGTAGCCGCAGGC
>JBJTQP010000193.1:0-5222 GCA_046075685.1 Planctomycetaceae bacterium | reverse complement strand
AGCCGAGATACTCCTGCTCGGCCGCGGGCCGGCCCTCCGGCGACGCGTGGGCCACCCAGAACCGCCCGGTCGACGATTCGAAGAGCACGTTGTGGAGGTTCGAGCTCATGCTCACGGGCCGATCCATGAGCCCGATGGCCGTCTCGGCGTCGATCCTGCCGTGGGCCGCCTGCACCCGCTTCACGAGGAGCGTGTAGCGGTCGCCGGCCGAGAGCAGCACCGCGTCTTCGACCGCGTGCGGCAGCCGCTCGCAGGCGGCTCCCATGGCAACGGAACGAAACACGTCGGCACCGGCCTCGAGTGCCACCGCCTCGCCCGTCTTGCCGTCGGCGAGAACATAGAAGTACTCGCACGTCCGCGGATTGTCGCGAAACACCGCCACCGCCTCGGCGAGCGTGTCGGCTTCCTGGAGCACCTGCCGCATGAGCACGGCCATCGGCACCCCGAGCCACTTGCCGAGCCCAGCGCCCCCCATCTCGCCGGCGCTGATCCGCTCGGCGTTGATCCCGGTTACGCTGCCGATGAAGCCGGCATACCCGACGTTGACGAAGGGGATCTTCCCCGCGGGGCGGGCCACGATCACCACGGGATGCTCCTGGAGCTTCCAGTCACAGCCGTAGTCGAGCACGCGGCCGTGATAGGTGTGCCCGTTGCCCGTGGCCGCCCCGGAGAGGGCGAACCCGGAGCAGTGGAAGAGTTCGGGAATGAAGTTGCACGTCCGGATGTCGGCCAGCGGCACGCCCGAGCCGTCGGCCAGCCCGCGGAGTTCCTCGTCGTACCAGGCCGGCAGAAAGGGCTGCTGCACCGCCTGGATGCCCTGGATCACAAGCTGCGGCGACATCAGCTCCATGCCGGCGACCTCGGCCGTCATCCCCTTCGCCTTCTCGTCGAGCAAAAACCTCACGACCGCGTGCACGTGGTCGCGGAGCAGGCGGCCGTGCTGGAAGCCCATCTCGTAGGGCGTGCCCGCCACGTGCAGCACCGCGTGGCCGCCGATCGTTTCGAGGAAGCCGGCGTCGCAGCGGGCCACCACCACTCGGTCGGCCGATGGCGCACCCGCTCGTTCCCGGGCCTGCAAGGGCGCGAGCATCGCCAGCGCGACCACGCTTGTGAACAGAACCGAGATCCCATGTCCGAATCGCATGGTCGCCTCCGCGCTCAGGGCCATCGACACTCAGGGCAGGTCACGGCCGCTGCCGCATCTGCACTCGCTCCGGGGCCCTCGACGCCCCCTGAACGCGTGATAGGCTACTTCGCGTCGGGACGTTCGTGCAAATCGCGGCCCTGGGGCAGGTTCGATCATGGCGAAGGTGTATTACGTCGGCGACTGGGCCGTGCTCACCGGGCCGTGGTTCGCCGAGTCGCCGTTCCAGAACGCCATGAAGGGGCTCGACGTCTTCAACTACGGCACCTGGCTCAAGGACGCGCTCGAGTCCAGCCGCATCCACGAGGTCACAAGCGTGCCGTCGTGGGAGTTCTACAAACTCGGCCCGGGCGCCTACGAACGGATCCTCGCCGATTACGACGTGATCATCTTCAGCGACGTCGAGGGGAAGCTCTTCCAGCTGGCGCCGAGCTTCTTCGACCGGGCGAAGTTCGGGCACGGCGTGCTCACGTTCCCCGACCGCGTCCGGCTGACGATCGACGCCGTGCGGCAGGGCAAGGGCCTCGTGCTGCTCGGCGGCTGGTATTCGTTCACCGGCGAGCAGGGGAAGGGGGGCTGGGGCCGCACGCTGCTCCGCGACGTGATGCCCGTCGAGTGCCTCGACCACGAAGATCTGGTGGAGAGCACGGAGGGCTACCAGCCGGTGGCCACCCCTGCGGGCACGGCCGCATTCGCAGGGCTCGACCTCGCCGACTGCCCGCCGCTGCTCGGCTACAACCAGGTGCGGCTCAAACCCGGCCGCGACGCCCTGCTCACGATCAAGGAGACGGGCGACCCGCTCCTCGTTGCGGCTCGTGAAGGGCGGGGAACCGTGCTGTGTTACACCTCCGATCCGGCGCCGCACTGGGGGTGCAATCTCGTCTTCTGGAAGCGGTATGCCGACTTCTGGCTCCGCTGCCTCGATCTCGTCACGGGCGGCCGATGATGCCGGCCCAACGGTGCGGGATCGTGCCGCCCTCCGCCGTGGGCATGATCGCCTGCGGGGTGTGGCGTGCCTGGGCGGTGATGCTCATGCCCATGCTGTCCCTGACGGCGCTCACTGCGGCACGGGCCGCGGACGGCGTGCAGGTCGTGGTGACCACCGCCGACGGTGTCCGCCGGCTCGACGCGGAGGCCGACCTTCCCCTGATGCCGCTCCACGACGGCCCCGGACCGGTGATCACCATCGACCGCGGCGTTCGGGGTCAGTCGATCCTCGGCATGGGCGCGTCGTTCGACCATGCCTCGTGCGAGAACCTGGCCCGGCTCTCGCCGGAGCGGCGGGCGGAGGTGATCGAGATGCTGTTCCATCCCCGCCGCGGCCTGGGGATGAATCTCATGCGGGTCTGCATCGGCACCTCCGACTTCACCGGAGTGCCCTACTACACCTACGACGACATGCCGGAGGGCAGGACCGATCCCGACCTCGCGGCGTTTTCGATCGCCGCCGATCGCGAGCACGTGATCCCCGCGATCCGCGCGGCCCGCGAGGTGAATCCAGACCTGCTCCTCTACGCCTCGCCGTGGAGCCCGCCGGCGTGGATGAAAAAGCCGGAGCGGCTCGGTGGCGGCTCCGTCGAGCCCCGGTGGTATCCGGCCTATGCGCGATACCTGCTCGCCTTCCTCCGCGCCTACGAGGCCGAGGGGCTGCCGATCCACGCCCTGACCGTGCAGAACGAGCCCCACATGACCCACCGTGGGTATCCCACGACGGCCTGGACCGCCGCAGCCCAGCGAGACTTCATCCGCGACCATCTCGGCCCGCTGTTCGAGCGGGAGGGGGTGACGACGCTGATCTGGTGCTGGGATCACAACTGGAACGAGCCGGAGTTTCCCCGTGCGATCCTCGCCGATCCGGCCGCCGCGCGGTTCGTCGACGGCACCGCCTTCCACCACTACGAGGGCGACGTGGCGGCGCAGGGAAGGCTCCACGACGAGTTTCCCGCCAAGCACCTCTACTTCACCGAGGGCTCGACCTTCGGCATCCGCGGTGCCGAGACCATCGTGTCGATCCTGCGGAACTGGTCGCGGTCGTACAACTTCTGGGTGTTTCTGCTGGACGAGCACCAGCGGCCCAACCGCGGCCCGCACGACGCCACCCCCACGTGCCTCGAGCTGCTCGATGACGGTTCGGTGCGCACCAACCTCGACTTCTTTGTCTACGCCCAGTTCATGCGACACATCCCCCGCGGGGCTGTCCGCGTGGCGTCGACCGTGCCGGCAGGCGGGACCGCGAACGTGGCTTTCGAGGACGCCGCCGGCCGCATCGTGCATGTGATCGTGAATCCGACGCGGCAGCGGCAGCCGATTCACGTGGCGTGTGGCCGATGGATGGTGTCTGCAGCGCTGCCGCCGGAGAGCGTCGTCACCCATGTCTGGCCCGCCGCCGAGTGACGGCGGCTGACCCGATCGGGTGGCTCGCACGGTCCGCCGGATAGTTGCGCATTCTCGGGCGAATCCGACGACCCGGAATCACGATATGTTCTCGTGTGGTGCACGTGGTTCGCGGCGTGCGGACGGATGCACCAGCGTGATCGCCACGGGGAGGTTCGTGCATGACCGATACCCATTCGTCCTCGAGCGTCAACGCCCGCGGGTCCGTCCCCGCCTGGAGATCGACGCCGTGGAGCGGCGTGTTTCCTGCCACCCTCTGCCCCTTCCACGAGGATGAGTCGATCGACGAGGCCGGCTTGGCCGGCTACATCGAGGAGCTGGCGAGCGTCCCGGGTGTCGAGGGCGTGGTCTGCAACGGACACACGGGCGAGATCATGTCGCTGCGGCCGGCGGAGCGGGCCCGGGTGACGCAGATCGTCGCCGCCGCAGTCCGTCGTGCCAACGCCCGAACTGGTCGCGGCGTGAAGACGATCTCGGGCGTGTCGGCCGAGGGCAGCCACGAAGCCACCGACCATGCGATCGCCGCCCGCGAAGCCGGCGCTGACGCGATCCTGCTGATGCCGCCGCATCACTGGCTGCGATTCGGCCGCTCCGCGAAGACGGCGGTGGGATTCATCGAGGACGTCGCGGCGGGCGGCGACATCCCCATCATCGTGCACCAGTATCCCGCGTGGACGAAGGCCGGCTACACCCTGGCCGAGATGCGGGAGATGGTGCGGCTGCCCGCGGTGGTGATGGTGAAGATGGGCACCCGCGACATGGCTCGGTGGCGATACGACTACGAGCAGCTCAAGGAGACCGCGCCGCACGTGGCCATCGTCACCTGCCATGACGAGTTCCTGCTCGCCACGCTCCTCGAGGGTGCCGACGGCGCACTCGTCGGCTTCGCGGGATTCGTCCCGGAACTGATCGTGGAACTGATTCATTCCGCCTTGGACGGCGATCTCGCGCGGGCCCGAAAGGCCGGAGACCTGGTGGCGCCGCTGGCCCGGATCGTGTACGCATTCGGCGAACCGGGCTGCGGGGCCCATCAGCGGATGAAGGCGGCGCGGTGGCTGCTGGGCCGGTTTCCGAGCCCGACGTGTCGCCGTCCCTTGCGGCCGCTCCCCGTCGACGAACTGCGTCGCATCCGCGACGCCCTCGAGGATCTCGGCCTCTCGTGCCCAAGGGAACTCGATTCCTTGACGCCCGCGGCCGAGCGACGCCCCGCGGTGCGTGCTGCCCTGGCCTGAGCCACGGGCACGATCCCGATGCGGTGTGCGCCTTGTTGCGCATAGAAACAACCGTCGCGGAGTTCGGCGGTTTGTCTCATACTCTCGAGGAGAGGACGGGGCACGGCTGGGGATGACGACATGCATTCAGTGGCTCATCACGACGTGACGTGCGGATCGCGCGAGACGTGCGATCCGATGCACGGCACCGGGCATCGTCGCCCGGGCTTTAGCTATGTAGGGGTTTGTCAACCCGCGTCGCTTTACTTTGTCATCGCGCACCTCCTCGGGAGCCGGCGGGCTCGTGGAGCGCAGGCCCTTCCACAGCCGGAGCGGAGCAAGTCCGCCGGCGGGTCGACGCTCAGTGGTCTGAAGTTGGTTGTGACCTCGAGGCGCCCTCGTGGGGGCCATTCAGCTATTCGGGATCACGAAGACATGCTCCGGTCCCATGAGATCGCGTACGGGAGGATCGG
>JBJTQP010000192.1:0-22894 GCA_046075685.1 Planctomycetaceae bacterium | reverse complement strand
GGCGAAGCGCAGCGGACATGCAGTGAGTCGAGGCCTGGAGGGCCGAGACGAACGTCCGGCGAGAGGGCATGGGCAGCCCCGAGCCCCGCGAACGCGCGAGGCTCTCGTGTGAGCCGTATGAGCGCCAGGGAGTGCCTGTTCCAGAGGCTTGCGCGGAGGGATCCCGCGGCACGGCATAATGATGCTCATGAATCGGTTTCACGCCTTCATCGCCGTGGTCTTCACGCTCGCCTGCGGGGCGGCTGCAGCGGCGGAGCCATACCGTCCGCCGGTGTCCGCCGCCTCCGACGAGGCCGAACGGGCCTGCCAGGCCATCGGCGTGCCGCCGGGATTCCGGCCGGAGCTCGTCGCAGCCGAACCACTTCTGGCCAATCCCGTCGCCTTCTGCTTCGACGACCGCGGCCGGATCCTCGTCTGCGAGACCTTTCGACCCGAGAAGGGCGTGGAGGACAATCGTCGCCACATGGACTGGCTCGACGACGACCTCGCCGCCATGAGCATCGAGGATCGTCGAGCCACCATCGAGAAGCACGCCGGCGCCGGCATCACCGCCTACACCGTCGAGCATGACCGGCTGCGGCGGCTCGCCGACACCGACGGCGACGGGCGGTTCGAAACCGCGACGGTGTTCGCCGACGGCTTCAACGACGTGCTCGACGGGATCGGAGCAGGCGTGCTCGCCCGCGGCGGCGACGTGTTCTACACGTGCATCCCGCATCTCTGGCGGCTTCGCGACCACGACGACGACGGCATCGCCGACGAGCGGACGCCGCTGCACCGGGGATATGGCGTCCGCTTCGCGTTCTACGGCCACGATCTCCACGGGCTCTGCTGGGGCCCCGACGGCCGGATCTATTTCTCGATCGGCGATCGCGGCCTCAACGTGCCGGTCGAGGGCGGCCGGCTCGTGCTGCCCGACCGCGGCGCCGTGCTGCGATGCGAGCCCGACGGATCGCACCTCGAGGTGGTGCACGAGGGCCTGCGCAACCCGCAGGAGCTCGCCTTCGACGACCTCGGCACCCTGTTCACCGGCGACAACAACAGCGATGCGGACGACAAGGCCCGCTTCGTGCACGTGATCGATGGCGGCGAGAGCGGCTGGCGGATGCCCTACCAGTACCTGCCCGACCGCGGCCCCTGGGGGCGGGAGCGACTCTGGGACAGGGAGTTCGTCGGCCAGGCCGCATTCGTCCTGCCACCGGTCGAGCATCTCGCGTCGGGGCCGTCCGGTCTCTGCCACGATCCCGGGGTCGGGCTGCCGCCGGCGTTTGCGGGCCGCTTCTTTCTGGCCGACTTCCACGGCACGCCCGCCGGCAGCGGCGTGAATGCCATCGCCGTCCGCCCGCAGGCTGCGGGCTTCGCCGTGACCGACATCGCCCCCTTCGCAACGGGCGTCACGGCCACCGACTGCGATTTTGGCCCCGACGGTGATCTCTACGTCCTCGACTGGGTGGAGGGCTGGCAGGGCACCGGCAAGGGCCGCATCCACCGGATCGCGATGCTTGGCCGCACGCCCGAGGCGGAACTGTCGAGCCGCCGCACGCAGGAGCTGCTGACGAGCGACCTCGCGACACGTGATCACGACGAGCTCGTCACGCTGCTCGATCATCATGATGCCCGCGTGCGTCTCTTCGCCCAGTTCGCCCTTGCCGCGAAGAAGGAGCCCGCACTCGAGCGGCTGGCGGGCATCGCCGCCGCCGAGGGCCGGTCGCTCCGGAGCCGCGTCCACGCCGTCTGGGCGCTTGGCCAGATCGGCCGCAGCGCTGCAGCCGCAGCACCGCACGCCGCCGCAGCCGTGCTGCATCTCGCCGCAGCGGTCCCCGTGAACTCGGTCGGTGATCAGGCCGAGATCCTCGCGCAGGCTAGCAGCGTGCTCGGAGACATGCGGCACGCCGGGGCACTGCCCGTGCTCACCGCCTGCCTCCGGGCCGCGAGCCCGCGGGTGAGGTTTTTTGCCGCGCAGAGCCTCGGCCGGCATGGCGACCCGCAGTCCATCGCGGCTCTCACCGCCTTGGTCCGCGACGACGCCACCCTGCATGCGTCTGCCCGGCCCTGCGACCGCACGCTGCGGCACGCGGCGATCGTGGCCCTTGCCCGGTGTGCGGGCTCTCGCTCGCCCGGGCTGATGCCGGCGCCGTCGAGCGGGCCGCCGGAAGACGCCGCGGCTCGCGGCGACCTGCTCCTGCCGCTGATCGACGATCCCTCGCCGGACGTGCGGCTTGCGGCAGCGCTGGCGTTGCGGCGGCTGAAGTCGCCGCTCGTGGCTCGGTGCCTCGCCGACACCGATCCCACCGTCGTCGTGGAGGCGGCCCGCGGCATCCATGACGAGCCGATCACTGCCGCCACCGCGTCCCTCGCCGCCGTGGCCGAGCGGTTTCCCGCCGCGGCGACCGGGGGTGACCCCGCCGCGGTCACGGACATCGACGCCGACGCCCTGTGGCGCCGCGTGATCGCCGCCAACTTCACGCTCGGTGGAGCGGTGCATGCCGCCGCGGTGGCCCGGCTCGCATCACGCCCCGGGCTCAGCGCGCCGCTCCGCCGCGAAGCCCTCGACTGCCTGCGGGAGTGGGCCGCGCCGCCGGTTCGCGACCGCGTGCTGGGATGCATCCGTCCGCTCGCCCCGCGTGATCCGGCGCTCGCGGCGGATGCCCTGCGGCAGACGCTGCCGGCGGTGCTCGAACACAGCGGCGGCCTCGCGGCGCACGCCCTGCTGGTCGCGGCTGCCGTGGGGCTTGCCGACCTCGGCCCACTGCTCGCAGCCACGGCCGTGGAAACGGCGACGCCGCCCGAGGTGCGGGTGCAGTTGCTCGACGCGCTCCGCAGCCGGAATGCCCCCGAGCTGCCGGCCACACTCGCCACGCTGCTCGCAGACGCTGACGCCCGCGTCAGGGCGGGCGCCAGCGGCGTGCTTGCCCAAGCGGATCCGGAGGCGTTCCTCGAGCTTGCCCGCACGACGCTGGCCGGCGACAGCGTGCCGGAACTCAAGGCCGCCCTCGATTCGCTGGCAGCGTTTGACGCGCCCGTGGCCCGCGAGGCGATCGCCGGCGCGATCGACCGCATGATCGCCGGCACCCTTCCCCCGGAAGCCCACCTCGAGGCAGTCGAAGCAGCCCGGGCGCGACCCGATGCCGCGCTCGACGCCCGGCTGGCCACCCTGCAGCCCGACCCCGGCGCGGCCTACCACCCCGCGCTCCATGGCGGCGATGCCGCCCGCGGGGAAGCGATCTTCTTCTTCAAGACGGAGGTCTCCTGCCGCCGCTGCCACAAGGTCGGCAATCGGGGCGGTCTCGTCGGCCCCGAGTTGACGGGCCTGGCGAGTTCCCGTTCGCGAGAGTCGCTCCTCGAATCGATCGTCAATCCGAATGCCGTGATCAGCCCGGGGTATGGCACCGTCACGCTGCAGCTCGCCGACGGCACCGTGGTCACGGGCGTGCTGCGGGCCGAGAGCGAGGAGTCGATCGACCTCGTGATGCCCGACGGCACCCGGACCAGCGTGGCCACGCAGGATGTCGAGGATCGGGCCGTCGGGCTCTCGGCGATGCCCGCCGACATCCGCGACAAGCTCTCGCTGCGCGACCTTCGCGACCTCGTCGAGTATCTTGCGTCGCTGAAGATCGCATCCCAGCCGGCAGGGCATTGATCGCGCCGCCGGTCTGCAACGCCAACCGCCCCGCAGTGGACGCTCAGACCACGCCGCGGCGAACGGCCCAGACGGCCGCCTGCGTGCGATCCGACACCGACAGTTTGCGGAGGATGTTCTGCACGTGCTCCTTCACCGTCTCCACGCTGATCGTCAGCGAACTGGCGATCTCCTTGTTGGAGAGGCCCAGCGCCATGTGACGCAGCACCTGCAACTCGCGGGCGGTCAGCGGGATGTCGGGGTCGGTGCCGCTGGCGCGATTGGCCATGGTGGTGGCCACGCGCCGCAGCTCGCCCACCTTCGCCGGCTGCTCACCGGCCGCGGCCGCCGTGATCGATTTGACGAGTTCCGCCCGCGTGCATCCCTTGAGCACGTAGTCGTGGGCACCCGCCGCCACGGCACGGGCCACGTAGGTCGGGTTGTCGAACGTGGAGAGCATCACCACCTTCACGCCCGGAATCTGGGCCCGGATCTTTTCCAGCGCCGCCAGCCCGTCGACGCCCGGCATCCGCACGTCGAGGAGCACGACCTGCGGCTTCGTCTTCTTGGCCACCTTGAGGGCCTCGTCGCCGCTGGCCGCCTGGCCCACGATCGTCACCTCGGGGCCGGTCAGCAGGCTCACCAGCCCGCGGCGCACCACCTCGTGGTCGTCCGCGATCACCACCTTCACCGCCATGATGTGGGTCTCTTTTCTAGGGCCAGCCCGAAGGGCGGGCGCTTTGCCGGCGGGGGCCTCGCCCCGGAGCCGTGGTTCGTGTTTCGATTTCGGCCGGACCTTCCGGTCGCCGCCGCCGTAATAAGGTACTCCCAATGCCCGGGTCGTGGCAATCCGCATAGGTGAAATCCGCGGTATCGTATGCCGACACTCCGATGAATTTTTCACCACACGAGCGCAGGGCAGACCGCCGGTGCGGCTGACGGCCGCGATCCACGATGCCCGACTTCGAAACCGTGGCCCTCACGCTCGGCTCGCTTCTGGCCGGCTTCGTGAACTCGATCGCCGGCGGTGGTGGGCTCGTCACGCTGCCCGTGCTGCTCGGCGTGTTTCCCCGCGCGGAGCCGGCGGTGCTCTTTGGTACCAACAAGGCGGCGATGATCTGCGGCACGGCGTCGGCGGCCGTCGACTACGCCCGGCACGTGCGGCTGCCGTGGCCCACGCTGCTTCCTGCGATCGGGGTGGCGTTCGCCGGGGGCATGACCGGTGCCTGGCTCGTGACGCTGGTGTCACCCGACGGCCTGCGACGGGCGTTGCCCTTCATGCTCGCCACGGTGTTCGTGGTGACGCTCGTGGGAGGCCATGCCGGCCAGGTGCACGCACCCCGGCACGGGCCGCGTGCCGAGGCGGCGATCACGTCCGCCGTGGCGCTGGTGATGGGCCTCTACGACGGCTTCTTCGGGCCGGGCACGGGCAGCTTCCTGATCTTCTTCCTCGTCCGCCTGCTGGGCTTCGACTATCTCCATGCCGCTGCGTGCACGAAGGTGCTCAACACGACCACCAACCTCGGGGCGCTTGCCTTCCTGGGCACGGCGGGCCATGTCTGGTGGCGGTTCTTCCTGCCGATGGCGATCGCCAACGTGGTGGGCGCGTCGCTGGGAACCCGGCTGGCCCTGAAGCACGGCTCGCCGCTCGTCCGCGCGGTGTTCCTGTGTGTCGTCGGGGCACTGATCCTCAAGACGGGATACGACGCCTACGCGGGGTGAACGTCGCCTTCAACGGAGCACTAGGGTTCGCATGCTCGAACCCGCCCGATGTGCAGGGCGGCAAGTGGCGTCGCGCTGGCGCGACCGACGATCACGTCCGGTCGTTCACGATCTGCCGCCCCGGCAATAGACTGCGATTCTTTCCGCCGCGGCACGACGCCGCCACCCGGGTGCCCCGTCCGAGGATCATGTGCGATGACGATCGACTGGAAAGGTGTCTATGCCGCCGCCACCACTGAGTTTCACGCCGACGAGTCGCTCGACATTCCGGCCACGAAGCGGCACTTCGAGAGGCTGATCGAGGGGGGCATCCACGGGCTCGTCGTGATGGGCACGGTGGGGGAGGGCACCTCGCTCGACCCCGACGAGAAGCGGGAGGTGCTCCGCGCCGGCGTCGAGGCCGCGCGGGGCCGCGTGCCCGTGGTGACGGGCGTGGCCGAGACCACCACCCGCGGCGCCTGCCGCTGGGCGGCCGAGGCCGAGCGGCTGGGCGCCGACGGCCTGATGGTGCTGCCCGGCATGATCTACAAGCCGCAGCCGCACGAGAATCTCCATCACTTCCGCGCGGTGGCCCGGGCGAGCCGGCTGCCGATCATGGTCTACAACAATCCGGTCTCCTACGGCGTCGACCTGAGGCCCGAGCACGTCGCGGAACTGGCCGACGAGCCCACGATCGTGGCGGTGAAGGAGTCGAGCGACGATCCGCGGCGGATCACCGACCTCTTCAACCTCACCGGCAACCGGTTCGTGCTCCTCGGCGGCGTCGACGACCTGGCGCTGGAGAGCATCATGCTCGGCGCGGTCGGCTGGGTGTCGGGGCTGGTCAACGCCTTCCCGGAGGAGAACCGCCTGCTCTGGGATCTGGCGATGGCGGGCCGCTGGCAGGAGGCCCGCGACGTCTACCGCTGGTACACGCCGCTCCTGCACCTCGATACGCTCCCCACGCTGGTGCAGTGCATCAAGCTCGCCGATGCCGAGACAGGCCTGGGCGGAGAGACGGTCCGCGCGCCGCGGCGGCCGCTGGAGGGCGCGGAGCGGGATCGCGTGCTGAAGATTATCCGCACCGCGCTCGCCACGCGACCGAAGCCGGGGGCATAGCCGCCGCCTCAGCGGCCGCTGGTCGACGCGCCCAAGACGCATCTTCCACAATCTCGGACCACTCCGCCTCCATGACGCCCCGCACCCTGCCCGAGCGGCTTCGCGTGATCGACTCGCACACCATCGGGGAACCGACGCGGGTGGTGGTCGACCCGGCGCTCGTGGCCGGCCTCGACCTCGGCGTCGGGAGCGTCCGTGAGCGGCGCGACCGCCTTCGCCAGCGGTACGACCACGTGCGGCGGGCCCTCGTCGGCGACCCGCGCGGGGCCGTCGCGATGGTGGGCGTGATCCTCGTGCCGCCCGCCGATGCCGCGTGCCGGTTCGGGGCGTTGTACGTCAACCGCGTCGGCTACCTCGACATGTGCGGCCACGCCACGATCGGCCTCGCGGTCACGCTCGGCGCGCAGGGCCTGATCGAGCCGGGCTCGTTTCGGCTGGAAACGCCCGCGGGGGTCGTGGGCGTGACCTGGCACGGCGGCAACGCGGCGTCGTTCGAGGGCGTGCCGCCGCGGCGGGTTCGCGCGGCGCTGTCGCTCGACTGCGACGACGGCTCCCGGGTGACGGGCGATGTCGCCACCTCCGGCCTGTGGTTCTTCCTCTGCCGCGACCACGGCCTCGTCGTCGAGCCTGCGGCCATCCCCGCGCTCACCGCCCGCGCCTGGTCGATCCGCCGGGCGCTCGAGTCCCGCGGCATCAGCGGCGACGGTGGGGCCGTGATCGACCACGTCGTGCTGCTGGGGCCGCCTCGCGACGCGGCCCACGACGGCCGGGCCTTCGTGCTCTGTCCCGACGGCGCCTTCGACCGCTCGCCCTGCGGCACCGGCACAAGCGCCCTGCTGGGCTGCCTGTTCGAGGACGGCCTGCTTCCCGAGGGCCGCACGTGGCGGCAGGAGAGCGTGCTCGGCGGCGTCTACGAGGCCAGCATCCGCCGGGCGGGCGACGTGCTCATCCCCACCGTCCGCGGCCGCGCCTGGCTCTCGGCCGAGAGCACGCTCCAGTTCGCCGCCGACGATCCCTACCGCACCGGCCTCGACGCCTGAGTGTTCGCGTTACCGGCCTGGCCTTGCCGTCACGTCACGTACGGCAGGCGGTCGTAGATGATCGGGCTGCCGTCGGGCTCCCTGCCCACCTCGAACACGCGAAGCGCATCGAGCCACTCCATCAACTCCGCCTTCGACATCAGCTTCGGCACCATCTCGCCCTCCACGAGATGGCCGAACACGAGTTCGGCCTCGCCATGGGGCCGGTCGCCGATGCGGCTCGTCGCCGTGACGATCGAGACCGACTCGCCGAGCTGCTGGATCTCCACCTCGTACCGCAGCACGTCGCCCGGCACCGCGTCGCAGCAGAACTCCGCCCGCGACACCTTGGCCAGCACCACCTGCCGTGCATAGTCGATGGCGTCGATCACGAGCAGGCCGGCCGCCTGGGCGATGCCTTCGATCACCAGCGAGGTCGGCATCACCGCCGCCCCGGGGAAGTGATCATGGAGGTGCTCCTCCGCGAGCGCGACGGCCTTCACGGCCACGGCCCGCCTGCAGCGGACGAACTCGTCGTAGCGGTCGATCCAGAACCAGCGCATGCGACCCCCTTCGGTCCGCGGACCTCGTGCCCGCGGGGCCGCATCTTGGCAGATGGCCCGGGCTTCGACCACGGCACCGTCCGGCTTGGGGTAGGATGCCGCGATGGACGAGGATCGCGAGACCCGCCGCGCGGAGCCGTGGACCATCTCGGGCAACGTGGTCGACCCGCTGCGGCGGTCGATCCGGCCGGCCACGCTGACCATCCGCGACGGCCGAATCGCCGCGATCGACGACGACCCGGCGGCACACGCCACCTGGCTCGTGCCCGGATTCGTCGACGCCCACGTGCACGTCGAGAGCTCGCTCCTGCCGCCGGCGGAGTTCGCCCGGCTGGCCGTGGCCCACGGCACGGTGGCCACGGTCTCGGACCCCCACGAGATCGCCAACGTGCTCGGCGTGCCCGGCGTCGACTTCATGCTCGCCGACGCCCGCCGCTCGCCGTTCACGTTCTGCTTCGGGGCCCCCTCGTGCGTGCCGGCCACCGCCTTCGACCACGCGGGCGCCATCCTCGACGCCGCGGCGGTGGCCGCGCTCCTCGACCGGCCCGAGATCGGCTACCTCTCCGAGATGATGAACTATCCCGGCGTGCTGGCCGGCGATCCGGAGGTGCTCGCCAAGATCGCCGCCGCGCAGGCGCGGCGCAAGCCGGTGGACGGCCACGCCCCGCGGCTCCGTGGCGTGCAGGCCGCGGCCTACGCCGCCGCGGGCATCTCCACCGACCACGAGTGCGTGGCCCTCGACGAGGCACTCGACAAGCTCGGGCTCGGGATGCGGATCCTGATCCGCGAAGGCTCGGCCGCCCGCAACTTCGACGCGCTGGCGAGCCTGATCGACACGCATCCCGACCGGGTGATGCTCTGCAGCGATGACAAGCATCCCGACCAGCTGCTGCTCGGCCACGTCGACACGCTCGTCCGCCGCGCCCGGGCCCGGGGCAGCGACCTGTTCGACGTGCTGCAGGCTGCCTGCGTGAATCCGGTGCGGCACTACGGCCTGCCGGTCGGGCTCCTGCAGCCCGGCGACCGCGCCGACTTCCTCGACGTGGACGACCTCGACGCCCTCCGCATCCGCCGCGTGTTCGTGCAGGGCCGGCTCGCCGCGGCCGACGGCGTCAGCACCTGGCCCCGCGTCGCATCGCAGACGCCCAACCGCTTCGACGCGCTCCCCAAGCGACCCGACGACTTCGCCGTCGGCACGTCGTCCATGGCAACCGCCGCCACGGTGCGGGTGATCGAGGCCCTCGACGGCCAGCTCGTCACCGGGTCCCTGCGGCTGCCGGTGCCGGTGGCGGACGGCCGGCTGACGGCCGATCCCGCGAACGACGTCCTCAAGATCGCCGTGGTCGACCGCTACGACGATCGGCCCCCGGCGGTCGCCTTCATCCGCAACGTCGGCCTGCGGCGGGGGGCGATCGCATCGAGCGTGTCGCACGACTCGCACAACATCGTGGCCGTGGCCGCCGACGACGCGGCGCTCGCCCGCGCGGTGAACCTGGTGATTCAGTCGCGGGGCGGGCTGTCGGTCGCCGGCCCCGACGGCGACGCGGTGCTGCCGCTGCCGATCGCCGGGCTGATGTCGGACCGGCCGGGCCCCGACGTGGCGGCCGCCTACTCCGACCTCGATCGCCGCGCCAAGGCCCTTGGCTCCCGGCTCGCAGCCCCGTTCATGACGCTCTCCTTCATGGCGCTGCTCGTGATCCCGTCGCTGAAGATCGGTCCACAGGGGCTCTTCGACGTGGATGCGTTCGGGCCCGTCGGCCTTTAGGCGTGAGCCGGGTCCCGGGGCGGGCCGTCGAGATCGTGCACGGAAGCACAGCGGATCCGGCGGGAAAATCGCCGCCCGGCCGCAGGCACCCGGCGCCGACACGCAACGCGGAGCCGCCACGACCGTTGAAGTGAGCGATGACAGCCTTCCCGCCCCGAGCCTCCGGCCGCATCCCGCGGATCGCCATCGTCGGCGGCGGCCCGGGCGGCCTGCTGACGGCGTATTTCCTGCTGCGGTTCGCGTCGCGGCCCATCCGCATCACCCTCTTCGAGGCCGGCCGTCGCCTCGGCGGGAAGGTGCTCACGCCATCGTTCGCGACGGCGGCCGTCCGCTACGAGGCCGGCGCCGCCGAACTCTATGACTACACGCCCGTCGGCGACGATCCGCTCCGCGACCTCGTGGCCGAACTCGGGCTCGCCACCGTGCCGCTCGGCGGCGCCACCGTGGTGGTCGCCGGCGAGACCGTGGCCAACCTCGACGACCTCGCCGCCGCGTTCGGCGCCGACGCCCGTCGCGCGGTCGAGGGCTTCGACCGGGACGCCCGCGGTGCGATGACGCCGCGGGAGTTCTACGCCTCGGACGAGGCGCCGCCCGCAGGCCGCGACACGTTCGCCACCCGCCTCGATCGCGTCGGCCACCCGGCGGCGCGGCACTACCTCGAGACGCTGATCCACAGCGACCTGGCCACCGAGCCCGACCGCACGAACGTGCCCTACGGGCTGCAGAACTACCTGATGAACGACCCCGCCTACATGAGGCTCTACGGCATCGCCGGCGGCAACGAGCAACTCGTCGCCGCCCTCGCCGCCCGCATCGATGCCGAGGTGCGGCTCGATGCGGCCGTCACCGAGGTGCGGCCGATTGACGACGGCTACCGGCTCGGCGTGCGGCGCGGCGACGTGGCCGGCCCATTCGACGCCGTCGTGCTCGCGCTGCCGCTGCAGCACCTCGCGGGCGTGGCGGTCGCGGAGCCGGGGCTGGCCGCAGCCCTCGGCCGCCACGTCGACCGCTTCGACCATCCGGCCCACTACCTCCGCGTGAGCTGCCTGTTCGCGGAGCCGTTCTGGGGCGGCCTCATCGAGGGCGGCTACCTGATGCTCGACGCCTTCGGCGGCTGCTGCCTCTACGACGAGTCGGCCCGCGAGCCCGAGGCCCGGCACGGTGTGCTCGGCTGGCTGCTCGGCGGTGCCGCGGCCGAGCACTGGGCGGCGCAGGGCGACGGGCCGCTCGTCGAGGCCGCCCTCGATGCGCTGCCCGAAGCGTTCGGTGACGCCCGCCGCCACCTGCTCGAGGCCCGCGTGCACCGCTGGACCGGGGCGGTGAGCAGCCTGCCCGGCGGCTGGCGGCCGCCCGGGATCGACCGCCGCCATCAGCCGGATCCCGCGGGACACCCGCTCGTGTTCGTCGTCGGAGACTATCTTTACGACAGCACGCTCAACGGCGTGCTCGACTCCGCGGAGCACGTCGCGGGGTGGCTTGCGGCGGATCTGGCCTGACCGCCGCACGAAGGGATTCCATGATCAGCACCCACCAGCATCTCGCCGACACCGCCACCGCCGAAGGCCTGCCTCCCGACACGACGGTCACCCGCATGCCCCTGGCCGACGGCGGGGTCTTCGAACTCGCCGCCGTGGCCCTGCCGGCATTCGCTGCGGCGGATCATGACGCCGGGATCACGGAGCTCGTGGCCCGGGCCGAGTCGTGGGCCGCAGCCGCGACGCCGGGAGGCGATCCGCCGCTCGTCGTCCCGCTCTACGGCACCCACGTGGTCTGGAGCCCGCGACGGGCCGCGGTGCTCGGCACGGCCGACCGGCTTCCGGCCCTGCGGGCGGCGGTCGTCGACTTCGCCGATCGCGAGGCCGAACTCCGCGACGTGGAGCGGCGGATCGCCGACGGCCTCGAGCAGGTGGAGGCCGACGCCCCGCTGGCCTTCGCGTTCGACGAGCAGGCCGTCCCGCGTCGCCGGGAGCTTGCGGGCCGGTTCGCCGACACCGTCGCGGTCCGCCGCCGGCTCGTGACGCTGGCCCCGGTGCTGCAGCGGCCCGGCCCCCAGCCGCCCACGCTCGCCGGCCAGGTCGGCGAGCGGCTCCGCGACCGCACCCGGGTGCTGGAGCGGCTCGAGCACGCCGGCGAGCAGGCCGACCTCCTGGAGCGGGTGTATACCGGCTGCGGCGACCGCGCCGCCGACTACGCCACGTCGCGGCGGCACGCCACGCTCGAGTGGGGGATCATCCTCCTGCTCGCCGCCGAGGTGGTGCTGATCACCGTCGACCTGCTCGCGAGCCACGCCCCATGAGGAGTCCGCGGGCCGCCCCGCGGCTGGTGTCGATCGACGTGCTGCGGGCGACCGCGATCGCCCTGATGACGCTCGTGCACTTCGTCGAGAACCTGGCCGGCTCGTGGGACGTGGAGAGCGGGCCCTTCATCGGCGCCAATCGCTACTGGTGGATGCCGACCGGCTTTGCCGCGCCGCTGTTCACCTTCCTGTCGGGCGTCAGCTACCGGCTCTGGTCCGACGCCCAGGCCGCCCGCGGCCGCGACTCCGTCGAGATCTCGAAGATCACCGTCCGCCGCGGGCTGTTCCTGATCCTGTTCGGATTCCTTTTCAACGTGCTCGTCTGGCTGCCGGAGGACGTCTTCAACTGGGACATCCTCACCCTGATCGGCACCGCGATGCTGACCCTCGACGTGGCCCGCCGGACCCCTCCGGCGGTGCCCGCAGTGGCCTGCGTCCTGCTCGTGGGGCTGGCGCCGGTGCTGCGGGCGGCGGCCGGCTACCGGGAGTTCTGGGTCGACGGCTACTTCGACTACGACTTCACGCTGGCCGACGTGGTGCTCGGCTACCTCGCCACCGGCTACTTCCCGGCGTTTCCCTGGCTCGCGCCGCCGCTGGCCGGCTTCCTCGCAGCCCCGCTGATCTACCGCCCCGACGCGGGCCGCAGGCCGTTCGTGGCCGGCGGCCTGCTGGTGGCGGCCGCGGCGGCCGTGATGGCTGCGCGGCCGCTGGTGCCGGCGGGCCTCGTCACACACGATCGGCTGTGGGCGATGTTTCCCCCGACCACGGCCTACATGCTCGGCACGATCGGCGGCGGCATCCTGCTTGCCGCAGCCCTGCATCGCACGCTTGACGCCCGCGACTGCCCGCCCGGGCCGCTCCTCCGGCTCGCCGGCGGCATGAGCCGGCACTCGCTCTCGCTCTACATCCTCCATCACGTGGCCCACGTCTGGCCGCTGTGGCTCGTGGGCTTCGTGACCGCCGGCGACCCACAGGCCTTCTGGCAGGTGGCCACGCCCGCGTCGACTGCCATCGCCTGGGCGGCGGCGTTCCTGCTGCTCGCCGCCTGGCTCGCGGAGCGGATGGACCGCCCGGGCGTGCCCTCCGCGGAGGCGATCCTCCGCTGGCTCTGCGAGCCGTAGGCGACGGCACCCGCCGCGCTCGACTTCCTGCCGCACTCAGCGACGGCCTTCGTTCCCCGTCGTACGACGCTTAGTCTCGCTCCAGGGAGATCCACCCCGCGAGCACGCGATCGTTGTCGCTGTCGGCGATCACGAGCCGACCATCGGGAGCGATCCGGCAGCCGTGCGGCCGTGAGAGCTGCGTGGTCGCGAGATCGGCGCCGACCGCCGCGCCGGCCTGCCGCGGCACGCCCGCCACCGTGACGATCGTTTCGCGTTGCGGATCGTAGCGGCGGATGCAGTGGTTCTCGGTGTCGGCGATCAGCACGCGGCCGCGGCCGTCGACGGCGACATACTTCGGCCCCGCGAGCAGCGCGTCGCGGGCTGGACCGCCGTCACCCGCATGCCCCGCATCACCGGAGGCGTTGACGACCGTCCGCAGCCGGCCGGCCCTGATCTCCAGCACCGCATTGCCCTCGCGGAGCGCGAGGTAGATCGTGCCGTCGGCCGCCATGCACGCCGCGCGGGGCCCGGTGAGCGGCGTCGCGGTGGCGGCCGCGCCATCGACGGGTCTGCCCCTGCGGCCGTCGCCCGCGATCGTGGCGACGAGCCCGGCGCGGAGGTCGACCCGCCGCAGCCGCGCGTTGCGGATGTCGGCCACGAGCAGCCCTCCGCCGCCGGGCTCGAGCCCGCAGCAGTACGGCTGGTGGAACACGGCTGCGACCGCGGGGCCGCCGTCGCCCGCGAAGCCGGGCTCACCCGTGCCCGCCACCACCTCGACGCGGCCGGCGCCGGGATGCACGCCGCGAATCCGCTGCCCGAACGTGTCGGCCACGAACACGTGGCCGTCGCGGGCCACGGCGATGTCGTGCAGCCCCTGGAAGCGGACCGTCGCGGCGTCCGTCTCGTCGTCGCGACGCGGGCGATCCTTCTCCGTCGCAACGTGGAACCCGCCGGCCACAAAGGTGATCTCGGGCGTGCCGCCCAACGGCGCCGCGATGCGAAACACGCGGTTGCCGCGGAGATACTCCACGCCCCAGAGGCTGCCCGCCGCGTCGAAGTCGACCGCGAACGGCTCGTTGACGCGATCCTGCCGCGGCGGGCCGGCGGCGCGGCCGGCGGGCGTGCCGCAGATCAGCACGACCTCGGCCGCACCACGGCGGCCGGCGCCGACCACGGCCAGGCATGCGATCCAGGCCGCAGCGACGACCGCGGCCCGGCCCGCCATCCGCACGGCCGCCGCCGGGTGCCGCCGCGCGCAACGTGCGGTGCATTCCGGATGGTCGCCGATGAGCCGGCGCGGCCTTCCTCGGAGCATGGTCATGAGCCCACGAGCCGGGGATGCGGGGTGCCCTCGTTGAGCGTCGGCCGCTCCGGCCGGCCCTGATGCGCGTAGGCGAGTTCCAGGTGGTCGAGGCCGAGCAGGCGATAGATCGTGGCATGGAGGTCGCGGACGTGCATCCGGTCCTCGACGGCCCGCAGGCCGACCTCGTCGGTGGCGCCGATCACCGTGCCGCCCGGCACGCCGGCGCCGGCCATCCACATCGTGAAGCCGGTCGGGTTGTGGTCACGGCCGTTGCCCTGCTCGCTCATCGGCGTGCGGCCGAACTCGCCGCCCCAGACGACCAGCGTGCTGTCGAGGAGCCCGCGGCGGCGGAGGTCCGACAGCAGGCCCGCGATCGGCCGGTCGACCTGCCGGCAGAGTTCGGCATGGTTCTTCTCGATGCCGGCATGCGCATCCCACTTGCTGCCCGCGCCGTGGTAGAGCTGCACGAACCGCACGCCCCGCTCCACGAGCCGCCGGGCCATCAGGCAGGTACGGCCGAACGCCTTCGTGGGCTCCTCATCGAGTCCGTAGAGCCCACGGGTCTCGGCGGTCTCCGCCGCGAGGTCGATCGCCTCGGGGGCGGCCGCCTGCATCCGGAATGCCAGTTCGTAGCCCCGGATCCGTGCCTCGAGTTCCGACTGCTCCGGCGCGGCCGCAGCGGCCCGGCGGTTCCAGCGGTCGAGCAGGTCGAGCTTGGCACGCTGCCGCGCCGGCGACACGCCCTGGGGCGGCCGGAGGTTCGCGATCGGCGGCTCGCCGGCCGCCAGCCGCGTCGCCTGGTGGACGGCCGGCATGAACCCCGCGCCCCAGTTCCGCGGCCCGTTGACCACCTGGCCCGCCGTGTCCTGCATCACCACGAACGCCGGCAGGTCGTCGGTGGCGCAGCCGAGGCCGTAGGTGGCCCATGCCCCGAGGCTCGGCCGCCCGGCGAGCACGCTGCAGGTGTTCATCTGGCAGACGCCGCCGGAGTGGTTGATCCCGTCCGAGACGCACGAGCGGATCACCGCGATCTCATCCACCAGCGCGGCGGTATGGGGCAGCCAGTCGCTCACCCAGATGCCGGAGGCGCCGTGCTGCCGCCACGTCCGTCGGTCGGCGAGGATCGGCGACCGCGACTCGCCCATCGCCGTGATCACGCTGCCGAAGCTCTCCGGCAGCGGGCTCCCCTCGAGCCGCTTGAGCGCCGGCTTGGGGTCGAAGAGGTCGATGTGGCTCGGCCCGCCCTCCATGAACAGGAAGATCACGCTCCGGGCCCGGGGGGGATGGCGCGGCGCGGGAGCGTCGCCGCGGGCCTCGTCGCGGCGGAGCAGCGCGGAGAGGGCGATCCCGCCGAAACCAGCGCCGGAGCCGACGAGCCAGTCGCGGCGGCTCGTCGCCGGCTGGTGATGCGGCACGCTGCGGCCCGGGAGGTCAGTCGACATACAGGAAGTCGCTGGTGTTGAAGAGCACGTGGCAGAGATCGACGAGGGCCTCGTGCCGGGGCACGTCGGCCACCGCCGGGGCGGCCACGCCCGGTCGCGTGAGCGTGCGGCCGCGGCCCGACGCATCGGCGAGAAACCCCGGCGACTCCTCGAACGTCCAGAAGCCGGCCAGCGCCGCCGGCGTGCCACCCTCGAGCAGCAGGTCGGCGCGGTCGAGCGCCGCCGCGGAGAGGCGGACGTCGTCGAGCAGACCGTCCCAGGGAGCCCGCCTGCCGGGGGCGGCGTCTCGGCCCCCGATCGTGAACGCCGTGGCGGCCGCATGGCTGCCCGTGAACCTGCCGGCCACCTGCTTCACGACCGCCGGCGCATCGCTGTCGGCGAGATCCTTGACCACGAACGTGACCGCCGCAGCCCGGGCGTCGCCGCAACGGACGGCGGCCGCCACATAATATGGACGCCGCGGTGCCAGCATGATGCCGGAGGGCACGAGCACGTATGGGGCTCCACCCTCGCCGCCCGAGAGCTCCATGATCAGGGTGCCTGCTCCGTGGGCCGACTGCTCCCCGGTGAGGCCGAGCGACCAGCCCGGATCGGAGCGGCCGCCCGTCCACTGTGCGGCGATCGTGCGGACCGTCTTCGCCGCATCGAGCGTGCCCACGAGCACGCAGGCCTCGATCGTGAAGTCGAGCGTCGGCAACCCGGCGGCCGGCGTCGCCAGCGGCGCCGTGGCGGCGGCCGCGTCGATCACGGCGGCCTGCCCGGATCGCTGCGGCATCCGGGCGGCCACCACGGGCTCGGCGGTTCGCGGCTCGTCGGCCAGCCGCTGCCGCTGCGCGGCGAGAAACGCCGCCGCTTCGACGACGCGGGCCGCCTCCGGCACGCGGCCAAGCAGCCGCTCCAGCGCCGTCGCCGCCGCAGCCTCGTCGGCCATGGTGCCGTCGGGGTCGATCGCCAGCGCGGCCGACCGGGCGCGGCCGAGCAGCCACTCGCCGTTCACGAGGAACAGCGCCTGCAGCGGCGTGGTCGTGGCGTTTCGCCGCGGGCAGCTCGCCGAGCCATCGGGCGCGTCGAAGACGTCGCCCAGGTCGTCGCGGGTGTTCCGCAGGCTCGTGGTGTAGACGGCCCGCCGCGGCTTGGCGGGAGGCACGCTCGGGCCGCCGGCCGCGGGGTCGAGCTCTCCGGAAATCACCAACGCCGCGTCGCGAACCTGCTCGGCATCGAGTCGGTGGACGGCCTGTCGCCAGAGGAGCCGGTTTCCCGGATCGCGGACCCCGCCGGGATGCGTCGACGGCGGATGGGCCGATCGCCGGTAGGCCGCGCTGGTGACGATCAGGCGGTCGATGTGCCGCACGCTCCAGCCGTGGGTCACCAGTTCGGCGGCGAGCCAGTCGAGCAGCTGCGGATGCGAGGGCGGCTCGCCCAGCGTGCCGAAGTCGCTCGCCGTGGCGACGAGCCCGGTGCCGAAGTGCCACTGCCAGAGCCGGTTGACGAGCACGCGGGCGGTGAGCGGGTTGCCGGGCGACGCGATCCAGCGGGCGAGGGCGGCGCGGCGGCCCGTCGAGGTGCCGCTCGACGACGGCACGAGCGGCAGCCCTCCGAGCACCTCCGGCATCCGCGGCCCGATCACCGCGTCGTCCTCGTCGGGGATCGTGGTCGGCGGAGCGACAGGGCCGACGTCGGCGACCGTCGGCGCCGTGGGCCGCGGCGGCGGGCGGTCGGCCGCATGGGCCTTCTCGAACTCGGCCAGCTCACGGGCGGCCTGCCGGTAGCGGTCGCGATCGCCCTCGGGGAGCTTGTCGGCCTTGAACGAGAGCTGTCGCCGCGCCAGCCGCACGATCTGCCGCTCGTGCGGCGTGAGCTCGTCCTCCGGCCGGAAGATCAGCAGCTTCGTCTCCGCGGGAAACCGCTCCAGGCCCTTCCACGCCCGCTCGTCGTGGCAGGCCGCCTCGATCGTCCGCAGCGGCGCGGAGAGCGCCGCCACGCGATCAAGGTAGGCCTGCTGCACGGCCGTCCGCTCCCCCGTGCCGAGCGGGATGTCGTCGCGCCACACCAGCGGCGCGAAGCAGGACTGCAGCGCGTAGTAGTCGCTCCGCAGGAGCGGATCGAACTTGTGGTCGTGGCAGCGGGCGCACGCCATGCCGAGCGCGAGAAACACCTCGGCCGTGGTGTCGGTCACGTCGTCGAGAATCGCGGTCCGCTGCTGGTCGACGTCGATCTGGTTGTATTCGTAGGGCGTCTGCCGCAGAAACCCGGTGGCGACGAGGGCCGCGGCCCCGCCCGGCTCGATCTCGTCGCCCGCCAGCTGCTCGAGGATGAAGCGGTCGAAGGGCGTGTCGGCGTTGAAGGCCTCGATCACGTAGTCGCGATACCGCCACGCGGTGGGCCGGAACGCGTCTTCCCGATAGCCGTCGCTCTCGGCGTAGCGGGCGAGGTCGAGCCAGTGCCGCGCCCACCGTTCGCCGTGCCGCGGATCGACCAGCAGGCGATCGACGAGCCGCTCGTAGGCGTCGGCCGCGGCATCGGCCGCGAAGGCGGCCGTCTCCGCCGGTGTCGGGGGCAGGCCGAGGAGGTCGAACGACAGTCTGCGGATCAGCGTCTCCGGGTCGGCGGGGCCAAGCGGCTCGACTCCCTCCGCCGCCAGCCGGGCCTCGATGAAGCGGTCGACGGGATGGCCGGCCGCGGCTCCCGCGGGGCTGCCGGGCAGGGCGGGGCGGGGGGGCAGGTCAGGACGCGTCACGGGCCGAATCGCCCACCATTCACCGGCGTCGGCCTGCGCCACTGCCAGCACCGCCACCGCCAGCAGGCGAGCGGCCACGGAGAGAAGGTCGCGGATGGCCGCCGCCGGCATGATGGATTCCCCAGTGCACAGAACCGTCAGCGTACCTTCCGCGCTCAGGCTCAGCCACGCCGCTGCTCCGGGAGGAGGCCGATCGCGCTCGACCGGCTACAATCGCCAGTGCGTTCCCGGGCGACGGCCCGGGAGATAAGAGCCCGGCGGCGATCTCACAGTGATCGCGACGGCTGGGGTTTCTCGTGCGAAAGGAGGTGGTCGAGTGAAACACGACTGTACCGGAGGGCTGCGCCGCTGACGGCGAGTCGACGGGCCTGCCGTTGATGCAGCCCACCAAAGGGTCCCACGAGCTGCCGCCCCTTCGGGGGCGGCAGCCTTTTTTTGTGCGGCCGTCCCTTCGGCAGGTGTGCAGGAAGCCCCGCGGGCTCGCTGCCCTTCGCCTACTCCTGCCAGGCCGACACCGGCACGCAGCTGCAGAAGAGGTTGCGGTCGCCGTGGACGTTGTCGACGCGGCCCACCGGCGGCCAGTATTTCCGCAGCACGAGCGCCGGCACCGGAAATGCCGCCTGCTCGCGGGTGTAGGGCCGGGCCCACGACGTCGCGACCACGTCGTCGGCGGTGTGCGGCGCGTGCTTGAGCGGATTGTCGTCCTTCGGCCAGGTGCCATTCTCGACGAGCCGGATCTCCTCGCGGATCGCGATCAGCGCCTCGATGAAGCGGTCGAGCTCCTCCAGCGGCTCGCTCTCCGTCGGCTCGATCATCAGCGTGCCCGGCACCGGGAAGCTGAGCGTGGGGGCGTGGAAGCCGTAGTCGATCAGCCGCTTGGCCACGTCCTCGGCCGTCACGCCGCTCGAGTCCTTGAGCGGCCGCAGGTCGAGGATGCACTCGTGGGCCACACGGCCGTTCGCGCCGGAATAGAGCGTGGGGTAGTGGCCGCGCAGCCGGGTGCTCACGTAGTTGGCCGACAGGATCGCGGTGGCCGTGGCCTCGCGGAGGCCGTCGCCGCCCATCATCCGGCAGTACATCCAGCTGATCGGGAGCACCGCCGCGTTGCCCAGCGGGGCCGCCGACACCGCCCCCACGTCGTTCACCGGCACGCCGCCGGTGGCATGGCCCGGCAGATGGGGCACGAGGTCTTCGACCACGCACACCGGCCCCACGCCCGGCCCGCCGCCGCCGTGCGGGATGCAGAAGGTCTTGTGGAGGTTCAGGTGGCTGACGTCCCCGCCGAACCTGCCGGGCTCGGCCACGCCCACCAGCGCGTTCATGTTGGCACCGTCCACGTACACGCGGCCGCCGTGGGCATGGACGATCTCGCAGAGTTCCTTGATGTCGGCCTCGAACACGCCGTGGGTGCTCGGGTAGGTGATCATCACGGCGGCGAGCCGGTCGGCGAACTGGCCGCATTTCGCCCGCAGCTCCGCGAGGTCGACGTTGCCCTGCGCGTCGCACCCCGTCACCACCACCTCCATGCCCACCATCTGGGCGCTGGCCGGGTTGGTGCCGTGGGCGCTCGACGGAATCAGGCACACGTTGCGATGCCCCTGGCCGCGGGCCCGCTGCCACGCCCGGATCACGAGCAGCCCCGCATACTCGCCCTGGCTCCCCGCATTCGGCTGCAGGCTGATGCCCGCATAGCCCGTGGCCTCGCAGAGCCACTCGCGGAGCTGGCGGTCGAGGATCGCGTAGCCGGCCCGCTGGCCGGCCGGCGCGAAGGGATGCACGTTCGCGAACTCGGGCCACGTGATCGGGATCATCTCGCTCGTGGCGTTGAGCTTCATGGTGCAGCTGCCCAGCGGGATCATGCCGCGATCGAGCGCGAGATCCCGGTCGGAGAGGCGGCGGATGTAGCGGAGCAGGGCCGTCTCGCTCTGATGGCTCGCGAACACCGGGTGCGTGAGGAACTCGCTCGTGCGGACGAGCGCCGCCGGAATCCGCGGGGCGGCCTCCGCGAGGGCATCGACCTCGGGCACAGCCGCCCCGTCGACCGCGAACACGCCCCACAGCGCGATGAGATCGTCCCGCGTGGTAGTTTCGTCGAGGGCGATGCCCACGGCCGCGTCGTCAAGCCGCCGCAGGTTCATGCCGGCCGCGCGGGCCCGCGCGAGCACGGCGTCGGTGGCCGAGCCCGTCTCGAGGGCGAGTGTGTCGAAGGCGTGGGCGTGCCGCAGCCGGCAGCCGAGCCGCTCGAGGCCGGCGGCGAGGATCGCGGCGTACGTGGCCACGCGACGGGCGATCCGCGTGAGACCATCCGAACCGTGGTAGACGGCATACATGCTCGCCACCACCGCGGGCAGTACCTGCGCGGTGCAGATGTTGGAGGTGGCCTTCTCACGACGGATGTGCTGCTCGCGGGTCTGCAGGGCGAGGCGGTAGGCGGGCCGGCCGTGGGTGTCGATGCTCACGCCGACCAGCCGCCCCGGCAGCGACCGCTTGAACTCATCACGGCAGGCGAGAAAGGCCGCATGCGGCCCGCCGCAGCCCATCGGCATGCCGAACCGCTGGGTCGTGCCCACCACGATGTCGGCCCCCCACTCGCCGGGCGGGGAGAGCAGCGTGAGCGAAAGAATGTCGGCCGCCACCACGACGGTCGCCCGCTGTGCGCGGGCCCGCTCCGCGAAGCCGCGCCAGTCATGCACGCGGCCGTCGGTGGCCGGCACCTGCACGAGCACCCCGAAGCAGTCGCTGGCGTCGAGCAGGGCCGCCGCATCGCCGACGACGACCTCGATGCCCAGCGGCTCGGCCCGCGTGCGGAGCACCTCGATCGTCTGCGGGTGACAGCCGGCGTCGACGAGAAACCGCGTGCTCGTCGCGGCGCCCGCCCGCTTGGCGAGCGTCATCGCCTCGGCGGCGGCCGTCGCCTCGTCGAGCAGCGAGGCGTTGGCGATCGGCATCGCCGTCAGGTCGCAGACCATGGTCTGGAAGTTGACGATCGCCTCCATGCGACCCTGGCTGATCTCGGCCTGGTAGGGCGTGTAGGCGGTGTACCACGCCGGGTTCTCGAGAATGTTTCGCAGGATGACGGCCGGTGTGTGGCAGGGGTGGTAGCCCTGACCGATGAAGCTCGTGAGCAGCAGGTTCCGCGCGGCGATCCCCTTGAGCTCCTCGAGCGCCGCGGCCTCGCCGACGCACGGAGGGAGTCGCATCGCGTCGTGCCGTGCGATGCTCGAAGGCACGATGCCCGCGAGCAGGTCGTCGAGTGACGCCGCGGAGACCGCGGCGAGCATCTCCACGAGATCGGCAGGCGCGGGACCGATGTGCCGGCGGCGAAACTCGGCGGGGTTCTCGAGCGCTTCGAGCGGCGTGGAGCGACCGGCCGACGGGCGCGGAGCAGGGGAGACGAGCGTGGGAGACATCGCGGGGTTCCTGTTCGCTGACGCCGGGACGGCAGCTGCAACCAATCGGAACCCTGCTGTCCTGGAACCTGAGAGATTCACCGCCGGCGTCGGCCGGCGGCTTGCCCCTTCGGTGGACGCCGCCCGGGGGCGGCATCGCTCTCCAGCAGGTCTGTCGTCAGTCCATTTGCCTGAGCGTTCAGCCTTCGGCGGTCTTGCGACTCTCTCCTGACGGAGGGAAGTCTAGGCCACGACGAAAAAATCGGCAACGGGCCCTTACGCGTCCGGGGTGTCAAGCAGCTCCTGCAGGCGGGGCCGCAGCGACTCCGGAAGGCGACCGAGCGTGCCGGCATCGATCAGCCCCAGGTCGATCATGTCGAGGAGATGCACTCGATCCTTCAGGCGAAATGCCGTCAGTTTCATGACGACGAGGTGTTCGAGATCGACGATCCGATACCCCTCCCGGTCGTCGACCGTGGCCAGGTCGGGCGCCGGCACGGGATCGTGCGGCTTCACCAGTTCCCCGGCGAACACGAGATGCACCGCCTCGCGGGGCTTACCCGCAGGGCCGTCGAGGAACATGTGGACGCCGAAGATAAAGGCATGGACGAAGCCGACCTCCGCCAGCGCCGCGGTGGCCCGCTCGAGATCGTCGCGGGCAATCAGCAGGTCGACGTCCACCGTGGTGCGAACGGCGGCAGGATCGATCCGCGCCACCCACGCCGCCACGGCATGGCCGCCGGCGACCGCATAGGGGATGCCCGCCCGCTCCAGGGCCGACACCGACCGCCGCATCCGTTCCTTCACCATGGCCACCGCCTGCTCCACGCGGTCGAGC
>JBJTQP010000191.1:0-61323 GCA_046075685.1 Planctomycetaceae bacterium | reverse complement strand
GCCCGACACGCTCGTGGGCACCGACAGCCACACCACGATGATCAACGGGCTCGGCGTGGTGGGCTGGGGCGTGGGGGGCATCGAGGCGGAGGCCGTGATGCTCGGCCAGGCGCTGTCGCTGCTGCTTCCCGAGGTCGTCGGCTTCGAGGTCACCGGCCATCTGCCCGCCGGGGCCACGGCCACGGATCTCGTGCTCACCGTCACCGAGATCCTGCGGAAAGCCGGCGTGGTCGGGAAGTTCGTCGAGTTCTTCGGGCCGGGCCTCGCCGGCATGTCCCTTGCCGACCGGGCCACGATCGCCAACATGGCCCCCGAGTACGGCGCCACGATGGGCTTCTTCCCGATCGACGACGAGACGCTCACCTACCTGCGGCTCACCGGCCGGCCGGCCGAGCAGGTGACGCTCGTCGAGCGGTACATGAAGGAGCAGGGGCTGTTTCGCACTGCGGCGGCGCCTACGCCGGAGTTCACGTCGCGGCTGGCCCTCGATCTGGGGAGCGTGGTGCCAAGCCTCGCCGGCCCGAAGCGGCCGCAGGACCGCGTGCCGCTCGTGCAGGTGAAGCAGGCCTTCGCCGAGTCGCTGACGGCACCGACGGCCAAGCGAGGCTTCGCCCTCGAGGGACCGGCCCTCGCCCGCACCGGCACCGTTCGCGAGAACGGTCACGCCGACCAGATCGGCCACGGCGCGGTCGTGATCGCCGCGATCACCAGCTGCACCAACACGAGCAACCCGAGCGTGATGGTGGCGGCGGGGCTCGTGGCGCGGAAGGCCGTGGCCAGGGGCCTCACCACCAAGCCGTGGGTGAAGACGAGCCTCGCCCCCGGATCCCGCGTGGTCACCGACTACCTTGAGAAGTCGGGGCTGGCCAAGGATCTCGACGCGCTCGGGTTCGAGACCGTGGGCTACGGCTGCACGACCTGCATCGGCAACTCCGGGCCGCTGCCCGATCACGTGGCGGCCGCCGTCACCGAGGGCGACCTCGTGGCCGCCGCGGTGCTCTCCGGGAACCGCAACTTCGAGGGCCGCGTCAACCCGCTCGTGAAGGCCAACTGGCTGGCGAGCCCGCCGCTCGTGGTGGCCTACGCGCTGGCCGGCACGACCGACGTCGATCTCGCCACCGAGCCGCTCGGCACCGGCAAGGACGGGAAGCCCGTCTACCTCAAGGACATCTGGCCGACGGCCGACGAGGTGCGGGCCACGGTCGAGGCGAGCGTGGTGCCGGCGCAGTTTCAGAAGCGATACGACAACGTCTGGGAGTCGAACCCGCGGTGGAACGCCGTGCCGACGAGTTCCGGCGAACTTTACGACTGGGACGCCACCAGCACCTACATCCAGGAGCCGCCGTTCCTCGCCGAGCTCTCCCGCGAGGTGAAGCCGCCGGCGAGCATCCGCGGGGCCCGCGTGCTGCTGGCCCTCGGCGACAGCGTGACCACCGACCACATCTCGCCGGCCGGCAGCATCGCCAAGGCGAGCCCGGCGGGCACGTTCCTGATCGAGCACGGCGTGCCCCCTGCCGACTTCAACAGTTACGGCGCCCGCCGCGGCAACGACCGCGTGATGACCCGCGGCACGTTTGCCAACATCCGGATCCGCAACCTGCTCGTGCCCGGCACGGAGGGGGGCGTGACGCGGCTGCTCCCGGGCGCCGACGTGATGCCCGTGTACGACGCGGCGGTCAAGTACCGGGCGCAGGGCACGCCGCTGGTGGTCCTCGCCGGCACCGAATACGGCACGGGCAGTTCCCGCGACTGGGCGGCCAAGGGCACGATGCTGCTCGGCGTGCGGGCGGTGCTCGCCGCGAGCTTCGAGCGGATCCACCGCTCGAACCTCGTGGGCATGGGCGTGCTGCCGCTGGTGCTGCCCGAGCCCTGGCAGCAGCTGGGGTTCACCGGCGAAGAGATGTTCGACATTCCGTTCGAGGGCCTCGCACCACGGGCCACCGTGATCGTGAAGGCCACGCGGCCCGACGGCACCGTGAAGGAGATTCCGTGCCTCGTGCGGATCGACACGCCGGTGGAACTCGATCAGTTCAAGGCCGGCGGCATCCTGCCGTTCGTGCTCCGCAAACTCCTGGCGTGATCCCGGCCGCATCGAAGCCTCGACTCCGCCTCCCTGCGGTGGGCCGTACATTCCGTACGGCTGGAAGACTTTCCCATGCGCGGGCACTGTCAACGCATTTTTTCTCGACGACGGCCGCGCCGTGGGTTTCGGTTTCCGGTGATTGCCGTATAGTGCGATTCGCTCGATACGACGTCGGACAGCCCGAGGGCGGTCGAGCCATGGAGGGCTGAGTTCCGATGGCCGTCGACATCATGCAGACAGCACCCAGTGGCTCCTTCCCCGCCGTCGCCGTGGGCTGCGTCCGCGGCCTGCCGGGCGCCCACGGGCGGGCGGCCATCGCCGAGGTGGTGCTGGAGACGCTCGAGCAGGTGCGTCCAGCCGGCCTGCTTCCCCGGCTCGCCACCACGACCGTGATCGCCGATGCCGGCATCGACGCCGATCGGTTCCTCGACGCGGTCGGAGTGCTCGAGGGCCGCTACGAGATGCGGTTTCACGCCTCCTGGCTGACCGGCATCCGCACCTGCGGCGACCTGGTGGAGCGGATCGCCGAGCACATGTTCGACGCTGCCGACCGGTCCGAGGCACCGGGGGCGGCCGCAGCGACCGGCGCCGCCACCAGCCTGCCTGTCGCCGCGGCCGCGAACGGCGATCCGTGGCCGGAGTGCCGGGCACTCGAGGATCGCTTCGCCGCGCTCGATGCCGCCGGGCTGGAGAGCCCCTTTCTGATCGCGAATGAGCGGGTTGCCGGCCGCGTGGCCACGATCCGCGGCCGCGAGACGATCGCCTACACGAGCTTCGATTATCTCGGTCTCGCCGGCCACGCCGACGTCAAGCGGGCCGCCAAGGCGGCGATCGACATCTTCGGCTGCAGCGCCTCGGCCAGCCGCATGGTCGGCGGCAACAACACGGTTCTCGATGACCTCGACGCCGAACTCGCCGCCTTCATCGGGACCGAGCGGGCCGCGATGTTTCCGTGCGGCTTCGGCACCAATGCCTCGGTGTTCGGCCATCTGTTCGGCGAGGGCGACCTGATCCTCTACGACGAACTCGCGCACATGAGCATCGCGCAGGGCGCCGCGCTCTCCAAGGCCGGCAAGCGGTCGTTCCGCCACAACGACCACCGCCAACTCGATGGCCTGCTCCGCGACCTGCGGAGCAGGTATCGCCGCGTGGTGGTGGCGATCGAGGGCGTCTACAGCATGGACGGCGACTATCCCGACCTGCCCGCCTTCCTCGACGTCAAGCGGCGTCATGACGCGTTGCTGTACGTCGACGAGGCCCATTCGATCGGCACGATGGGCCCCGGCGGCCGCGGCATCTGCGACTTCTTCGGCGTCGACTCCCGCGAAGGCGATCTCTGGATGGGCACCATCAGCAAGGCGCTCGGGGCCCAGGGCGGCTATCTGGCCGGCCCGGAGCGGCTGATCCACTACCTCGGCCACACCACGCCCTCGTTCGTGTTCTCCACCGCCTGCTCGCCGGCCAACGCCGCCGCCGCCCTGGAGGCGATCCGCGTGATCGGTCGGGAGCCGTGGCGGCTCGCCCGGCTGCGGGAGCGATCCGACCTGTTCCTCAAGCTCTGCCATGACGTGGGCCTCGACACCGGCACCAGCGGCGACACGCCCGTGATCCCCGTGATCCTCGGCAGCTCGTCGCGGGCGATGCTGGTGTCACAGCGGCTTCTCGAGGAGGGCATCAACGCCCGCCCGATCCTCTATCCCGCGGTTCGCGAGTCCGCCGCGCGGGTGCGGTTTTTCCTGACCTGCGAACACACCGAGGAGCAGATCGTGCGCACCGTCGAGACGCTGGAGCGGATCGTCGCCGAGACCGCCTGACGCTCGCGACGGGCATTCTGCCCGGAAAGACCCGTTCCAGAGTCTGCTAGGCCCGCTGGCCGGCCGGCCAGGCGAGCGGCGGACCGAAGATCCCGTCGCGGGACATCGGCCGCCAGCGTGACACCAGGCCGTCGGTGACCACCAGGAGGGCCGGGAGGAAGACGAGCTCCGCGAGCGTGGCGGCGGCCACCGCGGCACAGGCGAGCCGCCCGAAGCCGGCCAGCGACGGCACGCTGCTGGCCGCCACTACGGCGAAGCCCACCATCAGCACCACGCCGCCGATCATGACCGCATTGCCCGTTTCTGCCACGGCCCGCCGGACGGCGCCGGCCACCGGCACGCCGTCGCGGCGGTGACGCGACAGGGCCGAGAGCACGTGCACCGTGTCGTCCACCGCGAGCCCGAGGCAGACGTTGAACACGATCACCGTGGCCGGGTCGAGGGCGCGGCCGCCGAGCACCAGCAGCGTGGCGATCACGGCCAGCGGAAACACGTTGGGCACCATGCTGACGATGCCGGCCAGCGGTGAGCGGAAGGCGACCGCGAGGATGCAGCCGATGACGAGCACCTCGACGACGAGGCTCGAGCCGAGGTCGCGGACGAGCTGGCGGATGTTGCGGGCCGACACGACCGACATCCCGGCCAGGCGGAACCGCCAGCCCGGCAGGTCGCGTTCGAGGGCGGCGAGCGACGCCTCGATGCGGCCGTAGATGCCCTCCAGCCGCCGCGAACCGAGGTCGGCGACCCGGGCCCGCACCAGCGCCATCCGGGCGTCGGCCGCCACGAGGTCCGCCACGTCGGCGGCGGCGAGGCGGCGCCGGGCCCGGGGGGGCATGCCGCCGACGACGGTCGCCAGCGACATCGGCCTCGAGACGCCCTCGTGGTCGCCGATCGCCGCCTCCGCACGGCGGAGCGCATCGAGCACCGCGGCGTCGCGCCAGTCCACGTCGGCAGGCCACTGGACGAGCACGTCGATCCCCATGGCGCCGCCGAACTCCGCGTCGACGCTGGCCAGGGCCCGCGACGCCCCGGCGTTGGCGGGAAGCGAATCGACGATCCGGTTGTCGGCGTCGAGGCCGGAGCCGGCCAGCGCGAGCGCCAGTGTCAGGCAGCAGGCGAGCGCGGCGAGCGGCCGCGCGTGCCGCACCGAGAAGGCCGCCAGCAGGTTGGCGGCCCGACCGGCCCGCCGCGACGACCGGCCCAGTCGCAGGCCGCTGCAGAACGGCGTCGCCGCGAGCAGCGGCGTCAGCAGGGTGACCGCCAGGAAGCTGGCCAGGGCGCCGATCGCCGCCGCGATCCCGAACGTGCGGACGGCGTCGATCCGTGCGACCACCAGCGACGCGAAGCCGATCGCCGTGACGATGCTGGTCAGCCCGCAGGCGGCCCCGATCCGGCGCACGGCCCCCGTCGATGCGGCGAGCGGGGCGATGCCGCGGCGGACGCTCCGCCGCATGTCCTCGATGAAGTGGATCGAATCGCAGGTGCCGACGATCAGCGCCAGCGAGGGCACCACGCTGGTGAGAATCGTCACCGGCGCCCCGAGGAGTCCGAGCGTCCCGAGGGCCCAGACCGCGCCCACGAACGGCGGCACGCAGGCCACGAGCGTGGACCGCAGGCTCCGGGCCATCGCCGCCGAGAGGGCCACCGCCAGCGACAGGCCCAGCGAGTTGAAGATCAGCATGTCGCGCCGCAGCGCCCTGGCGGCCTGCTCCCGCAGCGCCGGCAGCCCGGTGAGCTCGAGCGTCAGCGGCCCGCCGACCGCGGCGGACTCGGCGAGCACGGCCTCGATCCGGGCCACCGCCGCGGACGATGCCGGCGGCCGGTCGGCGCCCGCCGCAAGCTGCACGAGCAGCAGCGACGACGAGGCGTCGGCCGAGAGCAGGTGGCCCGCCACGAGCGGGTGCCGCGTCGCCCGTCGCCGCGCCGCCGCGAGCGTGTCGGCGTCGAGCGGCTCCGACCGCCGGGGGATCACGGGCAGCACCGCGCCGGCGATCCCCTCGCGGCGCACGTCGAAGATGCTCCGCACCTGCGCGACGTCCTCGAGCCCGCGGAGCCGCGCGGCGAGCGTGTCGAGGGCGGCCAGCGAGGCGGCCTCGAAGACGTCACCGCCCCGCGCGGTCGCCCGCACGATGCAGTCGCGGTCGGGGGGGCCGAAGACCCGCGCCACCTCGTCGACGAGGTCGAACTCCCCGCCGGCGTTGCGGATCAGCGACCGCAGGTCCTCGTCGACCTGCAGCCGCGAGATGCCCACGATCGCCACGACCGTCAGGCAGGCCGCCGCCAGCCAGCCGGCCGGATGCCAGGAACGGATCCCGAACGCCGGGCCGGTCAGCCGCCGCTCTCGACCAGGTGCCTCTCCGCGGGATCGACGATCCAGCCCCTGCAGGCCGTCGCCCCGCAGCGGCACGGGATCGCCGCGTCGGCCGGCCAGCTGTAGTCGATCAGGAGCTCCTCGTCCGCCTTGATGGGCCGGATCGTCTGTATCCACAGCCGCTCTTCCTCCGCCTGTCCGGGCTCAGCCTCCCAGTAGAAAAGTTCGCAGTTGGGATCGCAACCATGATTGACGAAGCGGAACGGCGGCGACGGATCGAGCAGCCTCCCGCCCGGCAGTTCCATGACGTAACTGGAGTCGTCGGGATGATCATCGAGGATCGTGCCGCGGACTTCACCGAGGACGGTATCCGCCGGAATCCGCCGGCGGGCGAACACGCCCCTGCCGACGGGAGTCTCGGCGATGCGGAGCAGGCGGTCGTGCGAGGCGGATTCGGACGCAAGCGTCCGCAGGTCGTCGGCGGGCATCGGTGGCAGCGGCGGGCGGAGGCGGGCGGAGGCGGGCGGAGGCGGGGAGGGGTCGGAACTCTAGCGGCTGACCGGCTCGAAGGTCAATCCAGCCGCAGGCCGCGTGCCCGCCGGCGCGGGCGGGTTCACACCATCTCGTCACGAATCCGCTCGAGCAGCTTCTTCGTCGCCAGGATGCCTTCCGGCTCGGGCAGCTCCTTGCCCTCGTACTCCACGCCCACCCAGCCGTGGTAGCCCGCGTCGAGCACGATCTTCATCATCTTTCGGTAATCGGTGCGGACCTCGTTGCCCTCCGCGTCGAACTCGTGGCTCTTGGCGCTCACGCCCTTCGCGAACGGCATCAGATCGGCCACGCCGCGGTAGCGGTCGTAGTCGTAGAAGTTGCCGAAGTCGGGCAGCGTGCCGCAGTTGGGCTTGTCCACCATCTTCATAACGCCGGCGAGCCATTCGCCGTTGCTGGAAAGTCCGCCGTGGTTCTCCACGATCACGTTCATGCCCAGCTGCGCGGCGTATTCGGAGAGCCTGGCCAAGCCGTCGGCCGCGAGCTTCTGCTGCTCCTCGAAGGAGCCCTTGCTGGCGGCATTGACGCGGACGGAGTGGCAGCCGAGCCGCTTGGCCGCCTCGACCCACGGGTAGTGATTCTCGACCGCCTTGGTGCGGTCCTTGTCGTCGGGATCGCCGAGGTTGCCGAGGCCGTCGCACATCACGAGCACGTTGGTGACGCCCTCGTCGGCCGCCCGCTTGGCGAGTTCCGCGATGTAGTCGTCGTCACGGGCCTTGTCCTTGAAGAACTGATTGACGTACTCGACCGCCTCGATGCCGAACTGCTGCTTCGCCGCCCGGGGGAAGTCGAGGTTGTCGAGCTTGCCGCCGAACAGCGTGGAGTGCAGCGACCACTGGGCGAGCGAGATCCGGAACGGGGGCGCCTGTGCGGCGGCGGGTGCGGGATCGGCGGCGACCGCCAGCGGCGCCGCGGCCAGGGTGCCGGCGGCGGAGGCTCCGGCGGCGAGGAAGGTGCGGCGGGTGGGGCGGCCGGGGGGCGGGTTCATGCGGAGTCCTTTCGCGGGTCGAGTCGGGGGATCGAAGGGTGTGCGGCGGTTCAGCCGGGGCGTGCCGAAGGCGCGTCGGCCTCCTGCTGGAGATACACCCGCGGCTTGAACCGCAAGACTACCGGAACAAGCAGGGCGGTCGCCACCGCCATGCAGGCGGTGAAGAACCAATAGTACGAGGCGCCGGTCAGCGTCGACTCGCCGGAGGCGTCGCGGGTGAGGAAGTTGACCGCGGCAGTGAAAAGGTTTCCGAGCGAGATGCTCAGCAGGTAGAGGCTCATGACGAGCGACTTCATCTGCGGCGGGGCCTGGGTGTAACTGAACTCCAGGCAGGTGATCGAGACGAGAATCTCGGCGGCCGTGATCACCACATAGGCGGCGAACTGCCAGGCGACGGACGGCCAGCGGGCAGCTTCCGGACCCAACCCGCCGGCCGCCAGCCGGGCCGACTCGGCGTCGATCAGTCCCTGGGCCCGCGCCGAGATCGCGAAGGCGGCGACCGCGAGCAGGAAGCCGACGAGGATGCGGCGAAGCGGCGTGAACGGGACCAGCCGACCCACCGCCGGGTAGATCACCATGCCGAACAGCGGGATGAAGGCGAGCACGAGCAGCGGGTTGATCGCCTGGATCTGGCTCGCATACCACTCGCGGCCCAGAAACGTGCGATCCATCCGCTCAGCCTGCTGCACCCAGGCGCCGCCCGTCTGGTCGTAGAGCGACCAGAACACGGCCACCAGCAGGTAGAGCGGCACGAGCCGGGCGATCGCCCCGAGGCCCTCGGCGCCGAAGGTCTCCTGGAAATACGCGGGCCCGCGCGGCGGCACGTGCACGAAGCGGTGCCGGCCGAGCCAGAACACCACCGTGGCCACCGCCATGAGGATGCCCGGCACGCCGAAGGCCCAGCCGGGCCCGTGGTGCTCGAGCAGCCAGGGCGTGAGCAGGGTCGAGAAGAACGACCCGAAGTTGATCGCGAAGTAGAACCAGCCGAACACCCGCTCGAGGAGGTGCCCGTTCGACCTCCCGAACTGGTCGCCGACGTGGGCCGAGACGCAGGGCTTGATCCCGCCGGCGCCGATCGCGATCAGGGCCAGCCCGGCGAGCAGCCAGCCCCTGGGTTCCATCGTGGCCGCCAGCAGCGGCTGCGGCAGATCCATCAGCGCCAGGCACAGGTGGCCGACGCAGTAGACGAGCGAGAGCAGCAGGATCGTCAGGTACTTGCCGAGAAAGGCGTCGGCCACGATGCCGCCGATCACCGGGAAGAAGTAGGCGCTGGCCACGAACATGTGCATCCACTCGCGAGACGTGGTCTCGGTCATGAAGTCGGGGCGGCCGTCGCTGGACAGCAGGTACTGCGTCATGAACACGACGAGGATCGCCTTCATGCCGTAGAACGAAAACCGCTCAGCGGCCTCGTTGCCCACGATGAACGGAATGCCCGGCGGCATGCCCGTGGTGGCTGTCGGAGTGGTGCGGTAGACGGGGACGGTCGTGGCCATGGGAGCCCGCGGGTAGGATTTCTGCCTGAGTGGCACAGCATCGCCGAGGGCGGCCCGGCGACGCAAACCCGGCCCCGCCTCCCGTCGGCCCCGCGATCTTTCCATGCCGACCCCGCTTGTCGTCGTCACGCTCGATCGGATGCCCGCCTGGATCCTGCCGGCCTACGGGGCGACGTGGGTGTCGATGCCGGCGGTGACGGGGCTCGCAGCGCGGGGGATCACCTGCGATGGGCTCGTGGCCACGGGCGACGACCCCCGAGAGGCCGCTCGGGGCATGCTGGGATGGCTGCGCGACGCGTCACGCCGCGTGCTCGTGGTCACCGACGACGCTGCGTTCGCCGACGTCGTCGGCTGCGATCGGGATCTCGTGCAGGTGCCGGTCGTCCGCCCGCTCCGGCCGACATCCGTGGAGGACGCGACGAACCTCGGCCGCCTGTTCGCCGCCGCGGCCGCCGCCGTGACGGCCCCCCGGCACGACGTGGTCTGGTGCCATGCCTCGAGCCTCGGCCTCTCATGGGACGCGCCCCCGGCGTTTCGCGAGGCGTATCTCGATCCCGATGATCCGCCGCCACCCGCCGGAGCGGCGGTGCCGGACCTGAGTGTCGATGCGGCGACCGACCCCGATCTCGTCACCGGCCTGCGGCACGTGTTCGCGGGCCAGCTGACGCTGCTCGACCGGTGCCTCGGCCGGCTCGTCGCGGCTGCGGGCGACCACACTGCCATGCTCGTCGCGGGGCTGCGGGGCATGCCGCTGGGGCTGCATGGCCGACTCGGCCCCGGGCCGCTGCCACCCTATGCCGAACTCGTCCGCCTGCCCGCGATCCTCATCGACCGCGTCGGCCGCATGGCCGGCCAGCGTTTTGACGGCCTCGTCGTACCCGCCGACATCGGCGCCACGGTGGCCGACCTCACGGCCGCCGGCGGCGATGCTCCGCACGGCGATGCTCTGCCGCTCGCCCCGGTGGGCGGTGATCCGCGGTCAGGCCGCAGTATGGCGGGCCTGTTCACCGCTTGGAACGCGGCCGGTCGGGATCGCGTGATCGTGACGGGGGCGGACGGCGTCGCGGTGGTCACCAACGCGTGGCACCTGCTGCGGATGGTCCCGCGGGTCGTTCCTGCCGGCGACTCGTCGTCGACTGCCACCGCATTGTTCGTCAAGCCTGACGACTGCTTCGATCTGTGCGACGTCGCCGACCGCTGCCCGGCCGTCGCCGAGTCCCTCCGCCTGCTGGCAGAGGCGGCTGTCTGCGGCGACTGGGTGACGGCGTGGCAGGGACCGCTCGGGGCGGCTGAACAGGGGGCGGGCTGAACAGGGGGCGGGCTGATGATGTGGGCCGGTTCGGGCCGGCAAATCCGCGTGGTTTGGCCGCACCCGTGCCGCTACCATCCGCCGCCCGCGGCACCCCCCAGGTTCCGCGGTTCGCCGCCGTGCTCCGGGATCCTCTGGGATGGCTCCGATGGTCGTCGTCCGCGCCGCCGTGATGGCCCTTGTGGTCGCGTGGGCCGCCACGAGCACCATCGTCGAGGCCCGACCGTTGGCGGTGCGGGTGCAGTGGGGCGGTGGCACTCCGCAGGCCTGGTCCGGCACGCTGGAGGCGGCGGGCGGCGGGACTCGTGCGCGGCAGCCGGTCTCGTGGCGGACGCTCTCCACCGACATCGACGCGGCAACGCACGTGCACGATGCAGACGGCATGCTCCACGTGCACCAGCCACGGCCGATCGCCAGCGACGGCGTGGAGCTGGTGGTCGACGACTGGCGGACGGCAAGGCTCGTGGTGACGCTCGCGGCGGCGGAGGGTGGCACTCCCACGCGGCTCGACGTGCCACTCGTGGACCTGCTCACCGAACCGGCGCAGCGGCCGCTCGACAGCCTCGGCAATCGGCTTGCGGCCCGAGTGGCGGTGGTATCCGCGCTGCATGTCGAACTGGCCTCCGCGGATGCGGCGGCGGCCACGACGGCCGACGCGCTGGGGCTGGTGCGCCGGCCCGGAGACCGGCTGCGGGTGCGGGTTGATCCGCTCCTCGTCACGCGGTTGCAGGGCGGTCACACGGCGGAACTCCGCATCCGCCTCACGTCGCCGCAGGGAGCCGAGGTGGCGACGCAGGCCGTCGGTCTCGTCCCGCTCGTTGACGCCGCGGCCGGTGCCGGCCCCGCCGTCACCGAGTTCGAACCGGTGTCCTTCGACGTCTCGCTACCGACGGAGGAGGGTGTCTCGGTGCTCGGAATCGAGGCGGTCGAGCGGGGCGGCCTGCGGTGGGCGCGGCCGCTCGCGTCGCGGTCGATCGAGATCGCCGCTGTCGACGACAGGCCGATCGCAGCCTCGGGCGGCGATCCGTGGAAGAGCGTCTACGAGTTCGATCCGGGAAGCCCACGGCTGCTGGAGCGTCTGCGGCGGCTTCCGGGCGTGAGCCTCCCGGCGATGCCCCTGCCGGAGATGCCGATGCCAAGCCTGTCCGCCGCCTCGATGCAGCTGCCCAAGATGCCGAGCATGCCCCTTCCGGCGGTGCCGCTGCCGAGTGTCTCGGCGATGGTGCCGCGGATCAGCGGTCTTCTCACCCACGGTCACTCCACCGTGACACCGCACCCGCTCGGTGCCATGCTGCGGCTCCCGCCGTGCGAGACGCCGGGCGTTGCCGGGTGGGAGGCCATCTCGCTCGCCGGGCTGCAGCCGGGCTCTCCACACGCCGTCGAGATCGATTATCCGACCGACCAGGACGCCACGGTGGCCGTCGCCGTGCTGGAGGCCGATGCCGCCGGCGTGATCGTGCAGGCGCGGCACGCCGGCGGGTTCGAGGTCGCGCAGCCGCGGATCGCGCCGCCGCCGCCGACCGTCGCCGCGCATCGCTTCGTGTTCTGGCCCACGACGCGGCAGCCGCTGCTCCTGATCGCCAACGCCTCCCCCCGTTCACCCGCCCTGATCGGTCGCGTGCGGGTGCGGGCGGGGCCGGCCCGCCTGCCGGTCGAGTCGCCTCGCCCACCCGCAGCGGTGGTCGTCCGCACCGGCGCTGCAGCCCGGCGGGTGCATGCGTTCGTCGACAGCCCGGATCTCGCGCGGCGGTTCGGTGGTGTCGTCCGCTTCGCCGCCGAGGATGGCCGCGTGGAGAGCGACTGGGCGGGCCAGGTGGCCGCGGCGGGCCACCTCGCGGAGCTCGTCGCCGCCCGCGGAGGCGCCGGCACGCTGCTCACCGCCTACGCGGAGGGCGCCGCCCTCTGGCCCTCGCGAGCGACCCGGCAGGCGCCGCGTTGGGACGCTGCGTCCGGGGGCACGGGTCGCGACGTGCTCACGGCCGTCGCCCGCGGGCATGCGCGGCATGGGCTTGCGCTGATTCCAGCCGCCCGCTTCGATGCGCCGCTGCCCGCCGTCGAAGCGGCGCTCGCCGAGGGCGCGGCGGGCACGGGCGTCGCCTGCATCGGCCGCGACGGCAAGCCGCGTCGCTTGATGGACGGAAGCCTGCACTACAACGTGCTGCACCCGCTGGTGCAGCGGGCCGTGGAGGATGTGCTCGTGGAGATGGCCGGGGCGGTCCGCGGCTCAGCGGCGGTCGCGGGCGTGGCCGTGGTGATGCCCCGCGACGGCTGGCTGCACCTGCCGGGGGTGGCCTGGCCGCTCGACGACGACACGTTCGGTCGCTTTGCGGACACCCTGCCGTCGCCGCCCGCTCCGGTGGGCGAGGGGCGGTTTGCCGAGCGGGCCCGGCTCGTCGAGGGGCCGTTTCGGGAGCAGTGGATCGCCTGGAGGTGCGGCGAGATGGCGCGGTTCCACGCGCGGCTCGCGGCGGCGGTGGCCGCCGTGGACGACCGCTGGCCGCTCCACGTCGTCCCCACCACGCTGTTTGTCGACACGGATGCCGCGGGCCCCGCCGCCGATGGCACTTCGGACGACGACCGGGTGCGGGTGGCCGGTCTCGATCCCGCGGCCGTGCGGCCCGTGCCCGCCGCCGAGCGGGTGGTGTACTGCTGGCCCCGGGTGCAGCCGCCTGCCGACGGCGTGCGGGAGCGGGCGATCGTGAACGCGGCCAATCGCTCGCCCGCGGTGGGGCGGGCAGCCGCCGCCGCGGCTCGGCGGGCGGCGGTGCTGATTGGAGCGTCGCTGCCGGTCGACCTCGCCGACGTGGTGCCGCACGGGCCCTTCGGCACCGCGACGGCCCGCGAGCCGGCGCTGGTGGGCATGACGGAGCCGACGTGCCGCGGCTTCGTGGAGGCGGTGGGGCTTGCGGACGTCGAGCAGATCTTCGACGCAACCCTGCTGGCCGACGAAGCAGGCGGCGTGGCTGCCCGGACCGCGTTCGCGTCCCTGCCAGCCCTGCCGGCGGACGAACTCCACGGCGACCAGTCGCTCGTCGTCCGCACGTGCCGTCACGGCGGCCTGTCGTGGATGCTGGTGGCGAACCGCGCGGCGGCGCCGGTGACGGCGCGGCTGGGGTTCGCCGGGCGGCCGACGACCGCGGTGGATGCAGTCGATGGCACGCCGGTTGCGGCGACCGCCGCCGGCGAACTCCTCGTGCCCCTGCCGGCATGGGGGCTGCGGTGCGTGCTCGTGGAGGGAGACTGCGGCGTCGCCGCCGTCAGGGCCGAGTATGGCGACGACGTGCGCCGAGCCGTCGCTGATCGCCTGGACCGGCTGCGACGGCGACGCGGCGTGCTCGATGCCCCCGTGCCCCTCCAGGTGCTCGACAATCCGGCGTTTGAACTCGGTGCCGCGCCCACGGAGGGCCGTTCGGCCACCATGGTGGCGGGCTGGGAGGTCGTGGAGTCACGACGGGGCGGCGTGACCCAGGTCGCCGGCGCGGGGGCCGCCGGGCAACCGGGCCGCGGCCTCGAGTTCACGTCGTTCACGGGGCTCTCGACGCTGCGGAGCAATCCATTCACGCCGCCTGCCACCGGCCGCGTGAGCATCGCCGCGTGGTTGCGGGTGAAGGATTCCTCAGCGCAGCCGCCGCTCCGGATCGCCATCGAGGGCGTGCAGGGGGATCGCGAGTACTACCGCTTCGCGGCGATCGGTGGGCTCACGGGCGGTCGCCCCCTGACCCGTGAGTGGTCGCAGTTCGTGCTGCAGGTCGACGATCTGCCGGCCGGCGGCGTCGAGTCGCTGCGGGTGCGGTTCGATCTCCTCGGCCCCGGCGCGGTGCAGATCGACGACGTTCGGGTGTTCGACCTCGCCTTCGACGACGGCCAGCGAACCCGGGTCACCACGGCCATCGACACGCTGGAGCATCAGTTCACCAGCGGCGATCTCGGTGGCTGCCTCGTCGGGCTGGAGGGCTACTGGCCAGCGTTTCTCGACACCTTCGTGAGCGACGCCGTCGTCGCGGCCGTGGAGGCCTCCAGTGACGAACCCGCCCCTCCGGCCTCCCGACCGCCTGAGCGTCAGGCCGGCGGGATGATGGACCGACTTCGCTCGTGGTGGCAGTAGCCCGCTCCGGCTCGGCACCAGTACCTGAGCCGGGTGATCGGGCCGGGCCCTCACGCCGGAGTCACGACGCGGTCACCCCGGCGGCCAGCCCAGTCGTCGGCCCCCGAGCAGGTGCACGTGCAGGTGATCGACCGACTGCCCGCCGTCGCGGCCGCAGTTGACCACCAGCCGATAGCCCTCGTCGAGGTTCAGCGTGCGGGCGAGCTGCGTGGCGACCACCACGAGGTGCCCGAGGAGCAGCTCGTCGTCGGTGGTCGCCTCGGCGAGCGATACGATCGGCCGCTTGGGGATCACAAGCACGTGGACGGGTGCCTGCGGGGCCACATCGTGGAACGCCAGGCAGAGGTCGTCGTCGTGGACGATGCGGGCCGGGATCTCGCCGCGAATGATGCGGCCAAAGATCGTGTCAGCCATCGGACTCCGTCGGGGCGGCCTCCTGTCCGGCGGTCTTGCGGCTGCGGCGCCGCGGCGCCTTGGGGGCGGCCCATTCCTTCGTGGCCGCCTCGAACACCTCCGGGGTCTCGTAGCGGACGACGGTGCGGCCCTCGGGCATCGGGCCAATCAGGCTGCGGAACACCGGCGCACCGCGGAGGTCGAGGTCGGTGCTGCAGTCGTCGACGCCAATCTGCACGTGCATCCGGAGGATGCCCTCGGCCGAGTCGAAGTCGCGGATCACGAGTTCGCCGTCGGTTCCCCGAGAGACGACACGCCAGGTTTCTTTTGCCATCGCTGAAACGCCTCCGGCGGGAGGGCGGCCGGCCTGGCGCCCGCAACCCGCATTGTCGGTAGGTATCGGCAGGCTCGGTGGATCGGCCGCGCTGCGAAGCCGAGTGCCGTCACTGCCGGCACGGCGGGTTCGTTCGGCACGCCACGACTTTCCCTCACGGGCCGACCAGGCGGCACCGCGGGGGCCCGCATCCGCGGCGACCGCGGCCCGTTCTTGAGGATCGGGAAACCGCCGCCTACACTCGTCCCCGGAGGGTAAGCGAATGGCTAGCGGTCTGACTCGAAATCAGATGCCGGGAAACCGGTTGCGGGTTCGAATCCCGTGCCCTCCGTTTCACGCCTGCACCGCCCTCGTGGCCGGTGCAGGCTGAGCGGGAAGCCGGCCATCCAAGGCCGGCGGACAGGAGACGGCACCGCCCTCGTGGCCGGTGCAGGCTGAGCGGGAAGCCGGCCATCCAAGGCCGGCGGACAGGAGACGGCACCGCCCTCGTGGCCGGTGCAGGCTGAGTGGTCGGAGACACTGCGCCACCCGTGACCGTGGATCGGGCCACTGCCGATGCGTTTCACGATGCGTTCGCGGCCGTATCCCGGCACGTCACCGACCGCTACGGTGTCGAGGTCGAGGTCACGGAGGTGGCGGCGCCCTTCAAGGGCGATCTCGACGGCCGCCGCATCCTCGTCGGATCGCGGAACGACGCCGCCGACAGGCTCTTCCTCGTGTCCCATCTCTTCGGCCACACCGTTCAATGGAACGTGTCGGGGGAGTTGCGGCGGCTCGGGATGACCATGCCCGTGAAGCCGGACTCACGGACGCTCGACGCACTCGAAGCCTACGAGCGGCAGGCCTGCCGCTACAGCCAGCAGGCGCTGCACGAGGCCGGAGTCGTGGCCTTCGACCAGTGGCTCGCCGATCACTCGGCCTGCGACCTCGCCTACCTGCGGCACGCCTACGTTGCCGGTGAACGGCTGCCGTTTCAGTCCTTTTGGCAACCAGGGCAGCCGCTGGTCGAACCGCTCGCCATTCCGGCGTTCACACCGCGGCGCTGGCGACGGCGGATGCAGGCGATCGTGATCTGATCGGCTACGATCGGCGGGCCTTCCCTGCAGCCTGGAACTCACGTCATGCATTCCCTGTTCACCGTGCCGCACGCCGCCGTCCGTGCCCGCCGACTCGCCGGTGTCGTCATCGTGGCTTCGGTCGCCGGGTTCACGACCGCCGCGGAATCGTCCGCCACCGTGGAGCCCACGACCGGTGACCAGTCGGTGTCGGTCGTGGACGCGATCGTGGCTCATGCCACGTCGTCGCCCGACGGCTCCGCGGCCTTCACGTTCCTGCCGGGGGACTTCGCTGGTGAGACACGCGACCTGCCGATCGGGGTGTTCGATTCGGGGATCGGTGGACTCACGGTGCTGGAGGCGATTCTGGCGGCCGACGATTTTGACAACCGCACCCTCCAGCCCGTCCCCGACGGCCGGCCCGACTTCGCCGGCGAGCGGTTCGTCTACCTCGGCGATCAGGCGAACATGCCCTATGGCAACTATCCGCGCGAGGGCAACGTGGCCTTCCTGCGGGAACTGATCCTCAAGGACGCGGTGTTCCTGCTGGGGAGGCGTTCCTGGCCGGTGGCGGACGCGGTCGCACCAGTGCTCGACAAGCCGCCGGTGAAGGCGATCGTGATCGCCTGCAACACCGCCACCGCCTACGGTCTCGACGACATCCGGGCCGCCATCCGGGCGTGGGGCGTTCCGGTGCCGGTGGTCGGCGTGGTCGAGGCCGGTGCACGGGGCGTGCTGCAGTCGGCACATCTGGCGGCCGGCCGCGACGAGGCGGTCGCCGTGCTGGCGACCGTCGGCACCTGCGCCAGCATGGCGTATCCCAAGGCGATCGGCGTCGCGTTTGGAAGGGCGGGGCGGCCGGCTCCAGCGGTGGTGCAGCAGGGCTTCGCCGACCTCGCGGCGGCGATCGAGGGCGATCCTGCGGTCGCCGCCCGCACCAGCGTGGAGCAGGCGATCGCCGTCGACCTGCGCCGGCTGCTCGACGAGCAGCGGCGCGCCTCCACGAGCCCGCCGGTCGGCACGCTCGTGCTCGGCTGCACGCACTTTCCGCTCGTCAGGCGGCAGATCGTCGCGGAGTTCGCGCGTCTGCGGCGGTTGGAGGAGCAGGGCGGGCGACCGTTCGAGCGGCTCATCGCGGAGGAGATCGAGGTGATCGATCCGGCCAGCCTCACCGCCAGGGAACTGTTTCGCACGCTGGCGCTCGAGCGGCTCCGGTCGCCCGCGGCGACGGCGCGCCGCGCGGCTGAGGCGGAGCCGGCTCCGGGTGTCGATGGAGTGCAGCCGCACCGGTTCTTCTGGTCGGTCGCGATCGAGCGGGCTGCGGCAGGGACCGCGGAAACTCCGTCGCCAGAGGCCACATTTCACCGGGCGGCCGGTCGGCTCGATCTCGAGGACACCCGCGTGGTGCCGCTGCGGGCCGACATGCTGCCGGGCCCGACCGTGGAGATGATCCGCGGGCGGCTTCCCCACGTGGGGCGGTTTCTCCGCTGACGAACAGGATTCCCCGGTTGAAACGACCACGTCGGGGAGTGGCTCGTCGAAAGCCCGCGATTCGCCGCCACAAACGCCCTACGGCTCGCTGCCGGCAGCCAGCCCCGGCACCCGCGGATCGCTCGCGCCCTCGAGCGATCCGTCGCGGCTGCGGCGGATGATCTGGCAGGCTCCGAACGGCGGTTCGATCCGCACGTCATGCCCGAGCACCCGCAGCGAGGCGGCGAACTCCTCGCCCGCCGTCGCCTCCAGCCGCACCCGATCCGGGCTCCACTGGTGGTGAAACCGCGGCTGCGCCAGCGCCTCCGCGGGCGACAGGCCGTGATCGAGCGAATGGAGCAGGCCGAGGAGCACCTGCGTGATGATCGTCGCCCCGCCCGCTGCGCCGATGCTCATGACGGGATTCCCGGCGTCGTCGAGAACGATGGTGGGCGACATGCTCGACAGCGGCCGCTTGCCGGGGGCGACGCAGTTGGCCTCTCCGCCCACCAGCCCGAAGTGATTGGGCACGCCCGCCGCCACGGCAAAGTCGTCCATTTCGTTGTTCAGCAGCACGCCGGTGCCGGGCACCACGACCTTCGACCCGAATGCGGTGTTGATCGTGGCGGTGACGCTCACCCAGTTGCCCGCCGCATCGGCCGTCGCAAAGTGGGTGGTGTGCTTGTCGAAATGGTTGTTCTGCCAGTCGGGCGGTTCGCCGTGCCGGGGAACGGGCGTGGCGCGAAGCGGATCGATCCGGGCCGCCAGCCCGCGGGCATAATCGGTCGCGACGAGGCCCTCGGGGACATTCGCAAACGCCGGATCGCCGAGCCAGTGCGCGCGGTCGGCAAAGGCCAGCTTCATGGTCTCGATCACCCGGTGCGCGAAGCCGACCGTGCCGGACTGCAGGTCGTCGGGGGGCGTCAGCGCCAGGATGTTGAGCATCTGGGCCACGTGCACGCCTCCGGAACTCGGCGGCGGGACGCCGACGATCGTCCAGTCGCGATACCGCGACACCAGCGGGCGGCGGTCGACGACCCGGTAGCCGTGGAAGTCGTCCGCCGTGAGCAGGCCGCCCCGCTCCTTCATGAAGGCGGCGGTCGCCGCGGCGAAGGGGCCGTCGTAGAACCAGTCCCGGCCGTTGGCGGCGAGTGCCCTGTAGGTGCGGGCCAGATCGGCCTGCACCAGCACGTGGCCTTCCGGCCACGCCGTGCCGTCCGGCTGGAGAAAGATGCTGCGCGAGTCAGGAAACAAGGCCAGTTCGGCGGCCGATCGGCCGAGCTTGCGGGCGTACGCGGCATCGAGCGGAAAGCCGTCGGCGGCGTGGCGGATGCCGGCATCGAAGGCGGCGGCCAGCGGGAGGCGGCCGAACCGCTCCACCGCCTGTGCATACGCGGCCAGGGCTCCGGGCACGCCGCTGGCCAGCGGCCCGGTGCGGCTCAGGGCGTCGACGGCCTTGCCATCGCGGAGAAACATGTCGCGGGAGGCCGCCGCCGGCGCGGTCTCGCGGCCGTCGAGGCAGATCAGGCGGCCGTCGGCCAGCCGGATGAGCATGAAACAGCCGCCGCCGATGCCGGAGTTGTGGCCGTCGACGACGCCGAGCGTGAGGCCCGCCGCCACCGCGGCGTCGACCGCATTGCCGCCCTGGGCGAAGGCCGCGAGGGCGGCGTGGGTCGCCAGCGGATGGACCGTCGCGGCGAGTCCGGTGACAGCCCGAGGGGAATCGACCGCCCGCTCACCGGCCGTGGGTTCAGCCGCGGCCGCAGCCGGAGACGACGGGTGAATCCACGGACTGATCATGAAGGCGAGGAGCGTCGCTATTCGGACCAGCATGTCTGCGGGGCTCCCGGGTGAGGCGTCGAGGATAGCGATGCCGCAGCCGGGTCGCGACCCGCGCGAATCTCCCGAAGCACGACCGACTCGTACGCGTGCAGGGACGGCAGCCCGCCGGTGTGCATGAACAGCACCTTCTGGCCGGCGGTCCAGCGGCCGCCGCGGGCCAGGCCGATGAGTCCGGCCATGACCTTGCCGGTGTAGATCGGATCCAGCAGGATCCCCTCGGTGCGGGCGAGCATCTGCACCGCCTCCACCATCCCGTCATTGGGCAGCGAATACTTCGGCTGCCAATAGCCGCCCACGCAGTGGACCGCCTCCGCCGGAATCGTCATGCCGAGGTCGAGGAGATCGGCGACAGCCTGCGCTTCAGCGCGGACCACGGGCACCTGATCCGGCGGGTCGCGGCTCACGCCCACCCCGAGCAGCGGCATGTCGATGCCATTCCCCAGGAAGCCCACGAGCAGCCCGCCGTGCGTGCCCGAACTGCCCGAGCCCACCACCACGGCGTCAAACCGCAGCCCCATCTCGAACCATTGCTGCTGCATCTCCTGCGCACAGGCCACGTAGCCGAGGCCGCCGACCGCATTCGATCCGCCCGTGGGGATGATGTAGCCCACGCGGCCTTCCTCGGCGAGTTCCGCGGCCACGTCCTCCAAGGCCCGTCGCAGGCAGCTGCCGCCCGGCACCACGGTGACCGCCTCCACGCCCATGAGTCGAAACAGGAACTGGTTGCCGCTGGCGTCGACGCGGTAGCTGCCCGGAACCCGCTCCTCGATGACGAACCGGCATTTCAGGCCTTCCCTGACCGCTGCCGCGAGGGTGAGCCGGCAGTGGTTCGACTGTGGAGCCCCGGCGGTGATCAGCGTGTCGGCGCCCCGGGCCAGCGCCTCCGCCACGAGAAACTCGAGTTTCCGGGTCTTGTTGCCCCCCGGAAACAGCCCCAGCATGTCGTCGCGTTTCACCCACACCTCGGGGCCCTCTCCGTCGGGGCAGGTCGCGGCAAGGGCCGCCGAGAAGCGAGGCAGCGGCTCGATCGGCGTGACGAACGGGGTGTAGCGGCGGCGGGAAAAGCGGGAGAGATCCATGGCAATGCGTTCCTGACGATGACGTCATCCTAGCACAATATTATATTGGATCTCTGGTCGTCGACGGCCTGGCTGCGACGGCCTGTTTCCCCCGCGAGTTCCCTGCTGGGCAGTGTTCCATGAAGCACCGCGACGCCTCCCTTCCGCTGAGCACCAACAAGCACCTGCTCCGCTGGGTCATGAAGATCGCGGACCTCTGCAAGCCCGAGGCGATCCACTGGGTGGACGGCTCGCAGCGGGAAAACGACCTGCTCTGCGAGCAGATGGTCGCCGGCGGCACCTTCATCAGGCTGAATCAGAAGGCGTGGCCCGGCTGCTACCTGGCCCGCTCCGACGCCAGTGACGTGGCCCGAGTCGAGGACCGCACCTTCATCTGCGCCCTCTCGCGGGAGGCCGCCGGCCCGACCAACAACTGGGTCAATCCCTTCGAGATGCGGAAGCAGCTCAAGGGCATGTTCCAGGGCTGCATGAAGGGCCGCACCATGTACGTGCTGCCCTTCAGCATGGGCCCCCTGGGCTCGCCCATGTCGCAGATCGGCGTGCAGCTCACCGACTCACCCTACGCCGTCGTCAACATGCGGATCATGGCCCGGATCGGCAGGAACGTGTTCCAGCTCATCGACCACGACTTCAAGCGGGTGGTGCCCTGCGTGCACTCCGTGGGCGCCCCGCTCGCGAAGGGGCGGAAGGACGTGCCCTGGCCGTGCAACCGGGAGAAATACATCGTCCATTTTCCCGAGACCCGTGAGATCTGGAGCTTTGGCTCGGGCTACGGCGGCAATGCGCTGCTCGGCAAGAAATGCTTCGCCCTGCGGATCGCCTCCGCGATGGCCCGTGACGAGAGTTGGATGGCGGAGCACATGCTGATCCTGGGCATCGAGAATCCGCAGGGCAAGAAGGCCTACGTGGCCGCCGCCTTCCCCAGCGCCTGCGGGAAGACCAACTTCGCGATGCTGATCCCTCCGCCGCATTTCCGGAAGCAGGGCTGGAAGGTGACGACCGTCGGCGACGACATCGCCTGGATCAGGCCCGACGCCGAGGGCCGTCTGCGGGCCATCAATCCCGAGGCCGGATTCTTCGGCGTGGCCCCGGGCACGAGCAGGAAGACCAATCCCAACGCCATGAAGACGCTGGCGCGGAACACCATCTTCACGAACGTGGCCCTCACCGACGACGGCGGCGTCTGGTGGGAGGGGATGACCGACACGCCCCCGCCGCACGCCACCGACTGGCAGGGGAACGACTGGACGCCCCTGCTGGCGCGGGAGACAGGAGCCACGGCGGCCCACCCCAACGCCCGGTTCACGGCACCCGCGAAGCAGTGCCCCACCATCGATCCGGAGTGGGAGAATCCGGCCGGCGTCCCGATCAGCGCCTTCATCTTCGGGGGCCGCCGGGCGACCACCATGCCGCTGGTCTACCAGGCGTTCAACTGGTCGGGTGGCGTCTACGTCGGGGCCACCATGGGGTCGGAGATGACCGCAGCCGCCGCGGGCACGGTCGGCAAGGTTCGTCGCGACCCGATGGCGATGCTGCCGTTCTGCGGCTACAACATGGGCGATTACTTCCGCCACTGGATGAACATGCAGCGGAATCTGAGCGAGACGCCCCGCATCTTCCACGTCAACTGGTTCCGGAAGGATTCCGACGGACGGTTCATCTGGCCCGGGTTCTCCGAGAACATGCGGGTGTTGAAGTGGATCTTCGATCGCATCCGCGCGGGAGGCCGGGCGCGGGAGACGCCCATCGGATGGCTGCCACGCTACAAGGACATCGACTGGACGGGCCTCGATTTTCCCGAGTCGAAATTCGACGAGCTTCAGGCCTTCGATCGCACGGCGTGGCGTGCCGAGGTGCTCAGTCACGAGGAGATCTTTCTGGACCTCCACTCGCATCTCCCCAAGGAGCTGGTCTACGAGCGCGAGCTCCTGATCTGCCGCATGTGACGAGCGTCCATCCGGCGGCGTGGCTGCGGGACCGATCGCGGCCCCCGGCTCCCGGCATCCTGCCAACGGGTCGAGGTTGTGTCCGGGTGATTCGCATTTTGTTCCGAGGACGCCATGGTTTCATCGATGCCTGAGCCGACGTCCGGGGCGGTCGACGCTCGGGCCCCCGTCGGGGGCGATGCATCGGCCCGCCGCATCCTGCTCGGGCTGCTGCTCGGGGTGGTGTTGGGTCTCGCGGCGAACGTGCTGCTCCGCCCCGGCGCGTCGCTCGATGGCGCGGCCTCCTGGGACCTCAACGGCGATGGCGTGCACGACGGCCTCGACTGGTTCTGCCGAAACGTCACCACGGTGATCGGCAGGCTGTTCCTGCGGTTGATGGCCGTGGTGGTGCTGCCGCTGGTGGTGTCGGCCCTTGCGCTGGCGGTGGTGGAGATCGGCGACCTGCGGAGACTCGGCCGCATCGGCGTGCGAACGCTGCTCTTCTCGGGCATCCTGTCCGCCAGCGCCGTGCTCATCGGCCTTGGGCTGGTCAACGCGATCCGTCCCGGCGAGGCCCTCTCCGCGGAAGCCCGGCAGGCGCTGGTGGAGCGGAACAAGGCGGGCTCCGCGGATGTCGCCCAGAAGGCGAGCAGGGCCAAGTCGGTTCGCGACATCGTGATCGACATGGTCCCGGAAAACCCGCTCCAGGAGATGGTGGGCGCGGTCGACGGCAGCTCCAAGGGCAACGGGATGCTCGCCGTGATGGTTGCCGCCCTGCTGCTCGGGGCCGCGCTGGCGGCGAAGCCGGACGAGTGCCGCGGTGTGATCGCCTGGCTGGAGGGATTGAACTCCGTCTCGATGACGATCATCGGCTGGGCGATGGCGCTGGCGCCGCTGGGGGCCGGCTGCCTGGTGTTCTCGATCGTGGCCACGCTCGGATTCGAAGTGCTGGTCACGCTCGTGTGGTTCACCGTCACCGTGATGACGGGGCTGCTGCTGCAGTTGGTGGTGGTCTACCCGCTGGTGCTGATCCTCTTCAGCCGGGTCACCCCCCGTGAGTTCTTCGCCGGCGTGGCCGAGGCCATGCAGGTCGCCTTCGGCACGTCGTCTTCCAATGCCACGCTGCCGACGGCGCTGCGGGTGGCGGAGCAGAATCTGCGGCTGCCCCGGGAGCAGGCGCGGTTTGTGCTCACGGTGGGCGCGACGGGCAACCAGAACGGCACGGCCCTCTACGAGGGCGTGGTGGTGCTGTTCCTGGCCCAGGTGTTCGGAGTGGACCTGTCGCTGCCGCAGCAGCTCACGGTGGTCCTGATGTCGATCCTGGCGGGCATCGGCACGGCGGGTGTGCCGGGCGGATCCCTGCCGCTGATCGTGGTGCTGATGCGGTCGGTCGGTGTTCCCGGCGAGGGGATCGGGATCATCATGGGCGTGGACCGGATCCTCGACATGTGCCGCACCGTCTTGAACGTGACCGGGGATCTCGTCGTGGCCACGTGCGTTTCCGGTGGGCGGGAAGACGCCGGGCGAGACGCGGCATCATGAGCCGCCCGATCCGGTGGCCTGAGGCGGGATTCATGACTGCCGGCCCAGGGGCGATGGTCAAAAAAGGACAGATGTGGCGGGCGTCGATTCCGCGGGAAGGCCGCCTCTTCGGCCGCGGGGTGTCGCTGCGTAGACTAGGGGGATGAAAGCTGGACCACGGTCGGGTGGCGGGTCGAGTGTGATGCCCGTGGCGGTCGAGGCGCGACGTGCCCTGCGGCACGAAGTGGTGCGGCTCCTGCTGCTCGAGATTTTCCGCGGCCATCTTCCCGCCGGCACCCGGTTGATCGCCCAGGCGTTGGCCAAGCAGATGGGCGTCAGCGCCACGCCGCTTCGAGAGGCCCTTGTGGAGCTCGAGGCGATCGGGATGGTCGACATCAGTCATAATCGGGGGGCCGTCGTGGCCGCGTTCGGCCCCGCCGAACTGCGGGGCATCTACCAGGTGCGGCGCGTGCTGGAGAGCGAGGCCGCCCGCTGCGCCTGCGGTCGGGTCGACCGCGGTCTGCTGGAGGCATTTCGTGCGGAAATGGTGGAGCACGCGTCGCGCCGCGTGAAGTCCGCCGCCTGGATCGAGGCGGTGATGGCGGCGGATGCCCGGTTTCACGCTGCGATCGCGGCCGCCTGCCAGAGCCCCCGGTTGGCGCGGGAGATCGGCCGGTCCGCGCTCCTGATGCAGACGATCAGCGAAGCCATCGGCAACCGGGCTCACAGCAAGGAAGACGGCATTCGCGAGCACCTCGAGATTGTCGACGCGCTGCTCGCCAACGCCCCGGACCGGGCCTCGCGGGCGATGGCCATGCACGTGGATGCCATCGCGAACCGGGCGCTGAACGTCATGTTTCCAGCATCCGCGTAGGTGTCCGGGCGGCCCGTGTCGGCACCCCCTGAGAGAGGTGCTTGGGCGGACAGTTGCCAACTCGAAACCAGAGTGGTAGAAACTGCCTCGAGGAAATATTGTATGTAATCCTGCGAGTGGCGGCTCAGGGGTGTTGTGGCGGGCGACGCAGCATGCGTCACCCAACGTCGAGATGTGGAGAAGATGCCATGCGTGGTGATGCTGCCAGGCTGCCGCTGGTGATGCTGGGGCTGCTGTGGGCGGCGGCCGCATGCTCTTCAGCATCCGCGCAGGACGTGGTCACGTTCGTCGGCGGCACGGGAGCCACAACCACCAGCCAGCAGAGCTGGACGCAGGCGGGCAACTGGAGCTCGGGCTCGATCCCCTGCAGTCCGACGGTGTGGCCGCAGATCAATCCCCAGGGAAACGCCGGCTCGACGCTCCGGATTCTCTACTCGTCGACCTCGCTCGGCGGCTTGACGGGCACGACCAACGTGCTCAACGTGGGTGCGTTGACGTTCCCGCAGACGCTCGTCAGCGCCTCGACCACCTACGCGATCCAGAACAACGGCACCTCCGCCGGCGCCAAGGGAACGCTCCGCTTCTATGGCGTCGATACGACCATCGGCGGTCAGCCGCGACGGATCATTCTCGACAACAGCACGACGCTGAGCGACGTCGCCTTCACGCAGACGAACCAGGGGCAGCAGTTCGAGTTGCGGACGTCAGGCGTGATCAACGTCGCGGCGAGCACGCAGCTCTCGCTCGCCACGATGATCCTGCAGGATGGCACCGCACGCGGCATCACCAAGGTTGGCGACGGGGTGCTGTCATTTGCCGGCACGAGCAACGAGTCGCAGTTGAGCACCTACAGCGGTGGCTTCACCATGGAGGGCGGGGTGGTGCAATGGGCCCTGAGCGGAACCACGCAGATCTGCTCGCCCTTCGGGCTGGGCGCCCTCACGCTCCGAAGCGGCACCCTGCGGTCGTCTGGGTCGTCGGGGCGGTCGGTCAACGTCAGCGTCGTGCTCGACGGCACGACGACGCTCGGCTCGTCGCTGCCCGGCTTTTCCGGCAGCATCACCGTCAATAGTTCGGGCGGCGCTCTCGTGACCACGATTCCGCGGACCAGCATTGTGTCCGTCGCGGACGGTGGGTCTGTCACGTGGCACCAGTCCACGAGCGGGAGCGGCGGGCTCACCAAGTCTGGCGGTGGAGCCCTGCGGTTCTCCGGGATCGGTGGCACGCTGGCTCACTCGGGCAGCACGATCGTGCAGTCCGGCACACTGGCGATCGACGGCCGGCTGACGAACTCGGCCGCGGTGGCCGTGCTGGCCGGCGCCACGCTGCAGGGAACGGGCACGATCTCGAACCCGACCACCATCGCCGCCGCCGCGACGCTCGCGCCCGGCAGCGGGCCCGGCACGCTCTCGGTCGGCGGGATGACGTGGAGCGGCGGCAGCAACTACAACTGGCAGATGCTGTCGGGGTCGGGCGTGGCAGGAGCAGCCAATACGTGGGATTTCCTCAGCGCCAGCGGCACTCTGGCGATCGCCGCCACGAGCGCGACCCCGGTGCGCCTCAACCTCTGGACGCTGTCGGGAACAAATCCCGATGTCAGCGGCACGGCGTCCAACTTCGACGCCAGCCAGCAGAGTTTCATCTGGCCGATCGCGTTCGCCGGCGGTGGCATCTCCGGTTTTGCGGCCAATAAGTTCGTGATCAACACCTCGGCCACCAACGGCACGGGCGGGTTCGCGAACGATCTCGCCGGCGGTTCGTTCAGCGTCGCCCAGCTCGACACGATGCTGGCACTCGTGTTCACATCGACCGCCGCGCCGCCGCGGATCATGATCGACGTCGCCAGCGGCACGCAGACGCAGGCGCAGGCCGGCTGGCCGGTGCTTGGCGGCAGCTACCCGATCGTGAAGACCGGTTCCGGCACGTTGGTTGTGGACCAGGCGAACACCCTCACGGGCTCGACGACCCTGCAGGCCGGCGGGCTGGTGGTAGCGAACGCCGCCGCCCTCTCATCGAGCACGGTCGTGCCGCTGTCCGGGGGCACGGTGTCGCTCTCCCCGTACCTGCAGACGACCGTCGGCGGGCTGAAGCCGCTCGCCGGCGGCCTGACCGACGTCGGCAGCGGCTTGGTGACGGTGGCGGCCGGGCTGTCCGCCGGCGACATGGTGGCGGCCCTCCTCACCGGCCTCGGCGATGGCTCGTGGAACGGCGGCAGCGGCATCACGTCGAGCGTGGCCGCGGCCAGCGGCGGCGCACGGACGGTGGGCTGGCTCGACAACGGTGACGGCTCGGTGACATTTGCCTTCGCGGCGGCCGGCGACACCAATCTCGACTGGCAGGTCGACATCCTCGACTCGGCGAACTTTCTTTCCAGCGGCAAGCTCGACTCCGGCCTGCCGGCGAGCTGGAATGAGGGAGACTTCACGTACGACGGCTTCGTCGACGTGCTCGACGCCGCGGCCTTCCTCTCCACGGGCCTGCTCGACGCCGGGGCCTACAACCCGCCGCCGAACCAGGCCGGCGGAATCGCCGCCGTGCCTGAGCCTTCAGCATCGCCGCTGCTGCTCTGGGGTGGAGTGGTGGTCGCGGGTGGTGTCATTCGCGGTCGGCGGTTCGCCGGCCGCCGATCCGGCGGAGAATGAAGACCATGCGACGGCGCGGCTTCACGCTTGTGGAACTGTTGGTGGTGATCGCGATCATCGCCACGCTCATCGGGCTGCTGCTGCCCGCCGTGCAGAGCGTTCGCGAGGCGGCGCGGCGATCGGCCTGCCAGAACAACCTCCGCCAGGTGGCGCTGGCGTTGATCACCCACCACGACGGACGCAGGCGGTTTCCGCCCGGGTTCGTCCGCAACCCCGATTACTCGAAAGCCACCGCCAGCGGACCGGGGTGGAGCTGGGCCGCGATGATCCTGCCGCGGATCGAGGAAGGGGCGCTGTTCGACCAGCTCCGGCCCGCACATCGCGATCTCTCGGCGACGGCGACGGACATCGTGACCGCCGCCCAGACGCGGCTCCCCGTGTTCCGCTGCCCGAGCTGCCCGGTGTCGTCGAACCTGAACGAGGCCCTGCCCAGCACGTCCACGGCACCGGCGTTCGCCCTCTCCACGTACAAGGGCGTGTTCGGGGACCGTAACACGCAGAGTTCGTACAGCGACCTCGGCAGCTGCCCCTTCTTCGCCGGGAGCTGTATCGACGGCGGCAATGGGATCTTCAGCCCCGGCACCCGAGACTCGGGCGTTCGCATCAAGGACGTCAAGGACGGCACCAGCAAGACGGTGATGGTGGGCGAAACGCCCTACGGCCCCAACGGCACCCTCAACGCGAGCGGGGCGATGATCTCGTACCGCGGCGGGGTGTGGGCCGGCCTCGCCGCCCCGTCGGTGGAGAGCAACGTGGCCACCCACCAGACGCTTCGCGGCCTGCTGGCGAGCGGCTCGGCAAGCACCGAATACCGCCCCAATGGCACCAACAGCAACGCCTTCGGCTCGCATCACGCCGCGGGCACGGGCTTCGCGCTGGTCGACGGCAGCGTGCGGGTGATCACGAACGACCTCGACAGCGCGGTGCTCAATCGGATCGCGGACCGGAACGACGGGGAGACGGTCGATGCTTTTTAGCCGCGTGCTGCTCTGCCGGGTGCTGAGAGAGTGTGCCGCCGCGTTCGACGTGGCGAAGGGCGCGTCGTGGCAGCAGATCAAACTGGCCGCCATGCTCCTGCTGGCGGGCTGCTTCGGTCCGCCGGTCGCGAAGTACGACATGCTGCCGGTCGAGGGCACGGTCACGCTCGAGGGCAGGCCGCTGGCCAACGCCGAGGTGATGTTCGATTCCGTCGACATGCCGCGTGGCTTCGGCGTGACCGACGAGAACGGCCGGTTCAGCATCGTCACGCGGCAGTTCGGCGCGGGCCTGCCGGCCGGGCAGTATCGCGTGCTGGTCGGCGGCTCGGAGAAGACGAGCCTCGGCGGCGGTCCGGTTGAACTGGCCGCCGCATATCGCGAGACCGGCGTGGGCCGCGTGACGATCGAGCCGGGCGGCAGCCCCTTGGCCTTCGACCTCAAGCGGAAGGCGGCGGCTGTGGCGGGAGGGCAGGCGGAGCCCTGACCGGAACTGACAATGGCGTGGTGGCGACATCACGTGTGGCACCGTTCATGAGTACCAGAGGCGGGTTCACCGGGGAGCAGGAACAATGCGTGGCATGACATTTCGTGCATGGATCATGGTCGTGGTGGCGGCGGTATTCCTTTCGCCGGCGGCTTTCGCCCAGACCGTGTCGACCTTCAACGGTGGCAGCGGGGCGTCCGACACCAATCAGCAGAGTTGGACTACGGCGGGCAATTGGAACACCGGCGCAGTGCCGAGCGGAACCGGCGCGTGGGCACACATTAACTCGAGCACGACCCCCGTTTTGCGGATCCTGTACACGTCAACATCGTTCAACGCCGGTGTGAGTGGCACGTCTCTGCCGATTGGAGCGATCTCCTTTTTGCCGACGCTGGCGAATGCATCCGGCACCTATGGCGTGCAGAACAACAGCACGGGTACGAGGGGCACCTTGAAGCTCTACGGTATCAACACGACCGTCGAAGGGGCATCGCGGAGGTTCATCCTGATCAACAGTTCCACGATGACGAACGTGACGTTCACGCAGACGCTTGCGGGCCAGGATTTTGAGCTCTACACCTCGGGTGCCATGCATGTGACGGCCGGCACCCAGTTGACGCTGACGCCGGTGATCCGCGACGGCGCGGGATCACAGTCGATCACCAAGACGGGCGACGGCGTCCTGACTCTCACAGGAAGCTCGGAGCTCAACACTTACGGGGGCGGCTTCGTGATGACCGGCGGTGCCGTGCAGTGGGCGAGCAGCGGTACGGCCGGCCTGACGACGCCATTCGGGCTGGGGACGATCACGATGCGGAGCGGCACGTTCCGCTCCACGACGAGCACCGGCAAGTCCATCAATAGCAGCATTATCTTGGACGGCTCTGCCACGCTTGGATCCGCTGATCCTGCGTTCAGCGGCAACATCACGGTCAACAGTTCCGGTGGCGCCCTGGCGACGACGCTGGCCAGCAATAGCGTACTGACGATCGCCGGAAGCGGGTCGACGGGCTGGAACCAGTCCATCAGTGGCACCGGCTCCCTCACGAAGGCGGGCAGTGGGCTGTTGCGATTTACGCCGCTCAGCACCCTGACGCACACCGGCAGCACCGTCGTCCAGTCCGGCACGATGATCATGGCGGGCAACCTCTCCTCCGCCAGCGCCGTGTCGGTGCTCAATGCCGCGACGCTCCTCGGCACCGGTACGATTGCCGGCGCCACGTCGATCCTCTCCGGTGGCATTTTTTCGCCGGGTGCCTCCAGCAGCACGGCGGGCCTCTTCACCTTCGGCAGCGGCAGGCTCACGCTCGCCGGCCAGACGATCCTCGATCTGTCGGGCACGACCCGCGGCACGCTGTACGACGGCATCAACCTCTCAGGCGGCCTCACCTACGGCGGGTCGTTGCTGCTGCAGTTCTCCGGCACGCTCCCCGAAGGATCGTACGACCTGTTCAGCGGGTTCGGCTCCCAGGCCGGTACCTTCTCGTCGATCGGCCTTGCCGGCGGCTACTCGGGATCGCTGCTGGAATCGTCGGGCGTCTGGTCGGGCACCTTCGGATCGCAGACCATGACGTTCACGAACTCCACCGGCACGCTCGTCATCGTCCCGGAACCCTCCGCCGCCCTGTTCCTCAGCCTCGGTTCGGCCGGCGTGCTGGCGGGTATGTGCCGCCGCTTTCGGAAGGGGCATTGGTCCGCGGACGCGTGAGGGGGAGGCCATGAGCCGGCCGTCGCCGAGGGTCGCCGCGGTCGTCCTCCTCGTCGTGGCGGGGGGGCTCGTGGGCTTGCATCCGTGGGCCGTGTTCGGGTGCACCACGGCCGTGATCACGGGGAAGGTGACGGCCGACGGCCGGCCGCTGCTCTGGAAGAGCCGCGACACGAAGAGCCTGCCGCGAAACGAGGTCGTCGTCTACGAGGGCGACCGCCACCGCGTGCTGGCCGTCGTCAACGACGAGGATCGCGACGACGTGTGGATGGGCGTCAACTCGGCCGGGTTCTGCATCGAGAACTCGCTGAGCCGAGATCTCGACGTGGCGGGACCGCAGCAGGGCCCGGGCAACGGCGGCATCATGAAACTCGCTCTCGAGACGTGCGTGACGGTCGCCGACTTCCAGGCCCTGCTCGAGCGGACGAACGACACGGGCCGCCGCACCGACGGCAACTTCGGGGTCATCGACGCCGCGGGCGGTGCAGCGATGTTCGAGGCGGGGCCGCGAAGCTTCCGGATGTTCGACGCCAACGACCCCGCGGTCGCGCCGCTCGGCTCCATCGTGCGGAGCAACTTCTCGACGACCGCCCAGGGCGTGGCTCCGGCTCCGGCCCCGGATTCACTTGCCGTCACCTACTCCGGGGAGCGTTACGCGCGGGCCTGCCGCCTGATCGACGACCGGCGCGGAGCCGATCTCGACGTCGGCTACCTGCTGCGGCGCGTCTGCCGCGACATGGCCGACGCCGCTGGAAATCCCTTCGCCGGCACCGTGAACGGACCCGCCGGCGACCTGCCCGGCAGCGTCAACACCTCGGCCACCATCAGTCGCACCACCACGGTGTCGGCCGGGGTGTTTCACGGCGTGAAGCCGGGCGAGGATCCGCTCCTGACCACCATGTGGGTTGCACTCGGCGATCCAAAGTTCTCGATCGCCGTGCCCTGCTGGGTCGCCGTCGAGGAGCTCTCGGACGCGGTTGCGGGCGAGAAGGGCGGGCCGCTGTGCTCGATCGCCACCACGCTCCGCGAGTGGAGCCTGACGCCGGACAAGGACGGCGTGGAGACCGTCAACCTGCGGCAGATCTGGGACGACGTCTGGCCCGTCGAGGACAGGCTCATTTCAGCGGTGGCCGACATGCGGCGGCGTTCGGCTGCCGGTCGGGTGAGTCCCGCGGAGCTCACCGATCTCCACCGCCGGCTCGCGACGCAGGCCCTCGACGCCATGCGGGACGAGCTCCACGACATGAAGCAGGCGGCCTTGGTGCTGCCCGCTCCTCCGCCCCCGGCATTTGAACCGGCTGCCTCCGTCCCGGCGCTCGCACCATGACGTGGTGGATCTTCCGATCAGCGTGTCTGCTCGCGGCCGTGCTGCCCGGCATCGACCATGCGCTCGTCGCAGCCGCAGGGGATGCGTCGCGGTCGGTGCGGGTCGCGATCTGCGACGACGCGGAGCAGGTGTCGAAGGGCCCGAGGAACCTGCTCCGCATCCTGTCGACCGAAGCCGGATTCGAGTCCCGGCGGATCACCTCGGCCGAGATTCGCCAGGGGGTCCTGGACGGGTTCGACGTGCTGATCATGCCCGGGGGGTCGGGCAGCAAGCAGGCGGAGCGGCTGCAGGAGTCGGGCCGCGAGGCCGTGCGCGACTTCGTCCGCGCGGGCGGGGGCTACGTCGGCATCTGCGCCGGCTCCTACCTCGCAAGCTCCCACTACGAATGGTCGCTGGGGCTGATCAACGCCAGGGTCTGGGACAGAGCCCACTGGGATCGGGGGGGTGGCGAGGTCTGCCTGCGAATGACCGATCCCGGTGCCGAACTCCTCGGATCCTCCGGCACCGTTCCAGTTCACTACAACCAGGGTCCGCTGCTCGTTCCCGACGACGAGGCCCATCTCCCGGGCTACCAGGTGCTGGCCTCGTTCGAGACGGAGGTGGCGACGAAGGGGGCCCAGCCGGGCTCGATGGCGGGCACGCACGCCATCGTCCGGTCGCTGTATGGCGCAGGCCGCGTGATCTGCTACAGCCCGCATCCCGAAGTGACGGGCGGACCGAACGACTTGATCGCGTCCGGGGTCCGCTGGGCCGGCGAAGGCCGGGGCAGCCCTGTGACGCACCCCGCGAAAGCGTTTGATTCGCGGGGCAAATGACCTGGAGCAGAACCCGCGGGCAGGGTGGAACGTACAGACGGTGATCCCGCACAGGACTGGCGATGCACGGCATTCCCCGATCACCGGCTGGAGCGTGGCTGCTGGCCATGGTTCTGACGGCGCCTGCGGCGGCCGACACCCTCACGTCCGGCTGGATCGATCTCGGCAGCGGCACGCTGACGCCGTACTACAGGCGGGAGACGTCGGTGCCGGGGCCGCTGGTGATGATCACCGGCGGCGTGCACGGCAACGAACCGGCCGGCGCTGCGGCCGCCAACCAGATTCGCACGTGGTCGATCACCCGGGGCACGCTGGTCGTCGTGCCCTTCTGCGCGCCGCAGGCGCTCGATGCCAACACGCGCGAGATCGCCGGCGAAGGAAACTTGAACCGCAACTTTCCCGGGATCAACGATCCGATCACCAAGACGACGGGCTCGACCGCGACGGCCCTCTGGGCCTTCACCCGGCAGGTGATGCCCCAGTGGCTGATCGACATGCACGAGGGCATCGGCATCGCGAGCGACGAGGCCTCGACCTCCGTCGGCTCCAGCATCATCCACATGAACGAGTCGGTGACGAACACGCAGGTCACGCGGATGCTCGCCGCCGTGAATGCCACGATCACCGATCCAGTGAAGAAGTTCTCCGATCTCGGGAGTACCGGCCCGGTCGACACGAGCCTGGCCCGGGCGTCCGTGAAGCATCTGGGAACCCGGGGCATGATCGTCGAGACCACGTCGACCGACCAGGTGCTGGCCCTGCGGGTCAACCAGCATCGGACGGCGGTGAGCCAGTTTCTCATCGACCAGGCGATGCTCTCGGGCTCCTTCGGCGGCCCGCGGAACGGCGTGATCGACGAGTTCACGTTTGATGAGCCGGCGGGCACGAGACTGACGGCCGCGGGCAACTCGTTTCCGAACGGCGGCGTCTGGAACGTGTCGCCGTTCGACACGCGCGTGGGCGACGGCGTGCTGCGGATCCAGCGAACCCAGAGCGGCACCTCGACCACGTCGACGGGCGTGCTCGGAGCGGGCGAGGTGCGGGTGCGGCGTGCCGGCGAGGCGGACAATCTGGCCAGCGACATCGGCGAGGGGTTCGCCACCCTGGTCGTGGACGGCTGGCATTTTCGCAGCTCCCAGATCGGCGAGACCATCTCCTTCGGCTTTCGCAACAGCGTCTCGGGAACCGTCGAGGATACGGCGCACCTCGTGCTGCGACGGACCGGCCTCGACGAGGTCTCGATCCAGGGGCTGGGCTTCGGGACCGGAAGCGGCACGACGCCCCTGCAGGCCAGGTTTCCGGCGGTGCAGAGCTCGCCGGTGCAGTTTGTCCTGCAGTTGAACAAGCAGCGAAATCTCGATGGCTCGCCGCTGGTGTCGGGGTCGGCCACCGGGGGATTTTTCCGTCTGTTTTCCCAGCCCCTCGGCCAGGAGTACGTGGAGATCGGCTCGGGTGCGGCCGTGCGGCAGGATCGCAACGGCAACCATCTGACAATGAGGATTTCCGGCTCCGTCGGTGCGAATGGAGGGTTTTTCGACGTCGAGCGGGTGGCGTTCAGTTCCACGCTCCCAGGACTGCTCGTGCCGCCGTCAGCTCCGGGCGTGGTGAACCTGATGTGCACCTCCGGGTCGCTCACGCAGGGGCGGGCCGGATTTCCACTGGTGTCGGGCACGCTGCGGATCGAGAAGACGGGAAGCGGCACGATCGTGCTCGATGCGGCCAACACGCTGAGCGGTTCCACGACCGTGCTCGCCGGCAGGCTGCACCTCGCGAATGCCGCGGCGCTCGCCGCCAGCCGGCTCGTGCCGCTGGCCGGTGGCACGGTCACGCTGGCTCCCGGCCTCAAGGCGACGGTCGGCGGGCTGGCGTCGGCCGCCGGCGGCGTGGTCGACGTCGGCAGCGGGATGCTCACCATTGCCGGCGGAATGACCCCGGCCAGTCTGGTCGCCGCCCTGCAGGCGGGCCGCGGCGATGGCGGCTGGAGCGGCCGGAGCGGCATCACGTCCAGCGCTGCGGCGACCAGCGGCGGGGCGCGGACGGTCGGCTGGCTGGACGATGGCGGCGGCTCCTTGAGCGTGGCCTTTGCCGCCGCCGGTGACACCAACCTCGACTGGGCCGTCGACATCCTCGATGCCGCCAACCTGCTCGCCTCGGGCAAGCTCGACTCCGGACTGCCGGCCACCTGGAGCGAGGGCGACTTTACCTATGACGGCGTCGTCGACGTCCTCGATGCGGCCGACATGCTGTCGACCGGGCTGCTCGATACGGGGAACTACGCGGGCGCGAGCGGCACGACTGCATCCATCACGCCGGTTCCCGAGCCGGTTTCGCTCCCAGCCGTCGGCCTGCTGATCGGCTTCGTGTGGCGCTGGAACCGCCGGCAGCGTGGCCCGCGTGTTATACGGCTCACACGAGAGCCTCGCGCGTTCGTGAGGCTCGGGGCTGACCATGCCCGTCGCCGGACGTTCGCGTCGGGCATGGGCAGCCTCGCGCTGAGATTCTCGTAGCCGCGGGCTTGCAGCCTGCGGAATCCGGACGGCAGCGGCGCTGAGCCGACGCGCGAGGATCACGTGGATTCCGTATTACTTGGATTTGAGTTCGAGCGCGACCGGGCTCATGCCCGTCTCGACCTCGACCTCCAGCCCGCTGTCGGTCAGCGAGGCATACTTCTGAGGCGTGATCCACGTCTCCCGCACGGCCCCCGGCGTCGCCGCCCCCGACACGCCACCCTCCGATTCCGTCAGGCCGGTGATCGTGAACTTCGTCACGGCCACGCGGTGCCGCCCCGGAATCGCCCCGTCGCCGTCGATGAACGTGGTCAGCGTGAACCCGCCGTCGCCCCCGGTGATCGCCCGGCCGGGTACGCCCTGTGGCGGCTGAAAGAGCACGGTCGCCGAGGCCACCGGCTTGCCGTCGAGCGTGACGGTCCCGCGAACCGGAACGGTTGCGGGTCGCTTCGGCCCGCAGCCGGCGATCGCGATCAGCACGAGGGCCGTGATGGCGGCGGTGATCGAGGAAGGGCGCGGAGGCACGAAGAGAGGGCCCCGGGTCATGGAACCTTCACGGATTGCCCGTCCGCCTTGGCCCCGAGCAGCTGATACACGTTGTGGTCGATGGTGTCCTGGATGAAGTGTGCCGACCCGTCGCCGAGGAGGAAGACCGCGCCACCGCGGTGGTTGGAGCGGAAGCCGAGTTCATAGTTCCAGTTGCAGGTCTTCCGGCAGTTGTCCGTCGCGGAAGGGTCGCAGGTGTCGTAGTTGATCGGAATCAGCGTGCTCGTCAGGCCCTGGCCGCTGTTCGACGGCAGCCAGCCGCGGGAATGGTGATTCGAGCACTTGGGCCGCATCTCCCCGAAGAAGATCGTCTTCGAGAAGCCGTCGATCACCGAGGAAGGCTTGAAGGCGATGCCGGCGCGATTGAAGGGGCCGGAGTGCTGGTCGGGCTTGCCGTAGAGCGATGGCGGATAGGCCGGAATCTGATAGGAATTGAGCGACATGGCCTGCTGGCACGAGCAGTTGGGGTTGTCCGAGTGGGCGGTGGGACCGCTGCTGGCCGTGTAGTTGGTGGCTGCGGTCTGCGCGGTCGGGTCGACGAGCGGGCGGTCGTCACTCGGGCAGATGTAGATGGCGATCGACTGGGCCTTGATGAGCTGCGAGGTGCCGGGAATGGTCATGTTGTCGACGGCGATCGACATGTTGTCGTAGTCGATGGCGTCGAACAGCGTCTCCTGCTCGACCCACGGCAGGATGAGCCCCATGCCGGCGCCTCGGCAGGTCGAAGGCGGCGAGCAGTTCGAGTTCTTGAAATATGAGCCATAGGGCAGGATCTTCTTGGCGTTCATGTAGCCGTGGATGCCGAGGCCGATCTGGCGAAGGTTGCTCGTGCACACCGCGCGGCGGGCCGACTCGCGGGCTGTCTGCACGGCAGGCAGCAGCAGGCCGATCAGCGTGGCGATGATCGCGATCACGACGAGGAGTTCGACCAACGTAAAACCGCGAGATCGTGCAGGCATCGCGTCCGCAGCCCACGATCCGGCGGCCGGATGCACGATCGACGTCGAATAACCCCCGCCCATCGACACCCTCCTCCGCACCTGGCTGCGATCCTCGTGAACTGGCAGCGTTGCCACCAGAGGTTATACAGCCCAGGGCCCTCGGGCGTAATGCCTTCTCGCCCCGCGCCGGACCATCGCGGCATACCAAAAAGTGCAAGGTGCAGCGATCAGCGACCGTCGCGGCGCTCGATCACGAGCGGGTCGTGCGACCGGATGTCGCCGATCCGGAGGGCGGCCCGGCCTGCCAAGAGGTCGTCGACGAGCGTGCCCACCATGTCCGCCCTCCAGCCCGAGGCCAGGAGCGGCGTGCGGTCGTCGTCGTGGTAGCCGAGCTTGTACGCCAGCAGGTCGCGCATGTCGCTCGCCGTGCCCACCAGTGCCGGCGCGAGCTGCTCGCTGCGGCACATCCCGGCCACGGCGGTGGCCAGAAACTGCCCGAGCATCGCCAGCTGCGGCGGCGGGGTGCGATGCCGCTCGCCGCCGGGGCACTCCTCCTCGGGCAGCTCGAGGCCGCGGGCGATCGCCTCCGAGAGGCCCCTGAGGATGTGGCGGAGATCCGACCGCTGCATCCCGCGGATGGCCGAGATCTGTCGCTCGTCGGCGCTCTTCCGCTTGCAGAGCTCCACGAGCAGGTCGTCACGCAGCACCCGCCTGGGCGGCATGTCCCGCTGCTCGGCGACGGCGTCGCGCCAGTGCCAGAGCTCGCGGGCGATCGCCAGTTCGCGGCGCGAGAGCCCGTTGAGCCCCGAGACCCGCCGCCACCGCTTGCGGCTGAACGATTCTTCGACGTCGTCCTGCCAGGCGGCCATCTCCTCCTCCATCCACGACGCCCGGCCGAGCCCTTCGAGCTTCCGCTCGAGCTTCTGCCAGAGCTGCTCGAGGTGGCGGACGTCGTCGACGGCATAGGCGAGCTGCGCCGGCGTGAGCGGCCGCTGCCGCCAGTCCGTCCGCGTCTCCCCCTTGTTCGTCGGCAGGTTGAGGAACCGGCGGACGATCGAGGCGTAGCCGGCGGGATAGTCGTGGTCGACGAGGCCGGCAGCCACCTGGACGTCGAACAGGTTCGCCGGCCGCGTCTTGATCGCGTGGAGGATGAAGCCGAACTCCTCGCGGCCGGCGTGCACCACCGTGGTGCGGCCGGGCTCGGCGAGCAGCCGCCAGAACGGCTCCAGGTCGCCGGCCTTGAGCGTATCGACGACGGCGAGGATGCCGGGCGCGGCCACCTGCAGCAGGCAGAGCTGGCTGCGGTAGGTGTGCTCCGAGACGAACTCGGTGTCGAAGCAGACGTGCGGGTGACGGGAAAGGCGGTCGACGAGGTCGTGCAGCTGCGAGTCGGTGGAGACGACCTCGAATGCGTCGGCGGTGCGGGCGGTCATGTGCGGGGGCCGGGGGTTCGCCGTCGGCCCGAGAAGGAAGGCTCGTCTGCTACACGAACAGCCACGCCATGGCGGCGAACACCGGCAGCAGCACCCCCATACTGTACACCACGTAGCCGAAGAAACTCGGCATCCGGATGCCCGCCTGCTCGGCGATCGCCTTGACCATGAAGTTGGGACCGTTGCCGATGTACGTCATCGCCCCCAGGAAGACCGCCCCGAGGCTGACGGCCGCGAGCAGCCGAGCCTCCTCCGCCGAGAGGCCGTCGGCCGGCTCGATGCCCGCCGCCTCGAAGAACACGAGGTAGGTGGGGGCGTTGTCGAGCACCGACGAGAGCGAGCCCGTGGCCCAGAAGTAGGCCTGCGGCGAGGCCAGCCCGAGGCTGTCGCCGTGCACGTGCAGCAGGGCCAGGGCGGGCTGCATGCAGACGAAAATGCCCACGAACAGGGCCGCCACCTCGAGGATCGCGGCGTACGTGAAGCCGTTTCGGCGACGGATCTCCGCGGAGCCCAGCAGCAACGACAGCCCCACCAGGGCCAGCAGCACCATCTCCCGCAGATAGATCCACGGGTGCCAGGCCGTGCCCGGCAGGGGCTTGGAGGGATCGAGCAGGGCCACGGCGGCGATCACGCCCCCCATCAACGGCAGGTTGGGCCACAGGCCGCTGAACCGCAGCGTCCGCGTCATGATTCGGTCGCGCACGAGGTCGGCCCGCGTTTCCCGCGGGTAGGCGACGAGTGCGTCCCAGAGCCAATAGATCGCCAGCAGGGCGCCGTTGGTGAAGGCCCACTGCCGCCAGAGCGACGTGGTCCAGAGGAAGTCGACGCCCTGCAGGTAGCCGAGGAACAGCGGCGGATCACCGATCGGCAGCAGCAGGCCGCCGCAGTTGCACACGATGAAAATGAAGAACACGAGCGTGTGGGCGACGTGCCGCCGCTCGTTGTTGGTGTCGATGAGCGGCCGGACGAGCAGCATGGCGGCGCCCGTGGTGCCGATGAAGCTCGCCAGCACCGCCCCCACGCCGAGGAAGGCGGCGTTGGTGGTGGGCGTGGCCTCGAGGTCGCCCTCGATCCGCACGCCGCCGGTGATCACGTAGAGGGCGAACAGCAGCGTGATGAAGGGCACATACTCGGCCAGCAGTGCATTGACCAGCACGGCAGCCACGGTGCCCCACGACGGGCCGGCCGCCGCCGGCTCCACCAGCGCATGCGCCGGAAAGTGCAGGTCGATCGTCTCGCGGTGGCCCAGCAGGTAGTAGCCGAGCGTCACGGCCGCCAGCAGGCCGGAGACGAGGAGCTTGCTGGAGTTGTGCTCCCACCAGTGTGCTGCGGCCGGCGTGAGCGGCAGGATCGCGATCGCGGCCAGCAGCACCGCGAACGGAATCACCGTGGCGGCCGGCGGGCCGGCGACGGCCGGGGCCGCCGCGGCCCCGGCGTCGGCGCTCGTGGCGTGCGCCGGATCGTGCGCCAGACCATGGGCGGCTTGTGACGCGACGAGCAAATCGCGACCATGTTGCGGCAGCCCGAGCGTGGCTGCCACGGCGTAGGCGATCAGGGCCAGCGCAATGCCCCACTGGGCCAGCCGCGGAGAGTTCGTGGGGATCGTGGCGTGCATCGGCGTGTACCCTTGCGTGGCCTCGTTTGAGACGGAAGGCGACGAATCACGGCAGATCGTATGACAGGTGCCGCCACAGCGGAAACATCGACAGGTCGCCGGCCTCCGGTGGAGATTTGGCTGCGGGGCAACCCGCGGCCCGGGTTGGCGGTGCTCGCGGCGGCAGCGGCGGCGACCGCCGTCGCCGGCATCGCGATGGCGGTCGTCAACCCGCCGGGATGGGTCGTCGGGCTCGGGGCCGCCGCGGCGGTTGCGGGCCTCGCGATCGCCGGCGGCATCGCCTGGTCGGCGTCGCGGCCACGGTTGACCCGACGGGGCGACGTGCTCGAAGTGAGGCTGGCTCCGCTGGGCGTTCATCGGGTGCCGCTGGACCTCGTGGAATGCGTGTTTCCCGGATCCGCCCCGCTCGGCGGCGTTGGTGAGGCGGCAGGGGACCGCCGCGTGGGAACGCTCGTCCTGCGGCTTGCCGAACGCGCGACCGACTGGCGGATGCGGCCGGTGCCATGGGGCTGGGGTGAATGGGACGATGGCTGCATCGTCCTCGATGGCCGCTGGTGCGAGCCGCTCACCCAGGCCACGGCGCGGGACGTGGCGGCGCGGCTGCTCGAGGCCCGTCGCGACGTCGCCTCGGGAGGCACTCCGTGACGCGCGTGCGGGAGCGGCTCCCGGCCGGACTGCTCGTGAGCGTGCGGTCGCCCGACGAGGCCATGGCGGCGGTCGCCGGCGGCGCCGCGATCATCGACGTGAAGGATCCGGCCAGCGGGCCGCTCGGCCGGGCCGATGCCGCAGTCGCCGCCGCGATCGGGCTCGTGGTGGGCGATGCGGCACCGTGGACGCTCGCCTGCGGCGAACTGGCGGATGGTCCGCCGGCCATCGTCGCCCATCTGGCGACGGTCGCCGCGTCGGCGGATGGCGGTGCTGCGCCCGCCGCGGTGAAGGCCGGTCCGGCAGGGCTCGACGCACGCCGGTGGGCGGTCGCCTATCGGGAACTCGCCACGCTCCTCCCCGGCGGGGTCGAGGCGGTCGCGGTCGCCTACGCCGACGCCCGCGTGGCAGGGGCGGTCGATCCTCGGCGGCTGATGCGGGCCGCTGCGGAGTGCGGCGCGGCCAGCGTGCTCATCGACACCTTCGACAAGAAGGCGGGCAGCCTGTTCGAGGTGGCGGGCGAGCAGGTCGTTCGCGACTGGGTGGCCCGGGCCCGCGACCTCGGCCTGCGGGTGGCCCTCGCCGGGCGGCTGTCTGCGGTGGAGGCGGCCAAGGCCGTGAACCTGGGGGCGGAAATCGTGGGCGTCCGATCGGCGGCCTGCGCCGGCGGTCGCATGGGGACCGTCGACCGCGAGCATGTGGCCGCGGTCGTGGGTACACTCGCAAATGCAGCCATCCGCCATCAATCGGACGATGCAGGTCGTCGCCCAGGAACCTCTCCCGTGAAGAAGCTCGAAGTCCGCGTTCCCCATCAGCTCGAGCCGGCGGAAGTGCGGCGGCGACTCGACGAAGCCGTGATCAGGGCCCGCGACGAGTATGCCGACAAGGTGGGGGCGATCGATTCCGCGTGGCGGGACGACGGGCGGCTCGAACTGTCGCTCGACGTCATGGGCATGGCGATCGCCACCGACGTCGAGATCCTCACCGAGGAACTGGTCGTCCGCCTCGAGGTTCCCGGGATGGCGGGATTGTTCGCCGGCCGGATCAAGAGCGGGATCGAGGAGCGGCTCGGCGGGCTGCTGGAGGGCCGCGTCTGACGTCGGATCGAGAAAAACCGAGGCCCTCCCGGGGCTGCGGCACCCCACGGTTTCGCGGCCGGTTTCGCGGGTTGTAGGGGTCAAGACCGATCGGCTGCCCGGGCCGCCGGTTCCCACCTTTGAAATGCCGATTCCTCCGAGGGATACTTCCGCACCATGATGACCACTCACCACGTGCCACGCCCCGCGCCCGCGTTCTCCTTCTGCCGCCTTGCCCCGCTGGCCATCGCCTGCGGCGTCGGGCTTGCCACCGCCCTGGTCGCCCCATCCACCTTTGCCCAAGGCGGCGGGGCGGGTGCCGCCGGCGTGCCCGAGGACGATCCGTTCGCCGACGAACTCAATCCCTTTGGCCGGGGCGCCGGTACGAAGGCCGCTGAGAAGGCCGAGCCCGCTGCGCCGCAGCGGCCTTCGATCCCGCCCCGGGAAGACGCGGAGCCCGCCACGGAGCCGACCCGCCCCAAGGCGCGGACCAAGCTGCCCGTGCCGTTTCCGGAGACCACGGTGCCCGGCGAGGCTGCCGCCCGTCCGACGCGTTCGCGGCCGAGCATGCGCGACTCCGCCAGCGACGCCTGGGAGCCGACCCCTGCAGAGAAACTGCTGCAGGAAGCCGAGGAACTCGACAAGGCGGGAAAGCTCGAGGAGGCACGCGCCAAGATCCGCGAGGTCATCAGGCTCGATCCGAAGATGACGCTCGCCTACCTGGCGCTGGGCGTGACGTCGCGACGGCTGGGTGACTACGAGGGCTGCGTCGACGCCTGCTCGAAGGGGCTCGCCATCGACCCGCAGGACTCGGAACTCTACCTGCGGCGAGGCATCGCCTGGTTTCACCTCGGCCTCTACGGCATCGCGCTGGAAGACTTCGAGGACGCCGCTGGGATCGCCTACGACGATCCACGGCCTGAGCTCTGGAGGGGCTTGGCCCTGGTCGAACTCGGCCGGCCGCTGGAGGCGATCAACGCCTACGCGTCAAGCGTTCGCCGCGATCGCACATACATGCTCGCCTATCTCAACCGTGGGTTGGCCTACCTGCAGACCGGCCAGCCGCGGAAGGCGGAGTTCGACTTCGACCAGGCCATCCGGCATGACCCCAAGGACGTGCGGGCCTGGTTCAACCGCGGCGTGGCGCAGGCGCGGCAGGGGCGGTTTCCCGAGGCCGTCGGCTCCTACCAGGAAGCCCTGAAGCGGGATCCCTCCCACGAGTCGTCCCGGCGGAACATCGAGGCCGCCCGCGGCCGCGTTGTGACCACCGCAGCCGCCCAGTAGCAGGCGGAGAGCGGGCACCCCCGAGGTCACGGGACGGCCCGAGGACGCTGCTCCGGCACAGCGTAATCGTCGGCTCCGCCGTCGCCATCCGGCACCACCTCGAGGTCGGCCACCGCGGGGATCTCGAGGTCGGCCCGCTGCAAGAGGGCGGCCAGAGCCCGCGACGTGATCCGCTCCAGGCCGGGCAGCGACACCACGCCGCGGCTGGCGGCGACCGCCTTCGCAATCGCCACCGCGTCCGGGCCGTCGATGGCGGTGACCAGCGGGAGCACGGGATCGTCGATCCGCGACGCGATGAGCCGCGCGAGTTCCACCGAGTCGAGCTGGGTGGTCGCCTGCAGCCCCGAAATGGAGAGGGGGCCGTCGCGGGCGAGCAGCGCCGCGGCGGCGGCCGGCTCGAGTCGCACCACCGCGTCGAGATGCAGGTGGCCCCGGCAGGGAGCCAGCGCGGCAGCGGTGGCCGCATCGAGTGACGTGAGACCCGAGAGCATCAGGTCGCCGGGGTGCGCTGCGAGCTCCCGTGCGGCCGCGGACGAGAGCGTGCGGAGGCCGCCGAGCTGCAGCATGTGGCGATGGGCGGCGAGCGGCTGCGCCGCGGCCGCATCCAGCGACGAGAGCCCAGGCAGCGCCAGGGGGCCGACGGGGGTCAGCGTTGCGGCGTCGGCCGCGTCGAGGCGGGTCACGCCCGGCAGGACCAGCAGGTGGTCGCTGCCGCCGAGGGCCGTGGCGACATCGGCCGGAAGCCCGCGCACATGGGCGAAGATGAGCTCGCCGGCATGGGCGTCAAGCGAGCGGGCGACGTCGGGACTCGGACAACTCGTGCCGGTAAAGGTCAGCGGACCGGGCTGGCCAGCAAGCACGGCGGCCGTGTCCCTGTCGAGCGTGGCTGCCCCGCCGAGCGTGATGCCGTAGTAGCCGGAGCCGACCAGGAGCCGCGCGACGTCGATCGGCAGTTCCTTCAGGCCCGGCAGGGCGAGCATGCCGCCGTCGTTGCCCCGCAGGGCCTCGGCCACCTCGGGAGTGAGCCGCGCGATCCGCGGCAGGAACACGCTGTCCTGTGCCGACAGCCGCCGCGCCAGGCTGATCGAGTCGAGGCTCTCCAGGTCGGGAAGCAGCAACCCCTGCATCGACTGGCAGCGGGCGAGCGCCTCGGCCGCATCGGCTTGGAGGCGTGGAAAGCCGCCGAGCACTAGGCCGGTGCCCTCGTGGCGGGCGAGGGCGGCGGCGACGTCGGCGGGCAACTCCCGCAGTGCCGGAAACACCACCAACCCTCCACAGCGGGCGATGGCGGCCGCCGTCGCGGCGGAGAGCGTGCGTACGGCCGGAAACTCGACGGCCGTGCCCCAGTCCTCGGCGCCGAGGCCGCGGAGCCTGCGGGCCGACTCGGCGTCGAGATCCACCACGTCGGGAAACGAGATCACGCCGCCGTAGTGCTTCAGCCGCGAGGCGACCGGCTTCGTCACCTGCTCGACGCCGGTCAGCGTGAGGAACTCCGCGAACCGATCGCGGAGCGGTCGCCAGCGGGGGTCGCGGGTCTGAAACAGGAAGCCGTCGAGGCGGCTTCCCATGCCGGGCAGAATCGCGGCGTCGACCTCGTGCCACAGATCCTGCAGCGTGTCGCGGGTCACGCCCGACTCGAGCAGCGTTGCGTCGATCTGGTCGCGGTCGGCATGCACCGACGGTCGCGTGGCCGACGCCTTCACGAGTCGGCCGACGTCCGCCGCCGTGGGCGGAGCAGCCGCCGCAACGCCCCCGGCGGCCGTGAGCCCGATGAGCGTCATCACGGCCGCCACGGCCACGTTCATGGCGATGCTCCAGGGGATCGTGGTGCCGCGAACACCGTGAGGACGCCAGCGTCGATCGTCCACGCGAGGCCCAGGGGCGCGACGATCGCGTCGAGCAGCTCGTCGCGGGTGACGTCGCGGGCCTCCACGCGGATGATTTCGCCCGGGGCCACGCCCCGCGCCTGCAGCGAGGCGGCGTCGAGGGCGGCTTCGAGCCCCAGCCGCACCGCGATCGCGTTCACCGCCTGATCGAGCGGCGACTCGAGCCGCAGCGTGTATCGCTCGCCCGCGGCTCGTCCATTGCGGGCACGATCGGCGACGCTCTGCCGCCGGGGGTCGACGGCTGTCGGGCGTTGCGCCGGCCGTGCGGCGGCCGGGGTCGCGACGATTGGTTCGATCGATCCCCCCGAGGCCGACCACGACACCCGCAGGCCGTAGGGCACGAGCACGAGGTCCAGCCGCTCGCCCAGCGGGAGCGGTGGCAGGGACGCGGCCGGCAGGTGGTCGTGCGGGATGCGATCGAGCCCGGTGATCGCGATGCCCGCGGCGTCGGCCGCGTTGGCGATGAGATCCCGGGGGCGAGCGGCTGCCGGCCAAGTCCAGGCCTCCCGCCCGTCGAGCGTGCGGCGGCCGGCCTGCCGCAGCCGGCGTCGTTCGTCCGCCCGGGCGGACGCCGCGGCGGTGGCGGTGCCGGCAGCGGTGCTTGGCACGAGCAGCACCGTGCCGCCGAACGGCTCCACGGTGGCATTCAGCTCCGCCGCGACCCGCTCGAGGACCGTCCGCAGGGACGTTTCTTCCGTGGAGAGCGTGATCGTGGTGGAGGCGTCGAGTCGCCGATCGACGACGATCGGCACGCCGGCGATCTCCGACACCCGCAGCGCCCACTCGCGAATCGGCACGCCCGTCCAGGTTGCCTCGATCGCCGCATCCAGCCCCACCGGCTCTGCGGCGTCGCTGCCACGTGGGTCGCTGCCACGTGGATGGACCGCGGAGGCCCCGATGGCGACGATGGCGAGGCCGATCGCGGCACCACGCCGCACGGCGGCCATGGCTCGTCGTGGTGACGGGCGGGTACGATGCTCGAGCACGTGGAGGCGGGGCACGGTCGAGCCTCGTCCGTGGCGGCGGGGCCGGCCCGTCGCAAGGGGATTGCACGGAGGATACCTGCGCAGCCTGTCGTCCGTCCCGGTCGAGATTTGCCCGTCCCTGTCGCCGTTCCTGATTCCTGCCGCCTTCCCTGATTTCCGTCGCCGTCCCTGATTCTGGTTGCCGTTCGTAGCACCCGTCGTTTTCCGCTGGAGAGCCGACCGATGACATCGCGTCCCGACCCGTCCTGCGTCCTCGCGCTCGACCAGGGCACCACCTCCAGCCGGGCGATCCTCTTCGACCGGCGGGGTGCCCCGGTGGCGGTGGCGCAGGAGGAGTTTCCGCAGCATGCCCGCAGCGAGCGGGGGCCCGATGGCGCCGACCTCGGGATCGTGGAGCACGACCCCGAGGACATCTGGCGGACGCAACTCGCCTGCGCCCGCCGCGTGCTGGAGTCGGCGGGCATCGCCGCGGACCGCGTGGCCGCGGTGGGCATCACCAACCAGCGAGAGACCACGATCCTCTGGGACCGCACCACCGGCCGCCCGGTCGCGCCGGCGATCGTCTGGCAGAGCCGGGTGTCGGCCCCAATCTGCAGCCGGCTCCGGGCGGACGGGCTGGAGCCCGAGGTGCGGCGGCGCACGGGGCTCGTGCTCGACCCGTACTTCTCCGCCACGAAGATCGCGCACCTCCTCGACACGATTCCCGGCCTGCGGTCGCGGTGCGAACGCGGCGAGGTGCTGTTCGGCACCGTCGACACGTTCCTGATCTGGAGGCTGACCGGCGGCAGGGTGCACGCCACCGACGTCACCAACGCCAGCCGGACGCTCCTTCTCGACATCGACACGCTCGCCTGGAGCGACGACCTCTGCCGGATCTTCGGGGTGCCGCGGCGGATGCTGCCCGAGGTGCGGCCGTCGAGCGGATCGTTCGGGGAGACCGACGCGGGACTGCTGGGCGCGACGGTGCCGATCCTCGGCTGCGCCGGTGACCAGCAGGCCGCCGCCTTCGGCCAGGGCGTGGAGCGGGCCGGCGAGGCGAAGAACACCTACGGCACCGGCGCGTTCCTGCTGTTCTCCACCGGCGAGCGGCCGGTGGAGAGTTCATCCGGGCTGCTGACGACGCCGGGCTGTGCCGTGGCCCCGACCCGCCACTACTGCCTCGAGGGTTCGGTGTTCATCGCGGGCGCGCTCGTCGGCTGGCTGCGGGACGGCCTCGGGCTGATCGAGCGGTCGGCCGATGTCGAGACGCTGGCGGCGTCGGTGCCCGACAACGGCGGCGTGACGATCGTGCCCGCGCTCACCGGCCTCGGCGCGCCCCACTGGGATCCGGCGGCCCGCGGCCTGATGATCGGCCTCTCCCGGGGCACGCACCGGGGGCACGTCGCCCGGGCGGCCCTCGAGGCCATCGCCCTCTCGGTCGTGGAGGTCGTCGAGTGCATGCAGCGGGATGCGGGCGTGCCGCTGCAGCAGCTTCGCGTGGACGGTGGAGCGAGCGCCAACGACCTCCTCATGCAGATCCAGGCCGACCTGCTCGGGATCGCCGTGGAGCGGCCGGCCGTGTTGGAGACGACCGCCCTGGGCGCGGCGCTTCTGGCGGGCCTGGCGGCGGGATTCTTCTCCGGCCTGCAGGCCGTGGCGGATGCCCGACGCGTGGAGCGGCGGTTCGAGCCGCGGATGGAGCCCGCTGCCCGTGGGCAGCTGCTGGCGACCTGGCGGGACGCGGTGGACCGCAGCCGCAACTGGGCTCGGCCGCGATGAGGCCGTCGGGTCAGTAGCGGCGAACGGCGTCGGCCGGCGCGGGCCGTTCGGCGAGCATGGCCGCCCCGGTGTAGCGATCCGGGTTGGCGGCGAACTGCGTGCGGCTCTCGGGCGACGAGAAGAGGTACATCCGCGACTGGTAGGTGACCCCGTAGGCACGACGCCCCGGGGTGCTCCGGCCCTGGTCGATCACGGCCACCGGGTCGTCACCCGACAATGCCGGGGCGTAGCGGTCGGGCGACGCGAGAAAGGCCTGCTGCTGTTCGGGCCCGGCGAACAGGTAGGTGCGGCCACGGTGGCGGGCTCCCCACTGTGCTCTGCCTTCGGTCCACACTCCCCGTTCCGCGACGGTCACAGGGCAGTACCCTTCCAGTCCCAGCGGCATGGATCCGTAGGGATCGGGACCAGCTGGCGAGTCCGGGGCCTCAGTGGCCGCCAGCGCGGATGACGAACCTGTCGCCGCTGCGGCCGCCAGCGGCGATGTGGGCCGAGCAGCGGGCATGGTGGCGGGCGCGGACGTGGTGACGGGCTTCGAAAACACGTTGAACGGCTTTTGGAATGCGGCGACGAAGGAACTCCACCCCGAAGGCTTGCCGCCGGCTTGTGGCAGATCGGTGGCAGTGGCGCTGGAGTCCGGCTCTGCGGGAGGCGGGGTGGCGGTGAGCCATGGCGTGCCGGCGGGTGTCATGGGCTTCGGCTCGATCGCTCCGTGGGCAGTGGCCGTTTCAACGGCGCCGTTGGTGAAGGCTGAGCCGCCAGCCGGCTCGGCGGGCCACGCGGGCGGCGTTCTCGGCAGGACGGGCTGCTCGACGGAAGACGTGGAGACGAAGCGGCTGGGGGCCGGCTCCAGTTCGGAGCGGCTCGCCGGTCGAGGCGGCTGCGATGCGGTCGCCGCCGCAGCTTCTCCGGGCGGGAGGGTGGCAAAGTCGGAGAGCTGACGGACCTTCGCCGTGACCATGGAGATCGAGCCGCTGCCGGCACCGGCGGCCGCTTTTTCCGTCATCGGGCTGCCGTCGCCGCGACTCGTGGCGAAGCCGCTCCCGGAGAGATCGGCCGGGCTGCCTCGTTCGGCGGCGGGATCGGTGGTCGTGGCCGATGCCTGCCGGCGTGCCGCCGATGCCGCATCCTGGGCGGCCTTCGCCAGCGCCGCCACGAAGGCCGTCGTGCCCGACGGACAGTCGAACCGGGTGAGCACCGCGTCGCTGGCATCGAGCACGTAGGCGGATGGCACGTGGGCCACCCCAAGCCGCTTCACGAGACCAGGGCGTTGGTCGGCATCGATGCGGACAGGCTCGAAGCAGGCGTGGATCACGGCCTCGGTTTCCGTGGCCGTCAGCACCTGGTTCTCGAACGCTGTCGACTCGGGGCTCCAGCCGGCGGTGAACACCGCCAGCACCGGCTTCTGGCTCGCGGCGGCGGCGGACCTCGCGGTGGCGAGGTCGGGATGCCATTGCAAGCCCGCCCTGGCTGGGGAACTGGCAACTGCTACCGCGAGCAGGCTCGCGAGTGCGGCCGCGGATACGCGTCGGACAGCGACATGGTGTCGAAGCACAGACCCAGCCATCGCTCTGGTCCCGTTTTCGAGTTGAGCCGGCGTGCCGCGATTCGCTGCCCCATGGCCCGCAACGCGGCTGCTGCGCCGAGTGGAAAACCCTGTGTCTGGTATCGGTCGAAGCGGATGCAGGAATCGCATCAAACCGGACGGTCGCACGGGGGTAGCCGCCCCGCACTCCCCCCAGCCGCCGCAGGGGCCCGTGACGCACAGGGCCGGGCCACGCCCAGGCACGGGGATGTGCGGGGTTTCGGGCGATTTCTGGGGTCCGGGCTCCTTGACAGAACTCCCCGCCCAGCGGATACTTTTCGCCGTCGTCGTTTTCGGCGATTCCGGAACGAGCTTTGAGCCTTCCGGAGGCTTCGTCGCAGGGCTTCGTCTCAACAGCGAGTGGGACGGGCCGTGGCCAAGGGTTGTGGGGTCCGCACAGGATTCCGCCCCCCAAGGGGTTTTTCGGCCCCGGGTTCAGAGTCGCGGCCGCGTTCCGGTCTGCCGTGTTCGTCACGGCTTCGCTTCGTGGGTCTCGGTGTTCGGTCGACTCATTCGGCCGACCGTTCGTGATTCCGGTGCAGGATGTGGGGCAACCCGTCCGGTACCAAAGCGGCCGCTCGAATGGGACGGAGTCCGGAGTCCTGGTGCAGGGGTTTTCAGCATCCATGTCGAAACGCAGGCGTTCGCGGCGTCCCGGTGGTTTTGGTGGTCAGGGGCCGGGAGGCGGACCGCCCGGGCAGGGGCCCGGGCAGGGCTATCAGGGCGGGGGCTACGGTCGCCGCCGCCGCTTTCGTCGCGGTGGGGGCGGCGGCCCGCCGCCGGCCGGCGCGGGTGCCGTGGGCATGGACAGCGAGGGCATGAGGCCGCCGGAGCCGGAGCCCGAGGTCACGGAGAACGGCGAACCGATCCCGCTCGAACCGGGGCAGGGCGTGCTCGAGATGCACCCCAACGGCTACGGGTTCCTCCGCAGCGCCGAGACCAACTACACGCGGGAACGCACCGACCCGTTCGTGCCGGCCACGATGATCGACCGGTATCGCCTCCGCGAGGGCGTGTTCATCAAGGCGCTGGTCCTTCCCGGCAGGCGGCAGCAGGGGCCGCGCGTTCGTGAGATCGAGTCGGTGGAGGGAATGCCGCCGGACGACTACGTCAACGTCAAGACCTTCGACCAGCTCACGCCGATCAATCCCGAGACGTGGCTGCGGCTCGAGACGGGCCAGCAGCCGATCACCACGCGGGTGATGGATCTGCTCACGCCGCTGGGCAAGGGGCAGCGGGCCCTCATCGTGGCCCCGCCGCGGACCGGCAAGACGGTGCTCCTGCAGCAGATTTCGCAGGCCGTTTCCACCAACCACCCCGAACTCCCCCTGGTGATTCTTCTCGTCGACAACCGGCCCGAGGAAGTCACCGACATGAAGCGGTCGGTGAAGGGCGATGTCCTCGCCAGCAGCCTCGACTGTGACGTGGAGAGCCACGTGCGGCTCTCGCAACTGGTGGTGGAACGCTGCAAGCGGATGGCCGAGACGGGCAAGGACGTCTTCCTGCTGATGGATTCGATCACCCGCATGGCGCGGGCCTTCAACAAGTGGGTGGGCAACACGGGCCGCACGATGAGCGGCGGCGTCGACATCAAGGCCCTCGACATCCCCAAGAAGCTGTTCGCCACGGCCCGCGTGTTCGAGGAGGGTGGGTCGCTGACGATCGTGGCGACGGCGCTGGTCGACACCGGGAGCCGGATGGACGAGCTGATCTTCCAGGAGTTCAAGGGCACGGGCAACATGGAGCTGGTGCTCGACCGCAAGCTCGCCGACCGGCGCGTCTGGCCGGCGATCGACATCTCGCAGTCCGGCACCCGGCGTGAGGAGAAGCTGCTCGACCCCAACACGCTGCATGCCGTGAACATGCTGCGGCGGACGCTGTCGAGCATGCACCACGTCGATGCAATGGAGCAGCTCACGAAGCAGCTGGCGAAGTTCAAGAGCAACCGGGAGTTCATCGCGCTGATCGCGAGTTCGCGGGACGACTGAGCCTGCCGGCGTGAGAAACCGCAGGCCGCACGCCCGCGGCTCCGCAAGGCAGCACGCATGTCCCGTAGGTGCGGGTTTGCAACCTGCACCAGCGGCCGGGCGGCACGAGGGCGATCAGGCGCTGCGGGACTCGGCCTTCAGCCGGGCCAGCCAGTACGAATACTGGGGATCGCCGCAGCGAAACGAAAACACGGCATCGGGGAGCCGCAACCCGTCGGGCCCGCTCGACTTGACGCGGACGAGAATCGACCCGTCGCGCCGCTGCTCGATCGAGAGCCGCTCAGCGGGGATGCTGGCCTCTTCGAACTTGGGAGTCATTGGCAGGGCGCTCACGATGTGACCGGGATGGACGGTCGGGAGCGCGACGGAGACGCGAGCGTCCTGTCGACGCCCCCCATCACGGATCGGAGTATGCCAGCAGTCGGCTGGCGTTTCCAGCCTCCGGTCAGCCGTCGCGGCCAGCCGCGGAAACCGCCCGCGGCCCGCACGATCTCCGCGACGGGCTTGCTATACTTGCTTCCCTTGTCCGTGAACCCCGGAGCTCTCCCTGGTCATGACGCCCTACGCGTCGCTTGCCGACGACTTCTACGTCAACATGAACCTGGCCACGGAGATGGAGCTTCCCACCCAGCGGGAGACGGTACTCCAGTATTTCGAGCGGGTGCAGAAGCGGTTTCCCTCGATGCGGAAGTTCTACTGCCGCGACAAGCGGGATTACGTCCTCGAGGAAGACAAGGACCAGGGCCGCTATCGCTGGGCGGCTGTCGAGGTCAAGCGGCTCTGCTCCGGCCACGTCAATCCGCCGACCCTCGATGCGGCACTGGAGCAGCATCGCCTCGTGCTCGACATGGCCCCGGCGTTCCTGTCGGTGAGCCCGCTCGACTGCGAGGCCCTCGACGTGCTCTTCGGGTTCGATTTCGCCTACCGCGGCAACCACAACGCCCTGCTCGCCGAGGCGCTCGGCGTGGGGCCGGCGCTCGAGCGGCTGGGCGATGCCCCGGGCGCGCGGGTGATCAACTACGAGCCGTCCTTGACCATCGCCCTCGACGAGGATTGCCGGGTCCAGGTGCGAGTGAGCACCGAGACCCGCACCAACGCCTTCCAGGTGCGAACCGGCGAGTTCAACGAGGAGCAACTCAGCGTCTACGTGACCGCACGGCAGTACGGCAGCCTCGATCCCGACACGTCGTATGTCGAGGCGCTCGACCGGCTCGCCCAGCTCGCCCGGGAAGTGGTCGACGCGTGCGTGGTGGAGCAGATCCTCCGGCCGCTCGCCCGGACGATCTCGCTGAAGTAACCGCCCCACCCGGGCCGTTTCCGTTGGCCCAGTGTCATGCCGGGTCAGGGTTCCTGCCGGCGTAGGGCTTCTGCCGGCTCAGCGGTTCTTGTCGCCTCCGCGACCCCGGGCGCGGGCGTCGAGGTTGCCGGCGATCACGATGCCGATGGCCTCCACCCAGCTGGGCACGTCGAGCACGGTGTTGAGCCCGCTTTCGACGAGGATGTCTTCGTCCTCCGCCGCCCGGCGACGGGGTGGATCCTGGCTCGCCTCCTCGACGCCGAGGAACTCGAGCCCCTCGTCGTCCTCATGTCGTCCGGCGACGGGGGCGAAGTCGTCGCGGCGGCTCCGCGAGAAGGACGACGACCGGCCTTCGCCGGAGCGTCGGCCGCTGCGGCTGCGGGATCGCGAGCGGCCCGACTCGCGACCGCCGGCATCTCCTTCGCTCCGGGATCGACCCTCGCCACGGCGGCGGCGGCGCCGTCCCCGACGCTCGCCCTCCTCCTTGGGCTCTCCCGATCGCGTTCCCTCGGTCCGCTGTGGATCCGCCGTCCGAGGTCGCATGCCATACGAGGTTGGCACCGGCTCATCGGCGTCGTCAGCGGACGGGGTGGCACGAGCCGCGGGCTCTGCGGCACCATCCGGCCGTTCCGCGGCATCGGCCGATCGGCGGCGGCCGCGACCGCCGCGGCGGCCGCGACGGCGGCGACGCGGCCGGGATTCGTCGTCCCCGCCTTCGCCGTGAGGGGCCTCGTCGCGCTGATCGGCTGCGCCGTCCAGCGGCAGGTCTGCAGGCTCCCGCTCCTCGATGGAGGAACGCTCGTCGCGATCCCATGACCCGGTCCGCTCGTCGCGGGGGCCATCATGCGAATCCGCCGCCCGGCGGCCGCCGTCGGCATCGGACCGGGATGCGGGCCGCTCGCCCTCGCGCTGGCCCCGGCCCCGGCCCCCGCGTCGCCCGCGACGACGGCGGCGGCCGCGCCGCTCACCGTCTTCGTCCGAGCCGCCTGCGCTGCGGTCACTGCCGCCATCGCCATGCGCCGGTGCGAGGTCGCCGCCGTCCGCGTCCGCGTCGGGCCTCGGCCGCCGTTCGCGTCGTGGAGCGGCATCTTCCGGCGGTCTGCGACCGCCAACGGGCTCTCGATCCTCACCGGCAGGCCGCCGGTCGTCGGAGGCGGCCGGACGAGCGTGGGGTGCGGCCGCGTGAGTGGGCTGCTGAGTGGCCGCCCGAGCGGCGGCTGGCCGGGGCTCCGACCCCGAGACACCGAGGTCCGAGGCAAGCTGCTCCCAGTCGCCGGACGAGCCCGTGGCAGGCTTCGGCCGCTCTGGTTGGCGGGCTCGCGGAGGTGCCTGGCGCGACGGCGGGGTGGTGGAAGGCCGCACCGGCTCGGCGGATGGAGTGGCGCCGAGCGATTCGGCCAAGGATGCCCAGGGGTCGTGATTCTGGTCGGCCATGATGAAGGTTTCCTCGGGTACGGCAGGGGAGGCGGCGAAGGCGCCCAGGCCTCCAGGCAGCGCCCCTCAAGGAGCCCGAGGATACACGAATCAGCTGCTTCGCGGCAGGCTCGCGCTCCCGGCGGCCGGGGAGCGGGCCGCCGGCGGCCTGTGCAGTCGCTGCGGCGGGCGATCAGGGCTTCTTCGGCCGCGTGACGTCGAACTGCCGGATCATCGAGCCGTTGTCGGCCACCTCGAACAGCGGCCGGTACGGGCTGGCGAGGCCCCGCCGCGAGCGACCGGCAGGATAGTAGACGACGTTCAGGCCGACGTTCCACGCGGCGGGCGAGAAGTTGCTCGTCACGCCCGAGCCACTGATGTCGATCGAGCGGGTCTGGCCGGGGATCAAGTAGGTGAACGTGCCCTCCATGGCGAAGGATCGCGACAGCGGTGCCCGGAGCAGCGAGCCCACGATGCCCTCGCCGTCGCCGGTGCCGCCGCCCCACACCTTCCACTCGTTCGCATCGCCGAACTGCAGCCGGTAGAAGCCGGTGTAGAGGTCCACCGTGCTGGCGGTGCCGGCGATCCGGCTGCGGCGGCCGAGCGAGCCGTTTTGGTCGTAGATGTTGGTCGCGCCCCAGAACCCGATCTCGTGGTAGCCCCAGACGTAGCTGATCTCGGCCCGGATCTGCGCGATGTCGGCATTGTCGAGCCAGCTGTCGGAGAGGTAGTCGTACACCGCTCCGCCCTGCAGGCCGCGACCCTCGAAGGCCCGGGTGAAGAAGCCGGTGGTCACGAAGTTCTGGTCGCGGGCGTTCTTGGTGAAGGTCGTGCCGTTCGCCGTGAGCGTCGCCGGCTGGAAGTTGGTCTGCGTGCCCCTCCAGCCCACCTGCCAGCCGATGCCGAAGGCATTCCAGAAGGGCATCGCCCAGTTGAGGTATTCGTTGGTGCCGAAGTTTCCGTGGATGCAGAGGTTGGTGTCGTTGGTGAAGGCGGTCACGCCCGCGCTGGCCGTGAAGTCGCGATACCACCGCCAGCCGTAATAGGGCTTGCCGAACCGTCGCAGCCAGCTGCAGAAGCGGCCGCTGTGATGGCAGAGCGGGTCCTCGTCCTCACAGGCGTAGGGATCGTCGTAGAACGATTCCACATGGAGCTGCGTGGGATAGTCGCCCATGAGCAGGCCGCCGTCCCCGCCCATCATGGAGCCGTCTTGGCCCATGGGCATGCCTCCGCCCAGCGTGGGATCCATGTCCATCCCCGGCTCGCCCATGCCCGGCTCGAAGGAATCGATGCTCAGCGGCTGCTCGTCCATCGCCGACGGGGCGGACGACGGTGCAGGCAAAGACTCGCCCGGCTTCGCCGGCGGTGCGGCGGCGGTCGTCGGCGCCCGGCTCGGCACCTGGGAGTCGTCGAGGCCGCCCACCTGGGCCCGCTGGGCCTGCGTCATCACCGACGGCAGGCCGTCGGCGTTCATGGCGATGCGCTCGATGCGGGGACGCGGTCCGGGAGTGGCCTGGTACCGTGGGGCCAGGCCGCCGCCGAGCCGCTCGTTCGCGGCCGTCAGTTCGATCGCCTCCGCCCGTCGCTCCATGGCCACCGCCTGCGTGCCTTCGGCCGCGAGGATTCGCCGCGTTGCGTCGCCCTGAGGCGTCCGCATCGAGAGCCCGAACACGGTCGAAGGATCGTCGCCGCCCAGCGCGCGGAGCAGTTGTGAGGCGGGTCGCTCGGTGGTCGGGCTGGCGGGTCGCGACGCGGACCGCGGCCGCACGGACTGCTGGCGAGCCGGCGGCATCGCCGGCCGAGGCACCTCGTCGGGCAGGATGACGGCGGCCGGAGCGGCCGCCGGAACGGCAGGCTGACGTGCACCAGCCGCGGTCTGTGGGGCTGGATCGGGCTGCGCCGTGGGCGTTGGCTGCAGCGCCGCGGGAGCGTCGGCCTGCGGCCCGGCTGTCGCGGCGGCATCACGATGGGGCGTCCACTTCAGTGATGACTCGGCCGCGATGCCTCCGGTGGCGGCCACGGCCGTGAGGGCTATGGCCAGCGGGACGGCGCGGCGAATGCGAGTCGTGTTCATGCCAACCTCCGGTTCGTTGGTCCGTCGGCCCGGGGCCGGCAGACTCTGCTCGATCAAAATCGGTATCGGCATCCGTAGATCCGGAACTTTCAGCAAAGTTCACGCGACCGTCAGGGTTTTCCCAGCTTGCCGCGGCGCGTCAGCCGCGGGGCAGTGCGGAAGCCAGGTCGTCGCGGAGGTCCTCATAGGCCTCGAGGCCCACGGAGAGCCGGATCAGGCCGTCGGCGATCCCCACGGCCCGGCGGGCCTCCGGGGCGTAGGAGCCGTGCGACATCACGGCCGGAATCTCGATCAGCGACTCCACCGCCCCGAGGCTGACGGCGAGTTGGAAGAGCCCGGTCGACTCGACCACGCGGCGGGCCTCTGCCACCGAGCCCCGCACCTCGAAGCTCACGATCGTGCCGCCGGCCGACATCTGCCGCATCGCCAGGTCGTGGCCAGGATGGCTCGCGAGACCGGGATAGTGCACCTTCTCGACCGCGGGATGCTCGACGAGCCACTCCGCGAGCCGCAGGGCGGTGGCCGACTGGGCGAGCACCCGGAGCTCGAGCGTCTTGAGACCGCGGGAGCAGAGGAAGGCCTCGAGCGGCCCCATCACCGCGCCGGTCGCGTTCTGCAGCCAGTGGAGCCGCGTGCCAAGGTCGGCGTCGCGGACCACGAGCGCCCCGCCGAGCAGGTCGCTGTGCCCGCCGATCGACTTCGTGGCGGAGTGCATCACGATGTCGGCGCCCAGTTCCAGCGGCCGCAAGAGCGCGGGCGTGGTGAGCGTGGCGTCGCAGGCGAGCAGGGCGCCGGCCGCATGGGCGATTTCGGCCCAGGCCGCGATGTCGGTGATCGTGAGCAGCGGGTTGCCGGGCGACTCCACCCACACGAGCTTCGTCTTCGGCCCCACCGCGCGGGCCACGGCGGCCGTGTCGGCCGTGTTCACGGCGGTCACCGCGATGCCCCGCTCGGCGAGCACGCGGTTGAAGAGCCGCCAGGTGCCGCCGTAGATGTCGGTGCCGGTCACGATCTCGTCGCCGGGGGCGAGCAGGAGCGTGGCACAGTGCGTGGCTGCCATGCCCGACGCGAAGGCGAGCGCCCGCACGCCGCCGTCGAGGTCGGCGAGCGTCTTCTCGAAGGCGTGCCGCGTGGGGCTGCCCGTGCGGGCGTAGTCGTAGGCCGCCGTCATCGAGGCGTCGGGCTGCACGAACGTGCTCGCCAGGTGGATCGGCGGCACGACGGCCCCGGTGGCCGGGTCGTGCGCCTGGCCGACGTGGATGGCGCGGGTGCGGAACTGCATCGAAAGCCTCCGCCGCCGGGCGGGCGGCTACGTGCGGTCGAGGGCCTGGGCGAGGTCGGCGATCAGGTCGGCGGCATCCTCGATGCCGCAGGCCATGCGGATCATGGTGTCGGGGATCCGGAAGGCCTGCCGCTCCTGCGGCGAATAGTTCCAGTAGCTCATCACCAGCGGCTGCTCGATCAGCGACTCCACGCCGCCGAGGCTCGGCCCGATGCGGGGGATCTTCACGGCGTCGATCACGTCGGCCGTCCGCCGCCAGTCGGCATCCTTGATGAAGAAGGTGACCAGTCCGCCGCAGCCCCGCATCGTGCGGGCGGCGACGTCGTGGAAGGGATGGCTCGCGAGCCCCGGGTAGAGCACCCGCTCCACCCGCGGGTGCCCCTCGAGGAACCGGGCCACGGCGAGACCGTTGGCGTTGTGCCGTTCCATCCGCAGGGCGAGCGTCTTGAGGCCCCGCTCCAGCAGGTAGGCGTTGTGGGGCGAGTTCACGCCCCCCATGATCCCGCGGAGGTTTCGCACGGGCTCCATCAGTTCGGCGCGGCCGATCACGGCCCCGGCGAGCAGGTCGTTGTGGCCGCCGAGATACTTCGTCGCCGAATGGAGCACGAAGTCGACGCCGGCCGCGAGCGGCTTGAGGTTGTAGGTCGTGCAGAGCGTGGCGTCGATCAGCGTGAACACGCCCCGCCGCCGGCCGAGGTCGGCGAACCGCTCGGCATCGACCACGCTGAGGTGCGGATTGGTGGGCGACTCGCTGACGAGGAACCTCGTCCTGGGCGTGATCGCCGCCTCCATGGCGTCGTAGTCGCAGGTCTTCACCTCGCGGAAGCCGACGCCGAACCGCGTGAGGTGCTTGCGGCAGAACTCGCGGCTGCGGTGGTAGCACTCGTCGAAGAACACGATCTCGTCGCCGGCGCTGACGTGCGCCATCAGCAGGCCGACGAGGGCCGCCATCCCGCTCGAGAACAGCACGGCCTGCTCGCCCCCTTCGAGGGCCGCCAGTTTCTGCTCCACGACCCGCTCGCCGGGGTTGCCGTAGCGGCCGTATTCCTCGCGCGGGTGATCCTCCTCGATGAAGTCGATGATCGACTTGGTGTCGGTGAAGGTGTAGGTGCTCGACGCGAAGATCGGGTCGGTGAGCGAGTGACCGGGCTTTTGGCGGGCTTCGCCGGCGTGCACGGCGGCGGTCGACGGCCCCTGGGCCGGGGCGGACGGTGCACCGGACGCGGACGACCGAGCCGGGTCGGGGGCGTTGGTCGTGAGCATTCGGAATCCTTGCGGGCGTCCGCGGGGACGTGGTGCGGGGAGTGTAGTCGCGTCTCCGCGGTTCTTCCAGTAAAAGTGTGTCATGTCTTCCCGTCGACACACAGCAAAATCCCCCGCGAAATCCCCGGCTCCACGGCCGCTGGTGCCGCCGGCGCGGGTGTTCGTCACCCTGGCATCGCTGGCGGCCGCCACGGCGCTGGTGCGGATGGGCCTGCTCGAGTCCGTGGTGGGCGGCATCGTCGATGCCGCGGTGCGGAACATCATCACGCTGATCCTCGCCTTCTCCGGCCTGATGGCGGTGCTCAGCTGGTTCCTGTTTCAGAGCGGGCACGCGCCGGGGCTCAAACGGGCGGTGGCGGTCGGGCTGCTCGCTGCGATAGGGCTGGCTTGTGCCGCCTTGCGCATCGAGCGGGTTTCGGGCGACCTCATTCCGGAACTGGCGTTCCGCTGGAGGCCGTCCCGCGACCGCCTGCTGCCGAGCGTGCCGTCGGCGGCCGCCGAGCCGGTCGCCGGAGCGGCGTGGACCGAATCGCCCGGTGATTTTTCCCGGTTCCTGGGTCCGCAGGGATCGGCTTCGCTCGAGGGCCCGATCCTCGACCCGGCATGGGCGTCGCGGCCGCCCGAGCGGCTCTGGCGGCGGCCGATCGGCGGCGGCTGGAGCGGCTTCGCCACCTGCGGGGATCATGCCGCGACGCTCGAGCAGCGGGGCGACGACGAGGTCGTGTCGTGCCAGTCGATCGCGACGGGCGAGGTCGAGTGGACGGTGGGAGTGCGGGGCCGCCATGAGACGGTGCTCGGCGGCGTCGGCCCGCGGTCCACGCCCACGATCGCGGGCGGCGTGGTGTACGCGACCGGTGCCACCGGCTGGCTCCACGCGATCGATGGCGTTACGGGCCGCGTGCAGTGGAAGAACCACGTTCTCGATGATCTGGGCATCGACCCGGCCGCCCACGGCGTGGCCGTGACCTGGGGACGGTCAGGCTCGCCGCTGGTGACCGACGCGGTCGTGATCGTGCCCGGCGGCGGTCCGCTCCAGGACGGCTCCGCGGTGTCGCTCGTGGCGTACGACCGCGTCACCGGCGAGCGACGCTGGACCGGCGGCAGCGAGCAGATCAGCTACGTGTCGCCGCAGCTGGCCACCATCGGCGGTCGCGAGCTGGTGCTCACGGTCAACGAGTCGAGCGTGGCGGGCCACGATCCCGGCACGGGCGCAGAGCTCTGGCGGTTCGAGTGGCCTGGTCACTCCAACTCCGACGCCACCTGCTCGCAGCCCCACGTGCTCGACGGCGATCGCATCTTCCTCTCGAAGGGCTACGGCGTCGGGGCCGCGATGTTCCGCCGCGCCGCTCCTGCTGCGGAGGAGTCGACGGGCGGGTTCGTGAAGGAGTGGTCCCAGCCGGCGGCCCTGAAGACGAAGTTCACCAACGTCGCCATCCTCGACGGCCATGCCTACGGCCTTTCCGACGGGATCCTCGAGTGCGTGTCGCTGGCCGACGGCCGCTCCCTGTGGAAGCGCGGCCGCTACGGGCAGGGCCAGGTGCTCCGCGTGGGCGGGCTCGTGCTCGTGCAGGCGGAGAGCGGCGAGGTGGCGGTGGTGCGGTGCACGCCCGAGCGGCACGAGGAGCTGGGGCGATTTGCGGCCATCGAGGGCCAGACGTGGAACACGCTGTGCCTCGTGGGCGACCGGCTGCTCGTTCGCAATGCGGAGGAGGCCGCCGGCTACCGGCTGCCACTGGCCGCCAGGGGGCCCGCACCGTGAGCGATGCGGCTGTGGACGTCGACCTGGAGGGCCGCACGGCCCTGGTGACGGGTGCCACGCGAGGCATCGGTCGCGCGGTGGCCCTCGAACTCGCCGCCGCTGGAGCCCGCGTGGCCATCCACGGCCGCTCCGCCGATGCGGCGGCCGAGGTCGCCGTCGCCCTCGGACCGGCGCATGCAGGGACGTTTCTCGCCGACCTCGCCGACGCGGCCGCAGCCGACCGGCTCGCCGCCGAGGTGGCCGCCGCGCTGCCGGCGCTCGACACCGTGGTGCTCGTGGCCGGAGCCGACGTGCTCACCGGCGCGGCGGCGGCCTGGAGCTTCGAGCGGAAGCTCGCCGCGCTGCTGGCGGTCGACGTGGTCGCCACGATCGCGCTGGCGCGCGCCCTCGGCCGCGTGATGGCCGACCGGGCGGGCGGGGCGATCGTGATGATGGGCTGGGATCAGGCGGCCGTGGGCATGGAGGGAGACAGCGGCGAGCTGTTCGCGGCCACCAAGGGGGCCGTGATGGCGTTTACGCGGAGTGCCGCCCGCTCGCTCGGCCCGAAGGTGCGGGTGAACTGCGTGGCTCCCGGCTGGATCAAGACCTCGTGGGGAGAGCACGCCAGCGAGAAGTGGCAGCGGCGGGCGGTTCGCGAGAGCATGCTCGGCCGCTGGGGCACTCCGGAAGACGTGGCCCACGCCGTGCACTTCCTCGTTTCGCCGGCCGCGGGCTTCGTGACGGGCCAGGTGCTGCCCGTCAACGGCGGCTTCCGCCGGGCGTGACCGGAGTGCGCCGCGTCAGCCGGCATGAGCGTCGGTGCTAAGCGGTTCGACGGTGGCCACGTGCAGCAGCGGACAGATCCTGGCTTCGACGGGCAGGCCATCCTCGGCGAGGTTCACACCCACGAA
>JBJTQP010000190.1:0-3257 GCA_046075685.1 Planctomycetaceae bacterium | reverse complement strand
GTGGACGGCCACGACATGGCCGCGGTGCTCGCCGCCGTCTCCCGTGAGCCCGACGGCTCCGGCCGGCCGCGGGTGATCGTGGCGCACACGGTGAAGGGGAAGGGGGTGTCGTTCATGGAGGACGACAACAACTGGCACTACCGGATCCCGACGGCCGACGAGGTGCGGAAGGCCCGCATCGAGCTCGGCCTGCCGGAGGTGCGGGCATGAGAAACGCCTTCGCCGCCGCGATCACCGAGCTCGCCGCCGCCGACGACCGCATCGTGCTCCTGTCGGGCGACATCGGCAACCGGCTGTTCGACAAGTACCGCGACCGCTGCCCCGACCGCTTCTACAACTGCGGCGTGGCCGAGGCCAACATGACCGGCATGGCCGCGGGCCTCGCCCTCTCCGGCCTGCGGCCCTTCACCTACACGATCACGCCCTTCGCCACGACCCGCGTCATCGAGCAGATCCGCGTCGACATCTGCTACCACGACGTGCCGGTGGTGATCGTCGGCACCGGCAGCGGCCTTTCCTACGCGTCGCTCGGCCCCACGCACCACTCGTGCGAAGACGTCGGCATCCTCCGCTGCTTCCCGAACCTCACCGTGCTCTGCCCGGCCGATTCCGCCGAAGTTCGGCCGGCGATCGAGGCGGCGCTCAAACTCCCCGGCCCGGCCTACATCCGGCTCGGCAAGAAGGGGGAGCCCGCGATCCACGACGCGCCGCCTGCGTTCGAGGTGGGCAAGGGAATCGTGATGCGGGAGGGAAACGACGTCTGCCTGCTCGGCATGGGAACGATGACCTCCGTGGCCCTCGCGGCTGCGAAGGAACTCGAGGCCCAGGGCCTGTCATGCCGCGTCGTGAGCATGCACACCGTCAAGCCGCTCGACGAGGCTTTGCTCGCCGACGGCTTCCGCCGCTTCCGCGCGGTGGCGGTGGTCGAGGAGCACAGCGTGATCGGCGGCCTCGGGTCGGCGGTGGCCGAGTGGCTCGCCCGCCGCGACGGCCCTCATCCGCCGCTCGTGGCCTGCGGCACGCCCGACGCCTTCATCTCGGAGGCGGGCAGCCAGCAGTGGATGCGGGAGCGGTGCGGGCTCACGGGGCCCGCCGTGGCCGCGGCGGTGCTCGCACGGCTCGGGGCCGCCCGGTGATCGGCGTCGATTTCGACAACACGATCGTCCGCTACGACGACGTCTTCGGCCGCGTGGCCCTCGATCTCGGCCTGGTGCCACCCGAGGCGGCGACTTCGAAGACCGCCGTTCGCGATCACCTGCGGTCGATCGGCCAGGAGGATCGCTGGACCGAACTGCAGGGCATCATCTACGGCCCGCGGATGATGGATGCGGAGCTGTTTCCCGGCGTGGCCGAGTTCTTCGCCCGCTGCCGCGCGGCCCGCACGCCCGTCGCCATCGTCAGCCATCGCACGCGGTTTCCGTATCTCGGCGAGCGGCACGACCTCCACGCGGCGGCCCGCGACTTCCTGGCCAGGCACGCATTTCACGACGCGGAGCGCATCGGCCTTCCCGAGAACCGCGTGTTCTTCGAGGAGACGAAGGAGGCGAAGCTCGCACGGATCGCCGCGGTGGGCTGCACGACCTTCATCGACGACCTGCCGGAACTGCTCGCCGACCCGCGGTTCCCCAACGATGTCCGGCGGATCCTCTTCGACCCCGGCCGGCTTCACGAGCCGCCCGCCGGCGTCGAGGCGGTCGCGTCGTGGGCCGACGTGGAACGGCTGCTTGCGGAGACTCCGACGTGACCACCGGCGCGGGCATTGGCGAGATCGCCCACCGAGCCGAGTCGGTGCTGACGCGCGCGGGCGTTTCTGTGGACGTTCGACTCGCGCCGATGACCGGGGGCGGTAACAATCGCGTCTACCGGGTCGAGTCGGCCATCGGGCCGGTGGTGCTCAAGGTCTACTTTCGACACCCGGACGATCCTCGCGACCGCCTGCGGGCCGACTTTGGCTTCGGTTCGTTCGCCTGGGAGGCCGGCGGGCGGGCGCTGCCGCGGCCGCTCGCGAGTGACCCGGCCGCGGGCATGGCCGTCTACGAGTTCGTCGCGGGCTCCAAGCTCGCTCCTGGCGAGGTCGCGGCCGCCCATGTGGCCGAGGCGGCTGCGTTCTTCCGGTCGGTCAACGAGCATCGCGGTGATCCGCGGGCGGCTGATCTGCCGCACGCCTCGGAGGCCTGCTTTTCGAGTGCGGCCCACGTGGCCTGCGTTGACCGCCGCGTGGCCCGCCTGGGTGAAATCGACGCCGCCTCGCCGCTGGGTCGCGAGGCCGCGGATCTCGTCGCCCGTCGGATGGTGCCGGCCTGGCAGCGGGTCCGCGTATCGGTGATCGCCGAGGCCGGCCCGGCCGCCAACGAGCCGCTCGCCGCTGGCGACCGCTGCCTGAGCCCCTCCGACTTCGGCTTTCACAACGCGATCCTCGCCGGCGACGGCCGCCTGCGTTTTCTCGACTTCGAGTACGCCGGCCACGACGATCCCGCCAAGATGGTCTGCGACTTTTTCTGCCAGCCGGCGGTGCCGGTGCCCCGCGAGCATCTGCCGGCGTTTGTCGCCTCGCTCGCCGGTCTCTGGGAGTCGCCGTCGGCGTTTCGCCGCCGCGTCGAACTCCTGCTGCCGGTCTACGAGCTCAAGTGGTGCTGTATCATGCTCAACGAATTCCTGCCCGCCGATGGCCGCCGCGCGTTCGCCGGCGTCGGCACCGACCGGGAGGCCCGCCGCGCCACCCAGCTCGCGAAGGTTGCCGCGGCCCTCGACCGCATGGACGCCTGACCCGCCCTGGAGCCGCCGCATGGCCTACGTGGATTTTCTCTCCGTCGTTCACAAGAGCACGAAGCGCGACTACGTCGCCCGGGTGACCGAGTTTCCGAAGGCCGAGGCGGCGAAGCTTGCCAAGCAGTGGGGCAAGGACTATTGGGATGGCGACCGCAAGACGGGCTACGGCGGCTACTCCTACGATGGCCGTTGGCGGAAGGTGGCCGATGCCATGGTGGCCCACTATGGCATCCAGCCCGGCGACCGGATCCTCGACGTGGGCTGCGGCAAGGGTTTTCTGTTGTACGACTTCACGCAGGCCGTGCCGGGCGTCGAGGTGGCGGGCATCGACGTCTCCACCTACGCCCTCGAGCATGCCAAGGAGGAGGTGAAGCCCTTCCTCCGCCATGCGAGCGCCGCGAAGCTCCCTTTCGCCGACAAGAGTTTCGACCTCGTGATCTCGATCAACACCCTCCACAACCTCGAGTGCTTCGACCTCTACGATGCGC
>JBJTQP010000189.1:0-10363 GCA_046075685.1 Planctomycetaceae bacterium | reverse complement strand
GCAGCAGGCTCGGATCTGCCATCCGCACGGCAAGCCCCCCGGCGCGTGAGGGCAGCAGGCTCGGATCTGCCATCCGCACGGCAAGCCCCCCGGCGCGTGAGGGCAGCAGGCTCGGATCTGCCATCCGCACGGCAAGCCCCCCGGCGCGTGAGGGATGAAAACTGGGGAACTAGGATTCGAACCTAGACTAACTGGTTCAGAGCCAGTCGTGCTACCGTTACACCATTCCCCAATGAACGGCGGGAATCGGAGATTACCTGCCATGATGGCGAGGGGCAATTCCGAAACGCGGACTGCGATTGTTGCCGCGAATCGCTCCGCCCGCGACCGCCGTCGTCCCGGCTGACCTGCCGTGCCCAACCTCGATCTCGTCACCGCCGGCCGCCGGGCGACACGGTTCCCGCTCGTCGCCGGGCGGATCGTGATCGGCCGGCATCCAGACTGCGGCATCGTGCTCGACGCCGCGGCGGTCAGTCGCCAGCACGCCGCGGTCAGCCTGTCGGCCGAGGGCGCCTTCGTCGAGGACCTCCAGAGCCGCAACGGCACCCTCGTCAACGGCCTGCCGCTGACGTCGCGGCGGCGGCTCGAGGATGGCGACGAGATCGGCGTCTGCGGCCAACGGCTCGTGTATGTCGAGGCGACTCGGCGGCGTGCCCGGCCCCGTGCCGAGACGCCGCCATCCACCGGCACGGGCCACGTCATTCTCGACGGCGGGTCGGCCGGCGTGATCGTCTCGCAGCTCGAAATGCCCGCCGCGGGGGCCGGGCCCGGCGCGCACGCCGAGGCGAAGCTTCGGGCCGTGCTGGGCCTCAACCGGGCGATCGGGGCGTCGGTGGCGGCGGAAGACGTCCTCCCACGGCTGCTGGACGGGCTGCTCGACGCGTTTCCGCAGGCGAGGCGTGGATTCGTGCTGCTCGTCGATCCCCACTCAGGCAGGCTGGCGGTGCGGGCCCAGCGGACGAAGGACGCGGCCGTCGCGGCGCCCCTGCGGATCAGCCTCTCGCTGGTCACGATGGTCGGCGAGACCCGCCGCGCGGTGCTCTCCGCGGATGCGGCCACCGACACGCGGTTTCGCGATCACGACAGCATCATCGACTGCCGCATCCGCTCGGTGATGTGCGTGCCCGTGACGCGGGCCGACGGGGCGTTGCTCGGCGTCGTGCAGGTCGATTCCCGGGACATCGCTCCCGGCTTCACGGAGGCCGATCTCGACGTGCTCGCCGGCGTGGCCGAGCAGGCCTCGCAGGCGATCGAGCAGGCGCTGGTGCACGACGAGCGGGTGGCCCGCGAGCAGCTCGCCCGCGATCTGGAGCTGGCGCATCGGGTGCAGCAGGGCCTCCTGCCCGCGCGGCCCCCGGAACTTCCCGGCTACGAGGTGTTCGACTTCTACGAATCGGCCCGGCATGTCGGCGGGGACTTCTTCGGATACGTGCCCCTGGCCGGGGGCCGGCTGGCGGTCGTGCTCGCCGACGTCTCCGGCAAGGGCGTGTCGGCGGCGCTCCTCATGGCCGCCCTGTCGGCCGACGTCCGCTACTGTCTGGCGAGCGAGCCCGACCTGGGCGCCGCCGTGGCCACGATCAACGAGAGTTTCCTGCGCGGGGGCTGGGACGACCGCTTCGCGACGCTCGTCGTGGCGGTGCTCGATCCGCGGCGGCACGTGGCCACGGTCTGCAATGCCGGCCACCTGCCCGGCTTCCTTCGGCACCCCGATGGCCACGTCACCGCCGTGGCCGACGACCTCGGCGGGCTGCCGCTGGGGATGGCGGGGCCGGGGGCCACGTTCCGCACCTGCGAGGTGTCGCTGCCGCCGGGCGCCACGCTCGTGCTCGTCACCGACGGCATCAGCGAGGCGCTCGACCACCTGCAGGAGTGCTACGGCTTCGGGCGGCTCGAGGCGGCGATCGAGGGCGGCGGCACGGCGGCGGACACCGGCCGTCGAATCCTGGCCGACGTGGCTCGGCATGCCTCCGCAGAGCCGCAGAGCGACGACATCTGCCTGATCTGCATTGCGAGGCTTCCCGGGCCTGCCTGAGCCGCAGGGGCTTCCCAGCCCCCGGCTCCGGTGCGGCGGCCCGCCGCGTGCAGGCGGGTGGCCGGCCGGCCGATACGACGGGAGGCGGGCCGGGGCGCGGCATCGGAGCCGCGGCATCCGGATCGTGATGTCCGGTGCGTGATGTCCGGATCGTGATGTCCGGTGCGGGCCGAGTGCGGCATGCCCGGCGGCGTCGTGAGGAGTCGACGGGGATCATCAGGAGGCAGGCGAGATGAGTTTCTTCCAGTGGGTTCGCGAGGGGGTTCGTCAGGCGGTGGTGCTCGGGCTGGCCGACGCCATCGACGACGTCGGCACGCGCAGCCGCGATGAGGATCTCGGCGCCACCCTGGCCCAGACGCTCCGCGATCGGCTGGCCGTCAGCCGCGAGACCACCGTGCGCGAGACCACCGTGCTCGACGCTTCTTCCGCCGCCGGCGTCACTGCAGCGGCCGCGGCCGGCACGACGACGACCGGCCGCCGCCGACTCGGCAGGTCGATCGAGGGCCTGCGCAAGGCCGCGGCCTGACGGGGAGCGGTCGGGGTCGCTCAGCCTGACGTGGTGGGCGGCGACAGCGGCAGCACCACCTCGATGGTCGTGCCCGCGCCCGGGGAAGACGCGATCCGCGGCGCCGCGCCGAACATCCGGCAGCGCTGCCGGATGCCCTCGAGGCCGAAGTGGCTGTCGGGCACCGCCTCGACGTCGAATCCCCGGCCGTCGTCGCGGACACTCACGAGAATCCCGTCGGCCGTCCGCTCGAGCCGCACCTCCGCCCGGGAGGCCTCGGCGTAGCGCCTGGCGTTCGTGAGCGATTCCTGCACGATCCGGAAGATCACGGTTTCCAACGGCAGCGGCAGTCGCTCCCCGGGCAGATGGTGGACGAACTCCACGTCGGGGATCTCGATCCGGGCGTCAGCCACGAGCGAGTCGATGGCGTCGACGATGCCCAGTTCGTCGAGCGACGGCGGCCGCAGGCCGCCGATCAGCCGCCGGGATTCCTCCGCTGCCGCCCGCAGCAGCCGCATCCCGTCGACGGCCTCCCGCGACGCCCGGCCCTGCAGGTCGTGGAGGTGGGCCTCGAAGTGCATGATCGCGCCGGCGATGTACTGCGCCAGGCCGTCGTGGATCTCGTAGGAGACGAGCTGCCGCTCGCGTTCCTGGATCTCGATCAGGCGGCGGAGCACGGTCTGTTCCCGTGCCAGGGCCCGCTCCGTGTTTCGCAACGGGCGGATGTTCTCGCAGCACACCATGACGGCCGCGATTTGGCCCTGCCGACGCAGCGGAGAGATGCGGAGGGCGAAGTAGCTGAGCTGGCCGTCGAGCCGCCGGACGACGGTTTCCAGCGTCCGCATCTCACCGTCGGCGAACACCTCGTGCACCATGGCTTCCAGGGCCGCCGACGAGTCCGGCAGGGTGAATCGCACGATGCTGTGGCCGACCACCTGGTCGATACCGAACCCGTCGTCGACCCGGTTGCAGGCCCGGATGATGCAAGCCCGGTCGACGATGGCGATGTATTCCCCCGACGTCCGCCAGGCGGTCTCCCAGAGGGTGGCCGGGTCGCGGAGGATCGCGTCGACGTCGTCGTCGCCGGTCGGCGGGATCGAGGCGGGAGGCCCCTTCGGCCGCCGCCGTGCCGGAGTGTCGTCGGGGTTGTTCATGCTCAGATCGATCGCGGCTTGGGGATTCTGCCGCCGGATCCCCTGCCCTTCCGGCCCCGTGGGCCGCCCGTTCGCGCTCCCCGCGGCCGGCCGTCGCGGAGGGCCGCGATCTCGTCGCGGATTCGCGCCGCCCGCTCGAAGTCGAGTTCCGCGGCGGCCTGCATCATGTCGGCCTCGAGTTGCTCGATGAGTTCGGCGGCCCGCCGATGCGATTCGTCGCCGGCCCCCACCGCCTCAAAGGCCACCGCCCGGGAGGCCGACTCGGCCTCGATCCCCGCCCGGATCTCCTTGCGGATCGTCTCGGGCGTGATCCCGTGCTCGCGGTTGTAGGTCTCCTGCAGGGCCCGCCGCCGCCGGGTCTCGTCCACCGCCTGCTGCATCGATTCCGTCACCGTGTCGGCGTAGAGGATCACCCGGGCGTCGACGTTGCGGGCGGAGCGGCCGATCGTCTGCATCAGCGAGGTCTCGCTCCGCAGGAAACCCTCCTTGTCGGCGTCGAGGATCGCGACGAGCGACACCTCGGGAAGGTCGAGCCCCTCGCGGAGCAGGTTCACGCCCACGAGCACGTCGAACGAGCCTGCGCGGAGGTCGCGGAGCAACTCCACCCTCTCGAAGGCGTCGAGCTCGCTGTGCAGCCAGCGGCAGCGGACCTTGCGCTCCTGGAAGTAGGCGGTGAGATCCTCGGCCAGCTTCTTGGTGAGCGTGGTCACGAGCACCCGCTGGCCCGCCGCCACCACGCGGTCGATCTCCCCCGCGAGGTGCACCACCTGCTGCTTGGCGGGCACGATCTCGATCACGGGGTCGAGCAGTCCCGTCGGCCGGATCACCTGCTCCACCACCTCGCCGCCGGTGCGGTTCAGCTCCCAGGGGCCTGGCGTGGCCGACACGAAGATCGTCTGGTGCAGCCGCCTCTCCCACTCGTCGAACATCAGCGGCCGGTTGTCGAGGGCGCTGGGCAGCCGGAAGCCGTGGTCCACGAGGGTCATCTTGCGGCTGCGGTCGCCCGCATACATGCCGCGGACCTGCGGAACCGTCACGTGCGATTCGTCGACGAAGAACAGGAAGTCGTCCGGGAAGTAGTTGAACAGCGTGCCGGGCGTGCTGCCGGCCGGGCGGCCGGAGAGCGGCCGCGAGTAGTTCTCGATGCCGGGGCAGAAGCCGGCCTCCAGCAGCATCTCGATGTCGAACCGTGTGCGGGCGTTGAGCCGCTGGGCCTCGAGCAGCTTGCCCTGGCTCTTGAGCTCCTCCAGCCGCTGGTCGAGCTCCGCCCGGATCGTCGACACCGCGGCCTTGATGCGGTCCTCCGGCATCACGAAGTGCCGGGCGGGATAGAAGTACATCTCGTCCTTCTTGCCGGCCACCTCGCCGCTGGTGGGATGGATGATGGCGATCGACTCGATCGCGTCGCCCCAGAACTCGACCCGGCAGGCCAGCTCGTCGTACGGAGGCCAGATGTCGATCGAGTCGCCGCGGACCCGGAACATGCCCCGTTCGAGGGCCACGTCGGTCCGCTCGTAGTGGATCGACACCAGCCGCTCGAGGAGCTGGTCGCGGGTGACGCCGGCGCCCGTGGCCAGCCGCACCACCATGGCGCGGTAGTCGTCCGGCGAGCCGAGGCCGTAGATGCACGACACGCTGGCCACCACGATCACGTCGCGCCGGCTGACGAGGGCGCTGGTGGCCGCAAGGCGGAGGCGGTCGATCTCCTTGTTGATCGCCGCGTCCTTCTCGATGTAGATGTCGCGCTGCGGGATGTAGGCCTCGGGCTGGTAGTAGTCGTAGTAGCTGACGAAGTAGTGCACCGCGTTGTGCGGGAAGAAGTCGCGAAACTCCGCGTAGAGCTGGGCGGCGAGCGTCTTGTTGTGCGAGAGCACGAGCGTGGGCCGGCCCGTGCGGGCGATGACGTTGGCCATGGTGAACGTCTTGCCCGAGCCGGTCACGCCCATCAGCACCTGGGACGCGCGGCCCTCGCCGATGCCGCGCACGAGGGCATCGATGGCGGTGGGCTGGTCGCCGGCCGGCTCGTAGGGGGCCACGAGTTCGAACACGCCGGGATGGAGTGGTGCCGGGGCGGGCGTCACGGCGGGGCCTCGCGGCGGCGGATGGGCCGGAGGTGGGGTCGCATCTCGTCGAGGGTCGCCGGCCCGATGCCGGGCACGTCGAGCAGGCCGTCGATGCTCGTGAAGGGGCCGTGCTCGCGGCGGTGGTCGACGATCCGCCGGGCCGTCGCCGGGCCGAGCCCGGGCAGCACGGCTAGTTCGTCGATGCCGGCCTCGTTCACGTTCACGGTGAACCGGCCGCTCGGGAGCGGGGCCGCGTCGTGGTGGATGAGCCGGCCCGACAATCCCCCGAGCGCGACGAAGGCCGCGGCCATCCCGGTCAGCGAGGCGGCCACCGCCACCGCAAGCACCCGCTGGGCGCGAACGGGCAGGACGCGGTCGCGGCTGGCGTCGGCGGGCATGGCGTGGTCCGGACGGGCGTCGAGGGCAGGCGGAACGGGAGGTGCGACGAACTCCTGATAGGATACGCGATCGGCCGCCCGTCCCTCCTCCGCCGTCCATGAGCCACCGGCCCCAGCGCGTCGTTCCGGAGTTCACCCAGGTCGTCTGGGGCGAGCGGCTCGCCGCTCACGTGGAGCATCTGGCCCGTGACTGGCTGCTCGAGGACCTCGAGCACGAGAGCGATTGGACGAGCATCGGCCTCGTGGGCCCGGATGCCCGCAGCGAACTTGCCGTCGTGGCGCGGCGACCGGGCGTGATCGCCGGCCTGCCCGCGGCGACGGTGGCGGCCGGGGTGGCCGACGCGGCCCTCGCCTTCCGCCCGCTCGTGGCCGACGGCGCCGCCGTTGATCGAGGCCAGACGGTCGCCACGCTGGCCGGTCCGACGCGAAGCGTGCTCGCGGCGGAACGAACGGTGCTCAACCTGCTCGGCCGGATGTCCGGAGTGGCCACCGCCATGCGGCGGCTGGTCGACGCCGTCCACGGCACGCCGTGCCGCGTCTACGACACCCGCAAGACGGTGCCGGGCTGGCGGTTGCTCGACAAGTATGCGACCCGGATGGGCGGCGGCTGGAATCACCGCCTCGGCCTGCACGACGCCATCCTGATCAAGGACAACCACCTGGCCGCAGCCGCGGTGGCGGGCGTGTCTCCCGCCGACGCGGTGCGGACGAGCCGGGCCTTCGTGTCGAAGACCTTTCCGCCGGCCCGGGCCGCGGGCATGGTGGTGGAGGTGGAGATCGACTCCTTCGCGCAGCTCGCCGACGTGCTCGACGCCGGGCCTGACATCGTGCTCCTCGACAACATGGATCTCGCCGAACTCGCCCGCTGCGTGGCGACGCGAAACTCGCGGGCGCCCGACGTGGTGCTGGAGGCATCGGGCGGCATCCGCCCGGAGACCGTGGCCACGATCGCGGCCACCGGCGTGGATCGCGTGAGCACCGGCTGGCCGACGCACGACGCACCGTGGCTCGACGTGGCGCTCGACTGGAAGCAGGAGTCGCCGGCACGGGCGTGAAGCCCGGGAGGTGCAGGCCTGCAGCCCGCACCCTGATCACACGCCGAGCAGGCGGTTCCGCTTGGTGCGGCGTTCGGCGCGAAGGCGGGCGCGGCGGCGGGTCTCGCTCGGCTTCTCAAAAAACTCGCGGCGCCGCATCTCCTTCTTGATGCCGCTCCGCTCGACCAGTTTCCGGAAACGGCGAACCGCCTCCTGGATGCTCTCCCGCTCGCGAACCGTCAGCTTGACCATGCCTGCTCCACCACAACCATCGAACACCCCGGTTGGCGACCGTCGCCTTCTCCGGGCAAGCCCGAAAAACTAGCACATCCCCTCCAACGCGTCCATTCCGGCCGGAAATCACCGGAAAACCTCCGCGGGGCCGGGGGGCGGCGGTTTGTCGGGCTTTCGGCGTGGCGTCACAATCGCGGCGTTCCATGCCGCGACTCAGCCCGCGAGCCACCGGACGTTTTCTCCATGCTTCCCCTGCTAAAGGTGGTGTTTCCGGCCCTGCTCGGCGGCTCCGCGGAGTCGGATCTGCGCCGCAAGGCCGCGGCCGCGGCGGTGGCGCTGGTGGTGGCCTGGCTCACGCTGCCCGCTGGTCGCCGCCGGCTCGCCACGTGGCCGCTCACGCTTCTCTGCCTCGCCCCCCTGCCCTTTGCGGCCCTGCTGCTGTTTCCGGAGTCGGCCGACGGGGCGACGCTCGCCCTCGACGGCACCCGGTTCTTCCTGCTGGCCTCGTTTCTGCAATCGCTGCTGCTCGGGGTGGCGGTGTCGGTGTGGGAGCGGTTCGCCAAGCCCTGGCCGACGATCTTCCTCGACGTGTTCCGCTGGATCCTGGTCGCGGCGGCGTTCGTGGCGGTGCTCTACGAATCGGGCGTCAACGCGGGCAACCTGTTCACCGGCTCGGCGCTGGTGACGGCCGCCCTGGGCTTCGCCCTCAAGGACACCCTGGGCAACGTCTTCTCGGGCCTCGCGATCCACGCCGAGCATCCCTTCGAGGTGGGCGACTGGATCCAGTACGACCAGAACCAGGCCCACATCGGCCGCGTGGTGGAGATCAACTGGCGGGCCACGAAGGTGCTCACCCTCGACGAGGCCTACGTGATCATCCCCAACGGCCAGCTCGCCCAGGCCTCGATCCGCAACTTCACCAAGCCCGAGCCCTGGTCGCGGCGGTCGCTCTACGTGGTCACGCCCTTCGACGTCCCGCCCCAGCGGGTGCAGGCCATCATCCTGGAGGCCATCAAGGGCAGCTTCGGCGTGCTCGAGCAGCCGGCGCCGTCGGTGGTCACCAACGCCTTCACGGAGCGGGGCGTCGAGCACTGGGTGCGGCTGTTCACCACCGAGTTCGACAAGCGCGACCGCGTGGACGGCATGGCCCGGGACCGGATCTGGTACGCGCTCGCCCGGCACGGCGTCGAGATCCCGGTGGCCACGCATGCCGTGCGGCTCACGCCCCTGCCGCCCCCGGCCGTCGAGCCCCCGTCCGCCGGCACGGACCGCCGCGTCGAGTGCCTGGCGAGGATCAGCCTGCTCGAGCCCTTCGGCCGCGACCTCGTCCGCCGCCTGGCCGAGGAGAACGTCGATCGTGCCTACGGCTCCGGCGAGCAGGTGCTCCGCCAGGGCGATCCGGGCGACAGCATGTTCGTGATCATGTCGGGGGGCGTGGAGGTGACGGCCCGCGACGGCGACGCTCCGCCGGTCACGCTCGCCACGCTCGGCCCGGGCGACTACTTCGGCGAGATGTCGCTCATGACCGGCGCCCCGCGGGTGGCCACGGCCACCACCCGCGGCGAGACCCGGCTCCTGGAGATCGGCAAGGAGTCGTTCCGGGGGATCCTCGCGGCCCACCCGGAACTGGTCGAGGGGCTCGGCCGGTCGCTGCGGCTGAGAATGGCGGAGCGGACGCAGGCGATCGCTGGCGTGGAGCGGGCCACGCCGGAGGTGCAGGACATCTTCCGCAAGATCCGCGACTTCTTCGCGGTCTAGGAGCAGGAGGCGGAACCCCCATGAAGATCGAACTGCTGCCGTCGAGCACGCCCCCCACGGAGGCCCAGTTCCTGGTGTCGTTCCTGGTCAACGACGCGGTGGCGATCGACGCCGGCTCGCTCGGGCTGCTCGCCGACCTGCGGAAGCAGGAGCGGGTGCGGCACGTGTTCCTCACCCACGAGCACATCGACCACATCGCCACGCTGCCGATCTTCCTGGAGAACGTCTACGAGCCGGGGCCGGAGTGCGTGGAACTGCTCGGCCGCGACGACGTGCTCGACTTCATCCACCGCGACATCTTCAACGGCCGCGTCTGGCCCGACTTCTTCGAGCTCTCGACCGGCGACGACCGTTTCGTGCGGGGCACGCCGCTGCGGCTGCACGAGCCGGTGACGCGGGCCGGCCTCACGATCACGCCCGTGCCGGTCTCCCACTGCGTCGACACGCTCGGATTCCTGGTCGACGACGGCGGCGCGGCCGTGGCCTTTCCGTCCGACACGGGCCCCACCGACGTGCTCTGGAGGCACCTCGCCGCGGCGCCGCGGCTGGATGCGGTGTTCCTGGAGGTGAGCTTCCCGAACCGCTCCGCGGCTCTCGCCGCCAAGACGGGCCATCACTGCCCGGCCACGTTCGCCGCCGAGATCGCGAAACTCGACCGCGACGTTCGCTGGATCGTGGTGCACCGCAAGGTGCGGTATGCCGACGAGATCGCCCGCGAACTCGACGCCCTGGGGCTGCGGAACGTGGAGCTCGTGCGGCCGGGAGTGGCCTACGACTTCTGACCGCTGCGGGCCCGCCAATGGGCGCGTCGCTCGGGGCTGCCCGTGCCCCGTCGCCGGACGTTCGCGGCGGGCATCCTGCCCGCCGCTCACTCGGATGCCGCCCACGCTTCGCCATCCTGGCTGCGCTCGGCGGCATACGCCGGCTCACGGGTACGGGCAGCCCCTCGCTGGGTTTTTGGAGCCGCAGCGTGGCCGCTGCGTTTCCCCGTAGCCGCAGGCTTGCAGCCTGCGGAATCTTGGGCCGGCGGCTCGGGGCTGCCTATACCCCGTCGCCGGACGTTCGCGTGGCTCGGGGCTGCCCATACCCCGTCGCCGGACGTTCGCGGCGGGCATCCTGCCCGCCGCTCTCTCGGATGCCGCCTTCGCTTCGCCATCCTGGCTGCGCTCGGCGGCATACGCCGGC
>JBJTQP010000188.1:0-40960 GCA_046075685.1 Planctomycetaceae bacterium | reverse complement strand
CATCCTGCCCGACGCTCACTCGGATGCCGCCATCGCTTCGCCATCGTGGCTGCGCCGACCAATCCGCCGATGGCGGATCGGTGCCCGGGCATACGCCGGCTCTCGGGCATGGGCAGCCCCGCGCTGAGATTCTCGTAGCCGCGGGCTTGCAGCCTGCGGAATCCGGATGGCCGCGGCGTTGAACCGACGCGCGAGGATCAAGTGGAGTCCGTATGAGCTGCGTCACCGCGGCGGCTCAGGCCTCGCCTCGACGGCCGGCGAGGGCCCGCCTGCAGGCCTCGGCGACCCGCGGCGCGGCGGCGGCGTCGAGCGGCCAGATCTCGCAACGGGACTGCGCGTCGGCGTCGCCGCCGAGCCACGTCGTGACGGTGGCCGCGACCGCCTCGTCGGCCGCCACGATCCGGTCGCTGGAGCCGATCGCGGCGAGCACGAGCCGCCTGAGCGAAGGGCGGGCCGCGGCCGCCTCGAGATCCGCGGCGGCCACATGCACCACCACCGGCGCACCCGTCTCGATCGCCAGGTCGGCGAGGATGCCGGCGTGGAGCACGAAGATCGCATCCGGGAAGATCTCGTCGGCGGCCTCCGCGACCATCTGCCGCGCCGTCTCGCGGGCGAGCCCGAGCAGCCGCGCGGGCACGGTGGCCGTCGCCCGCAGGAAGGCTTCGGGGCCGCCATTCCGCACCGCGTCGAGGAAGGTTCTCGACGCTGCGGCCACGTCGTGGAGATGGATGCCGTGCATGCCCCGCGGCTGTTCCTCGAACGCGTTGACGGTCGAGGGGCCGCAAACCGCCACCGTGCAGCCGGCCGCCTCGAGCCCCTCTCGAAGCCGGTGGACGCGTGTGTGCGGGGGATCGCAGCAGCCGTGGTCGACGAGCAGGATGCGCATCACGCGGTCGTCCGCCGGCCTTCAGATCCAGTGCTGCCAGCGGGAGACGGCCAGGCATGCGGCCGTCCACGCTGCGGCTCCCCAGTCGTCGGCCATGATTCCCAGGCCGGCGGGCAGCCGCTCCAGCTGCCGGCACGGAAACGGCTTGCCGATGTCGAAGATCCGCAGGAGCACGAAGGCGATCGCGAGGGTGGCGGGCGAACGGTCCGCCGCCGGAACGGCCAGCAGGGCCAGGGGCATGCTGACCACCTCGTCGAGCACGATCGCCCCGGGATCCTTCCGCCGCAGCGCCGCGGCCGCCTGCGAGCAGATCGGGATGCCCAGCAGGCACATCACGACCACCAGCAGGGCCTCCACGGGGAGCACCGCCGCCGCGGAGCCGCCGCTCAGCCACGCTGCTCCGGCGGCCGTCGCCAGCGAGAGCGGCAGGCCCAGCATGGCGCCGAAGGTGCCCGGGGCGAAGGGCACGCGGCCGAGCCCGCCGGCTGTGGCTGCAAACACCGGCGGCGCGAACCACGGCGTTTCGGCAGTGGCCGCCGGGGAACCTCCTGATTCAGCCGGAGCGGACATGCCGCTCATCGTACCCGAGGCCGGGGCGGTATGATTCGGCGTCGCCCCGTCCTCCGTCCCCGCCGCCCGCGCATGAATCCGCCCCCCGCCGTCGACCCAGCCATCGGCCCGCTTGCGCTCGTGGAGTTTCCGCATCCTGCGCTCCTGCGCCGGGCGAGTCCGGTGGTGCGGCTCGATGGCGGCCTGCGCGACGCCGTGGCGCGGATGTTCGACATCATGTACGAGGCCCAGGGCATCGGCCTCGCCGCCAACCAGGTCGCGCTGCCGTACCGGCTGTTCATCGTCAACTGCTCCGGCCGCCGGGATGAAGGCGAGGAGCATGTGTTCGTGAACCCGGTCCTTTCGCGGCCGCGGGGCACGGCCGTGCAGGAGGAGGGATGCCTCTCGCTGCCCGGGGTGCGGATGGACGTGCGCCGGCCGCAGAAGATCGTGGTGGAGGCCTTCTCGCTCGCGGGCGAGCCGATCCGCATGGATCTCGACGGCCTGCTCGCCCGGGTCGTGCAGCACGAATACGACCATCTCGAGGGACGGCTGTTCACCGACCGCCTGCCCGAGGCGGCCGCCCTCGAGGTGCGGGGCGAACTCGACACCTTCCGCGAGGTGTTTTTCGGCAAGCAGTCGCGGGGTGAACTGCCGGGCAACGACGCCCTGCTCGCCGATCTCGACCGCCTCGAAGTCGCCCGCTGCTGACGCGGTGGAGTCCCCTGCGGGGCAGCAGTCGTGACACGGCTTCGCATCATCGTGATGGGCACGGGGCCGTTCGCGGTGCCGATGTTTCGGGCGCTCGTGGCCTCGCCGCACGCGATCGTCGCGGTGGTCACGCGACCCGACCACGCACCGCCCGGACGGCGGCCGCCCCCGAATCCCATGCGGGAGGCGGCGAACGCGGCCGGGATCGGCATCCTCGCGCCCGAGCGGGTCAACGATCCCGCTGTCGTGTCGGCGTTGGCGGCCCTGCGCCCTGATCTGTTCGTCGTCTGTGATTACGGCCAGATCCTGTCCCGCGACCTGCTCGCCGTGCCGCCGCTCGGTGGCATCAATCTCCACGGGTCGCTCCTCCCGCGGCATCGCGGTGCTGCGCCGGTGCAGTGGGCGATCCGTGCGGGCGACCGGCTCTCCGGCGTGAGCGTGATCCACATGACGCCGGCCCTCGATGCCGGCAACGTGATCGTGGCTCGCGACGTGACCGTGGCACCGCGGGAGACCGCGGCCGAACTGGAGCCGCGGCTGGCGGAACTCGGCGCCGGGGCCGTGCTCGACGCGGTCGGGCGGCTGCAGGCCGCGCTGGCCGCCGTGGGCACGGTGGCGGGCATCGGAACACCGCAGGACGCGGCCCTGGCAACCCGGGCTCCGCGGCTCGCGAAGCAGGACGGGATCGTCGATTGGACGCAGGCCGCGTCGAGCATCGAACGGCTGCGACGGGCGCTGGAGCCGTGGCCCAGGCTCTCGACGTTCGTCGTCCGCGGCGACGGCCAGCGGCACCGGCTCGTGCTCGAGGACGTGGAGGTGGCGACCCATCCCGCGGCGGCCGCCGCGGCCCCGGGCACCGTGCTGGATGCCTCCGACGGCCGGCTCGTGGTGGCCTGCGGCGCCGGCACCGCGCTGGCCGTCACGCGGCTGATTCCCGAGGGCCGGCGCGGCATGTCCGCGGCGGACTATCTCCGCGGCAGCCCGCTGCTGCCGGGGGCGGTGCTCGGTGACGGTCGCTGATCGCACGCCCTGCAGCCCTGAGGTTTCACCCGCGGCAGGGCCGCCCTAGACTCATCGGGATGAAGCGGCTCTGGATTGAAACCGTCGGCTGTCAGATGAACGTGCTCGACAGTGAGCTCGTGGTGGCCGCGCTTCGCAGGCAGGGCTGGGAAATGGCTGCGGCGGCCGCCGAAGCCGACGCGGTCTTCTACAACACCTGCTCCGTCCGTCAGCACGCCGAGGACAAGATCTACTCGGCGCTCGGCAGGATCCGCAGCGTGAAGGCGCTGCGGCCGGACGTCGTCGTCGGCGTGCTGGGGTGCATGGCACAGAAGGACCAGGAGCTGATCCGCAAGCGGGCTCCGTGGGTGGATCTCGTGGTCGGACCCGGCCAGCTTCATCAGGTGCCGGCACTCGTCGACGAGGTGCTGGCCGGTGGCGGACCGCGGATCGAGGTCAGCCTCGACCGGAAGGCGGGCAGCCGCGACGCGATCGCGCGGAGCTTCGAGAGCTACGATCCGGATCGCGACCCGGCGATGCGGCCCACGCCCTTCCAGGCCTTCATCCGCACGCAGACCGGCTGCGACAAGTTCTGCGCGTTCTGCGTCGTGCCCCACGTCCGCGGCCCGGAGCAGGCCCGCGCGCCCGAGACGATCGTGGCCGAGGCGCGAAAGCTCGTCGCGGAGGGCTGCCGGGAGATCACGTTGATCGGCCAGACCGTCAACAGCTACCGATGGAAGGACGGCGGGCGGACGACCCGGCTGGCAGACCTGCTCGCGCTGCTCGACGCGGTCGATGGCCTCGACCGCATCAAGTTCGTCACCAACTACCCCAAGGACATGACCGACGAGCTGATCGCCGCGGTCCGCGACCTCCCCAAGGTCTGCCACTACCTCCATGTGCCGGCGCAGCACGGCTCCGACGACGTGCTGACCCGCATGAAGCGGGGCTACACGATCGGCGAGTACATGGAGATGCTCGGCCGGATTCGCGCGGCGATTCCGCATGCGGCCGTGACGAGCGACTTCATCGTCGGCTACTGCGGCGAGACCGACGCGGAGTTTCAGACCTCGCTCGATCTCGTGCGCACGGTGGGCTTCAAGAACAGCTTCATCTTCAAGTACAGCCCGCGGCCCGGCACCAAGGCCTTCGACCGCCTCCCCGACGACGTGCCGGAGGAGGTCAAGAAGGAGCGGAATCGCCTGCTGCTCGAAGCCCAGGAGGAGGCGAGCCTCGCGGGCAACCGGGGGTTCGTGGGCAGGCGTCAGCAGGTGCTCGTCGAGGGATTGTCGGCCCGCGACGAGAAGCGGGCGGTCGATCCCGGCCCCGACGGCGTCGCCCAGCTCACGGGCCGCACGATGTGCGATCGGATCGTGGTCTTCGACGCCCCCACGCGGCTTGTCGGCCGGCTCGTGGACGTCGACATCCTTGCGGCTGGAGCGTGGTCGCTCTCGGGCGTCGTCGCCGACGGGCTGGCGGACGCCGTGCCGCTCGAGGGCCTGGAGCATGCCGGCGAGTCGCCGCGCGTGCACGAGATCGCCCTTCCCGCACCGAGCCCACGGGCGGTGCCCTCCGCGGCCTCGCGGGGCTGACGTGGCCGCGACCGACGACGTGGCGAGGCTGCTCGACGATCCAGCCGCTGCGGCGGCGTGGGGCCGGGTGGCGGGGCTCGCCGAGCCTGCGGTCGCGGGACGGGCGCTGGCGGGCATCGCCCGCTGCGGAGTGCCCCCTGATCTGCTCGCGCCGCTCGCCGCACGGCTGGCGGCCCTGTTGCCCGTCGTGGCCGATCCCGACCGTGTGCTCGTGGCCTTGGAGCGGTTTTTCGCCGCCGTGCGCAGCCCGCTGGCGGCGGCCACCTTGTTCGAGCGGGATTCCCGCGCGCTGGAGATCCTGCTGGGGATCTTCGCGGCCAGCCCGCATCTCGCCGAGATCGTGATCGCCGACCCCGAGGCCTGGGAGGAGCTTCGCGTCGGCAGGGGCCGGCCCGAGAAGAGGGAGATGCTGGCCGCCACGCTCGCCGCCGAAGTCGGCGCCAGCGACGACCTCGACCGCGTCGCGATCGCGATCCGACGGTTCAAGCGGCGGCAGACGCTGCGCATCGCCTATGGCGACATCGTCGAACGGCAGCGGCTCGAGACGGTGGTGCAGCAGCTCTCGCACGTCGCCGACTGCATCGTCGATCTGGCCCTGCGGGCGGCGCTGGCCCACGTCATCCGGCAGCGAGGCGTGCCTCGCGAGCCGGGCGGCAGCCCGGCCACGATCGCCGTGGTGGCGCTGGGAAAGCTCGGTGGCGGCGAGCTCAACTACTCCAGCGACATCGACCTCGTCTTCGTGCATTCGGCCGACGGCAGAGTCGACGGGCCCCGGCCCGGCACGAATCAGGAGTTTTTCGACCGCGTGGTGCAGGAGGCGATTCGCCTGATCGCCGATCCCTCCGCGCACGGGGCGGCATACCGCGTGGACCTGAGGCTGCGTCCCTACGGGGGGGCGGGGTCGGCCTCGCTGGCGCTGCAGCCGATGCTCCGGTATTTCGAGGAGACGGGCCGCACCTGGGAACGACAGGCGTGGGTCAAGGCGCGATGCGTGGGCGGTGATGCAGTGCTCGGCCGCAGGCTGCTCGAGGCACTCGAGCCGTGGATCTGGCGGCGTTGGCTGGCCCGGGCGGACATCAGCGGCATCAAGGCGCTCAAGCGGCGGATCGAACAGCGGGCGATCCGCGAGGGCGTCGATGCCACCGACGTAAAGACCGGCCGGGGCGGGATCCGCGACGTCGAGTTCACCATCCAGTTCCTGCAGCTCCTCGGCGGCGGCGACGCGGCCGTCGTGCGCACCGGCAACACGCTGCAGGCGATGCGGCGGCTTGCGGAGTCCGAGTCGCTCACCGACCAGGAGCGTGAGATCCTCGAGCGGACCTACACCCTGCTGCGGACGATCGAGCATCGGCTGCAGATCCTCTACGACCGGCAGACGCACGCCCTGCCGGCATCCGCGGCGGAGATGGCGCGACTCGCGATCCGGCTCGGGTACGGCGCTGATCGGGACGGGAGCGACAGGCTCGTCGCCGACCTGGCCGAGGCCAAGCAGCTCAACCGGAGGATTCTCGATCACCTGCTGCACGACGCCTTTCCCGATGAGGCCGCACCGGAGCCCGAGGTGGATCTCGTGCTCGATCCCGAGCCCGACGAGGCGACTGTGCGGGCGGTCTTCGCGGGGCATGGGTTTCGTGACGTGCCTGCGGCACATCGGGCGCTGGTCTCGCTGGGCGAAGAGCAGGCGCGGTTTCTTTCGACCCGCCGCTGCCGGCACTTCCTCGCGGCCGTTGCGCCGCGGCTGCTGGCGGCGGTCGGACGGACGCCCGACCCCGATGCCACGCTCGTCACCCTGGCGGCGGTCGCCGACTCGCTGGGCGGCAAGGGGGTGCTCTGGGAACTCTTCAGCGTCAACCCGCCGGCCCTCGACCTGACCGTCCGGCTCTGCTCGGCGAGCCCCTTCCTGGCGAATCTCCTGATCCGCAATCCCGGCATGATCGACGAGCTCCTCGACAGCCTGCTGCTCGAGCGGCTGCCCTCGGCCGCCGACCTCGAGGCGGACCTCGCCGAGCTCTGCCGCGGTGCGACCGATGCCGCGCCGATCCTGCACGCGTTCAAGGCGTCGCAGCAGCTGCGGGTGGGAGTGCGCGACATCCTCGGCCGACAGGACGCCGAGACGACGACGGCGGCGGTCACCGGCATCGCCGAGGCCCTCGTGAAGCAGGTGGTGGCGGTCGAGATGGCGGCGCTCGTCACGCGGCTCGGAACGCCGACGTCGGCCACCGGAAAGCCCGCGGGACCGGTCGTGCTGGCGATGGGCAAGTTCGGCGGCCGGGAGATGAACTACGCCAGCGACCTGGACGTGGTGTTTCTCTACGACGAGGATGGCGATACGACGCCTCCGTCGCGCCGCGGGCGTCCGGCGACGGCAGGCACCAGCAATGCCCACTTCTTCGGCGAACTCGCGCAGCGGACCATGCGGGTCTTCAACGCCTTCGGACCGCAGGGACGGCTCGGCGAGATGGACTCCCGGCTGCGGCCCAGCGGCCGCAGCGGTCCGGCGGCGATCTCGCTGGCGGAGTTCGCCCGCCACGTCGCCGCGGACGGCCCGGCGGCCAGCTGGGAGCGGCAGGCGCTGGTGAAGGCACGGCCCGTCGTGGGCGGTACCGCCGCGGCCGCGGAGGTTCGCCGGATCATCGACGATGCGACCTACGGGCGGCCGTGGACGGCCGCTGACGTGGAGTCGATCCGGCAGATGCGGATCCGGATGGAGGAAGGGGCGAGACCGTCGAATCTCAAGCGGGGCCCCGGCGGCGTCGTGGACATCGAGTTCATCGCCCAGATGCTGCAGCTGGTGCATGGCGGTCTGGAGCGGGAGCTGCGGACCACGGGCACGCTGCCTGCCCTCGTCGCCCTGCTCGGCTGCGGGCTGCTCGCCACCGACCGCTTCGCCTTCCTGGAGCGGGCGTATCGTTCACTCCGGGCGATCGAAGGCTGCCTCCGGCTGCTCGATGCCCCGGCGCGGCACGATCTTCCCGACGCCGACGACGACCGCTGGAGGCTCGCCCGCCTGCTCGGCTACGCCGGCGCCGAGGCCCTCGTCGAGGACGTGCGGGAGACCACCGCCCGCGTCCGTGCCGAGTTCACGGCCGTGTTCACCGAGACGATCCGTTCCCTGCCCTGACGGCGGGTGCGGCGGCGGCATGCGGCGGCGTTTTCGCTACCGGCGGCGAGCCGACCAGAGTTCCCAGGCCAGCGGCAGCACCGACACCAGCACGATGCCCACCACCACGAGTTCAAAGTTCTCCTTCACGACCGGGACGTTGCCGAAGAAGTAGCCCGCGAGCGTGCAGATCAGCACCCAGGCCAGACCTCCGACGACGTTGTAGAACAGGAACGTGGGGTAGTGCATCTTTCCCACGCCGGCCACGAAGGGGGCGAAGGTGCGGACGATCGGTACGAACCGGGCGAGCACGATAGTCTTGCCGCCGTGTTTCTCGTAGAAGGCCTGCGTCCGTTCGAGATGCTGATGCTTGAGGAACCACTTGTCGATCGTGAAGGCGCGCGGGCCGATCCAGCGGCCGAGACCGTAGTTGATCGTGTCGCCGACGATGGCTGCCACCGCGAGCAGCCCGAGCAGCAGGGCCACGTTGAGGTCGTCGGGATAGAGGGCCGCCATCGCGCCGGCGGCGAACAGCAGCGAGTCGCCGGGCAGGAATGGGGTGACCACCAGGCCCGTCTCGCAGAGGATCACCGCAAAGAGCAGGGCGTACGTCCACGGGCCCCATGCCTGGAGCACGCCGTGAAGCACCTCGTCGAGCTTGAGGAAGATGTCGAGAATCGAGCCGGGGGCGTCCATGAGGAGATCTGGCGGGAGGAAGAAGGCACGCATCCGGGGACGTGCGCGAGTGACGGGCGGAATGCGACGCCGGCAGTGTAGCCCGTCAACCGGTCGATGTGCGTGCCGGCGTGTGCCGCCGCACCGCCACCCCTGCTGCGACGACCGCCGGCACCGCGACGGCGGCCACGGCCACCCATTGGAGCGAGTCCGCATCGCGGCCGGCCGCGCCGGCGAGGCTCCACGCGAACGCGATCGCGAGGTTGGCCGAGGCGGCGGCGGCAACGAAGCCGCGAAACGGCATGCCCGTCGCGCCCGCCAGCAGGGCCGTCGCCTCGGCGAGGATCGGCAGCGGCCTTGTGAGCACGATGGCGAGCGGCCCGAACCGCCGGGGTGCCGCGGTGGCCGTACGTCCTGTGGCCTCGTTCTCCACGAGGCCGCGGGGGGCGGCCAGTCGGCCGAGCAGCCAGCCGGCCACCGAGCCGAGCGTCATGCCCAGCCAGCCACAGGCCGTGCCGACGGGGATGCCCAGGCCGGCGCCGCCGAGCGTGGTGACGAGGCTCGACGGCACTGGCAGGAGGATGTCGGCCGCCAGGATGCCGATTTCTGCGACGGCCAGGAGCGGGGCCGGCGGCGGGGGATCGAGCCAGTCGGCCACCGCGTGATCGAGCCGGCCACCCCACGCGAGCCAGGGCACGATCGGCACGGCGACGGCCGCGGCGGCGAGGGAGAGCAGCAGGCGGGGGGTGGGGGTCATGGCAGGATGGCGAACGCATCCGGGTCGGGCACGGACGGTCTGGAGCGGATCAGGCGATGCGGGTGACGTGGACGGCGACGCGGATCTCATGTCGGCCACCGCCCACGCAGACGCCCTTCACGGGACTGACGTCGGCATAGTCCCGGCCCCAGGCGACCGTCACGTGGAGCGTGCCGGCGGTGCAGTCGTTGGTCGGGTCGAGATCGAGCCAGCCGTCGTCGCCGCCCCAGACCGCAAGCCACGCATGCGAGGCGTCGGCGCCGACCATGCCGGCCTCGAAGGCTCCTTCGCCGTCAGTGCCCTGCACGCGACGCTCGTTCGAGAGGTAGCCACTGACGTAGCGTGCCGCCAGCCCCAGCGACCGCAGGCACGCGATCTGGAGGTGGGCGAAGTCCTGGCAGACGCCGCGGCGGAGTGCGAAGACCTCGTCCACGGTCGTGCCCGTGGTGGTTGCCGCGGGGTCGTAGGTGAAGTCGTGATGGATGCGGCGGGTAAGGTCGACGACCGCCTCCGCCCAGGGCCGCTCGGGTGGAAACGACTCCGCGGTCCATGCGGCGAGCTGCGGCGAAATGCGGATCAGGGGCGATTGATCGGTGAACTGCCGTGCCTCGAGTGTCGCGGGATCCGTGTCGCGGCGGAGACGGTCACGGATCGCCTCCCATGGCACCGGCGGAAAGCTGGTCCAGTCGCGGGGTGGATCGACCTCCACGCGGCTGGTGGACGTGACGACGAGGCGGCCGTGGGGCTCGTCGATCGCGAAGATGCCAGCCGTGTTTCCGAAGGAGTCGACGTGGGTCGATACGTGGTCGGGCTGCGGGTCCACGGTGACAAACGACGAAAGCAGCCGCTGCGTCGGCAGGTCGCGCGGCACGAGGTGGATTTCATTGTGGCAGACCGGCACCACCTCGGAGTACGTGTAGCACGTCTCGTGCCGCACATCGTAGCGGGCGAGCCCCGGCGGGGATCCATTGCCGGCACGAATCGGTCCTGATCGTGCGGTCATGATCCGTGCCGCTGTCGGCGAGCCTGATCGGAAATGTCGACGCCCACCAGGCTGCTCCAGGCGGCGAGCAGCGCACGAAAGACAGGCCCCGGGAGCCCGCTGCCCACGGTCCGTCCGTCGAAGCGGGTGGCCGGGATGATGCAGGATGGTGTGCTGGTCAGGAGGATCTCGTCGGCGGCGGCGAGATCCTCGGCCGTGAGCGACTGCTCCTGCCAGTCGATGTTCAGGCCGGCCGCCAGCCGTCGGGCGCACGCGAGGCTCACGCCGCCGAGGGCGTCGCTGGCGGGAGGCGTCGTCACCCGGCCGCCGGCCACGATCGCGACATTGGCCGTGGAGGTCTCGCTGATCCTGCCGTCGGCATGGGCGAGAACTCCCCGCGCACCGTGCTCGGCAGCATGCGCCTCGCGGTCGGCGAGGTGGTAGTGGAGCCGGCTGCGAACCTTGGCCCGCAGCGGCCAGCAGGCCTCGGGCACCTGCGTCACCGATACACGTCGCAGGGCCACGCCCCGGTCATACGCGTCAGCCCAGAGTCCGAAGGCGAGCGGGAAGGTGTGGATCGCCACCCGCGGGGATCCGCTGCGACCCGCATGCTGGGCGGCAAGATCGCCGGGGGTGGCGAACAGCACGAGTCCGAGGTCGCTGCCGGCATTGCCAATGGCGTGATTGCGGGCTGCCACCTCGGCGGCGGCCGCCAGCAGCTGGGGAACAGGCCACGGCAGGTCGATGCCCACGACCCGGCATGACTCCGCAAAACGGATCCCGTGGTCGTCGGGCAGAAAGAGCCTGCCGCGAAAGGTGCGGAACTGCTCGGTGGCGGTGGCCCCGAGCACGAATCCGGCATCGCCGACGGGCAGGAGGAGATCCTGCCGGGGTAGCATGCGGCCGTCGAGCCATGCCAGCTCGTCCCGGGTCGCCTCGGCCGCAGACATCGTGTCGATCGAAGTGGAGGATAGGGGATTCGAACCCCTGACCTTCTGGCTGCCAGCCAGACGCTCTCCCAATTGAGCTAATCCCCCAAGGCGTGTGCGAAGCGTTGCCGAGGGCGATCGGGGGGAGTCTGCGAACCGAGGCGTCACCGTGTACTCATCAAAACGGTATCGGCTCAGAGGAGGCATGTCAACGAGACCGGGGGACGCTGGCGAAACGGTCGGGGCTGACGCGGGAATCCCGCCGTACTGGCGAGCAGCCCGGTTGCCGATCACACTCGTCTGCATGACGGGTCCAGGACAGCGCCGTGCAGCCGCCCCGCGTTTCGTGGACGGCATGCCTCCCGACATCCCCTCCGAGCCGATCCGCGCTGCGGTGACGGTGGCGGTGGCGGTGTATCTCATCGGGCTCGGCCTCGGCGTCGCGACGAACTCCCTGAGCGGCGCGTCAACGCTGCTTGGCACCGTGAAATCGAGGCTCTACTCGCCGTGGCTCGTGCCGGCGTGGCTGGATCTCGCCTATGACTACCGGTTCACCTACGGACTCGATGAGGATGCCGACCACGAGATCGAGGTGGCGATCCATGCGGCCGCTGCGCCGCCGCTGTCGCTGCCCGGCGCACGGAGAGGCGAACGGGCCGCCCGGTGGCGACGGCTTGCGCGCACGATCGCCGTCGGCGGGCTCGACGAAGACGGCGGGGTGGTGGCTGCGGGCGTCGCTCGCGGCGGGTTTGCCCAGGTGGGTGGCGACGATCTCGAACTCCGTGTGCTTCGCCTGCCTCATCCCGAGCAGTCGGCGGTCGTCGCCGCCGACGCCGAGCAGGTGTACACCGCGCGGATCCGCACCGTCGGCGGCGATGTGCAGCTCATCAGGGACGAGCCGCCCGGCGAGGTGGCCCCGCTGGCCACGCCAACCCCGCGGCCTCCGGAGAGGACGCCATGAGCGGCGTCGATCGGTCGTCGTCGGGTTCCGGCATCGCGTCCACCTGGATGCAGTTCTGGTTTGCCCCGGCCCGCCTGCGGCCGCTGGCCGCGGTCCGCATGCTCACGGGCCTGCTCGGTCTGGTCCTGGCCTGGTCGTATGCCGATGATCTGCTCACCTGGTTCGGCCCGGACGGAATGATTCCGCCGGATGTGGCGGCGGGGTGGCGGCCACGATGGGGCGTGTCGCTCTACGACGTCGCCGCGACACCCGCGGCCGTGGTGGGAGTGTTCGCGGCGATGATCGCGGCGTTCGTGTGCCTCGTGGTCGGTCTGGCCTCGAGGCTCGCTGCGGTCGTCGCAGCGGTTCTCTGGGCATCGCTGGTGCACCGTGGCCCGATGCTCGCCGGACCGGCCGACGATTGCCTCTCCGTGCTGCTCTGGTGCCTCGCCGTCGGCCCGTGTGGCGGCGATCTCTCGCTCGACCGCCTCCTGGCGATCCGGCGTGGAGCCCCCGCCATCGACACCTCTCCGTGGGCCCGCCTCTCGCTCGGCCTCCTCGCCGTGCATGCTGCGGTGATCACCGCGGCGACCGTGCTTGCGCAGCTCAAGGGCGACGCATGGTGGAACGGCACCGCGGCCTGGTGGCTCGCCTCCCGGGCCGGCGCCGTCGATCTCCGGGACGCCTATCGCGCCTCGGAATACCTGATGAATCTCGTCACGCACGCGATCGTGGCGTTTGAGATCCTGTTCGCCACCGGGCTCTGGTTTGCACCGACGCGGCGGCTGGTCGCTCGGATCGGGGTCGTTGCCTGGCCGGTGGTCGGGCTGCTGGCCGGCGAGCCGCTCTGGGGTGTGGCCATGGCGGTGTTCGCGGTGCCGCCCGCAGACCTCGTCTGACCGCCGCGGCCCACGTGCCGTCCGGCGCACCCCGCGTTTCCTGCCAGCGTCACTCGTCGCCCGCAAGGAGTCTTCGGAAGCCGGCTTCGTCGAGCACCGGGATGCCGAGCTTCTCGGCGTTGGCGAGCTTGCTGCCGGCCTCCGTGCCGGCCACGAGGTAGTCGGTCTTCTTGGAGACGCTCGACGCCGATCTGCCGCCCGCCTTGCGGATCGCCTCCTCGGCCTCCTGCCGCGAAAAGCCGGCGAGCGTGCCCGTCACCACGACGGTCTTGCCGGTGAGCGGCCCTGCCGCCACGCGGTCGGCTTCGGGCACGTCGAGCCGCACGCCGGCATGTCGCAGGCCGGCGATCGTCCGCCGTCCGTAGTCGCTCGCCAGCCACTCGTGCACGCTCTGGGCGATGATCCCGCCGATCTCGGCAACGCCGGCGAGGTCGTCGGCCGACGCCGCCTGCAGCTGCTCGATCGTCGGAAACCGATCGCAGAGCAGCGTGGCCACCCGCGGGCCGACGTGGCGGATGCCCAAGGCGTTGAGCACGCGGACGAGGCCGCGAGACCGGCTGCCCGCGATCTGATCGACGAGCGCTGCGGCCGACTTGCGGCCCATCCGCTCGAGCGGCTCGAGCTGCTCCGGCGTGAGGGCGTAGAGGTCGGCGTAGTCCCTGACGAGGCCCGCTGAGACGAGCTGATCCACCAGCTTGTCGCCGAGGCCCTCGATATCCATCGCCCCGCGGGAGGCGAAGAACCGGAGCCGCTCGCGTCGACGGGCCGGGCAGTCCACGTTGGGGCAGCGGATGAAGACCCCCTCTGCGTCCCGCACCACGGCGCTGCCGCACTCGGGGCATTCGGTCGGGAACTGCCACGTGCGGAGCCGCCCCCTGCGGAGGTGCTTCTCCACGCGAACCACGTGCGGGATCACCTTGCCCGCCTTCTCCACCACCAGCACGTCGCCGATCCGGATGTCCTTGCGGGCGATCTCATCGGCGTTGTGCAGGCTCGCTCGGCGGACCGTCGTGCCGGCCAACTCCACCGGCTCGAGGTCGGCCACGGGCGTGATCGTGCCGCCCCTGCCCACCTGCACGCGGATGCCGGCGAGCGTGGTCGTGGCTTCGAACTTCTCGAACTTCCAGGCGATCGCCCAGCGCGGGCTCTTCGCCGTCGCTCCGAGTATCCGCTGCTGGTCGAAACGGTTGACCTTCACCACGAAGCCGTCGACCTCGAAGTCGAGCGCGTGGAGTTCCTCGATCAGCGCGGTGCCCCGCTCCACGAGCGCATCCAGCGACTCGAAGGCCTGACTGCCCGGGGCGACCGGGAGACCGGCCTGCACCGCCCAGGCGAGCAGGTCGGTCTGCGAGGCAGCGCCGAGGCCTGCGGCATCGCCCACACCGTGGCAGAAGAACCGCAGCGGGCGGGCGGCGCACTCGCGTGGATCGAGCAGGCGGATGCTTCCGGCCGCCACGTTCCGCGTGTTCGCGAACGCGGGCTGGCCGGCCTCCGCCTGCCGCTCATTGAGGGCCACGAGGTCGGAATTCGTCATGTAGACCTCGCCCCGGACCTCGATCGACGCCGGTGGCGAAGCCACGTCGAGCACGAGCGGCACGTCGTGGAGCGTGCGGACGTTGTGGGTGACGTCGTCGCCGGTGACGCCGTTGCCCCGCGTGGCGGCCTGGGCGAGCGATCCCGCGTCATACCGCAGCGACATCGCCACGCCGTCGATCTTGAGCTCCAGCACCCACTCCACCGGCCGCTGGTCGCCCGCCTCGGCGAGGAGTTTTTCCACCCGCCTGCCCCATGCCACGAGGTCGTCGACGCCGTAGGTGTTGTCGATCGACATCATCGGCACGCGATGCCGCACCGGGTGCAGCTCCGGCACCGGCTCGTCGCCCACCCGCTGCGTGGGGCTGTCGGGCGTGGCCAGGGTGGGGTGCCGCGACTCGAGCTCCCGGAGCTCCGCGACGAGCCTGTCATAGTCGCGGTCGGCGATCTCAGGCGCCGCCTCGACGTAGTACTTCCGGTCGTGTCGCCGGATCTCCTCCCGGAGGCGGGCGATCCTCGTCGCGGCCGATCCCGTCACGGCCGGGCTCCGGATGTCGGTCCGTCGCCCGGATGGCGGGACTGCTGCCGGTGGATCTCGCGGCGGACGTCGCGATGCCCCAGTTCGTCGACTGCGATCGAGCCCACGGTGGCCACTGCGAGGATGGCGAGTTCCACGGCCAGGGCGGTGGTGCCGTGGCGATCCATCCACTGCTGGAGCGGATGCGGTGCTGCGCCGGCCGTCTCGGGCCGCACGCCGCGAAGCACGGAGACGCAGGAACTTGCGGCCGTGATCGTGAACAGGAAGCCGACGAACCCCAGCACCGGATAGAAGGGATTGCGACGCGGGCGGGGCATGCGGCGGCTCCGAAAGGCCGCGGCAGTATATGCGGGGTCGCCGGCGTCAGGCCGCCTGGGAACGGGCAAGCAGGTTGCCCGCGGCGGCGAGCACGTCGTCGACCTGCACGGCCTGGATCGAGAGGGTGTCCGTCTTGCGGTTGTTCCAGGCAGGTCGCAACTCCGGCACAGGTTCTGCGCAGGCGTGCCCGCGGCCGTAGGGGCCGTTCCGCGATGCGGGAACCGGCCCGAAGATGCCGACGCACGGCGTGCCGACCGCCGCGGCGAGGTGCAGCGGGCCGGTGTCGCCGGAGATGAACACGCGGGCGAGCCGGGCGAGCTCCCCGAGGTCTTGGAGGGTGGTCTGCGGCGCAAGGACGGCGGCGCCGCAGGCGTCGGCCACGATCCGCTCCGCGGCGGCCCGTTCCGCGGCCCCCGCCCAGACCACGATCGTCGGCACGCCATCCTGCCGGAGGAGGCCGCGGGCTACGGCGGTGAACCGTTCCACGGGCCAGCGTTTCGACGCCCAGCCGGCGCCCGGATTGATGATCGCCGGCGGGCCGCCGAGCCGTTGGGCCTGCAGCCAGTGCTGCATCCGCAAGCGGCTCACGGGCCAGTGCGGCATGTCGAACTCGGGCATGGTGGCGACCACGCCGAGCGGGGCGAGCAGGTCGCAGTTTTGCTCCACCACATGCGGCATCGTGGCGCGCACCCGGTGCGTGTAGGCCCTCCAGGCCTGCTCTCGTGCGGCCGGGGCGGCGTGCCCAATCCGCACCGGGGCCCCGGAGAGCCATGAGGCCACGCCGCTCTTGAGCAGTCCCTGAAGGTCGATCGCAACGTCGGCCGTGAAGGCTCGCAGCTGACGCCGCAGGGACGCGACCTGCGTGGCCGACGTGAGCCAGCCCCGCGGCATCCGGAACAGATGGTCGATGGCGGGATGCCCCGCGAGAACGTCGGCGGCGCGGCCCTCGACCACCCAGCCGATCCGGCACATTGGGAAAGCCCGCTTGGCCGCCACCGCCACCGGGACCCCGTGGAGCACGTCGCCGATCGCGGACAACTTGACGATGACGAGCGAACGAGGGGGCTGCATGGGCCGCGTCCTTGGCCGGAAGAACCGGGAGGATCGGCGGCGCGGCCTCTCGATGCAAGGGCAGTTTGGTGCGGATCAGCCTCCCGTGAGGTCGCAGAGGAAGGCGTCGGTGACGGCCTGGGGGCAACTCCAGACCAGAAAGAACAGCGATTCGCGGACGCGCCGTTCCGCCGGATGCCCGGACACGAAGCCCGCTCCCTTCGATGCGGTGAGCGCCGCCTGGGCTGCCCGAACCACGAGCCCGTTGGCGTCGGCACGCAGGCGGTCACGGGCGACAGGATCGATGCCCCGGGTGGCGGCCTGCAGCAGACGCGACTCGAGGTCGTGGATCTCCGCGGCCACGCCCGAGTCGGCGGTGGCCAGCCCGGGGCGAACCGCTGCCTCGCGTGCCAGGATCAGGCGACTGGCCCGGGCTGCCCCGACGGCCAGCGCCGTGGTCGACAGGCCGCCCGTTCGCGGCCCGCCCGTCGCCGGTGCCGGGATGGCGGTCGCGGGCCGCACGCCGGCGAAGCGGACGGCAGATGTACGGCTTCCGCTGAGCGCCAGCATTGCCAGCGGTGGCTCGATCGTCAGTCCCGGCGCATCGGCAGGCACCACGAAGAACAACTGTGATCCGTCGGCGGTCGCGGCGCCGGTGACGATGGTGTGCGTGGAGTCGGCACCGGTCACCCATGGGCAGATTCCGTCGAGCTGCCAGTCCCCGTCCACGCAGAGCGCCGTCACCGAGGGCCGGCCGAGGTGGCGGCGGCTGGTGGTGAGATGCGAGATGCCCACGGTGGTGAACGACTCACCGCGGATGAGCTGCGGCAGCAGCCCATCCCGCACCTCCGGTGGTCCGCCGGCGATGATTCGCACCGCGGCCGCCCACTGGGTCACCACGAGCGCCGTGGTCAGGCACCGCTCTGCGACGGACGTCAGCGCGGTCACGAGTGCGGCCTCGGTCATCCCGATGCCACCGGCATCCGGCCCCACGTAACCGGCGAGCAGGCCGCTGTCGGCGACTGCCGCGAAGGCCCCGCTTCGCCAGGGCCCTTCCGTGGCGGTGCGATCGGCGAGTGACTCCAGCGCCCTTCCCAACGCTGCCAGGTCGATCGGCTCGGAGGGCATGAGCGGCGGGTGTGCCTCGGGGAGAAGGTGAAAACACGCGGTGGGCGTCGATCGGAGCGAAACCCAGGAACAGGATAGCCGCGTGCCGGGCCAGCGATCCCTTGCGGCGCCCGCTGCGGCCACGTTTGAGGACTGTCCGTCGCGTGGATAGACTTCCAGCCCTTCTGGCACGGAGTCCCGTTTTTCCCGCCTTTCCGGAGCCATGCCGCCATGAGTCATGCCGAAGACGTCTCCATTCGCCGTCCGTCCACCGCCGTCTCGCCGAATGGCACCGTAGCCCCGGCTCCGCCGCGGCTCGACGAACTCTCGCCGCAAAACCTCTACGACAAGTGCATGGCCCTGGCGAGGAACCTCTGGTGGAGCTGGCACCCGGAGGTGACGAACCTGTTCCGTGAACTCGATCCGATCCGGTGGCGGCAACTCGACCACAACCCGATCGCGCTGCTCGCCGAGTTCACGCCGGAGCGGCTCGAGGCCCGGGCGGCGGAACTCGTGCTCTACAGCCGGATCAACCAGGCCTACCGGCGGATGAAGGAGTATCTCTCGGCGGAATCCACCTGGAGCAACGTCAACGCGGGCGTGCTGGGATCGAAGCCGGTGGTCTATTTTTCGGCCGAGTTCGGCATTCATGAGTCGGTGCCGATCTACTCAGGCGGCCTCGGCGTGCTGGCCGGCGACCACATCAAGAGCGCCAGCGGTCTTGGCATCCCGCTGATCGCCGTCGGCCTGTTCTACGATCAGGGTTACTTTCGGCAGCAGCTCGACATCGACGGGTATCAGCATGAGGAATACCTCCAGTCGCGGGTGGAGGCTTTGCCGATCGTGCCCGCAGTGGACACTGCAGGCCGTCCGCTGAGCGTTGCGGTCGATACCCGCAGCGGCCCGATCCATGCCAAGGTCTGGAAGATGGCCGTGGGCCGGGTGAGCCTCTACCTGCTCGACTCCGACGTCGATGGCAACTCCGACGAGGATCGGGAGCTGACCAGCCGCCTCTACGGCGGCGACACCCGCACCCGGATTCGCCAGGAGTTGATCCTGGGGATCGGCGGTGTGAAGGCGATCCGCGCGATGGGCATCGTGCCGGGCGTCTACCATCTCAACGAAGGGCATTCCGTGTTCGCCACGCTGGAGGCCGTCCGCGGCCGCATGGAGCGGGACGGCTATCCGTTCGAGGACGCCGCCAGACGGGTGGCCCGCCAGACGGTGTTCACGACCCACACGCCCGTGCCTGCGGGCCATGACCGCTTCGACAACCACCTCATCGAAGAGCACCTCGGCCCCACCCGTGACGCCCTGAGGCTGTCGCATGACCAGCTCATGGGTCTCGGCCGCGTCGAGCCCTACAACCCGGGCGAGTCGTTCTGCATGACCGTGCTTGGGCTGAAGATGTCGCGGCGGGCCAACGCCGTCAGCGCGCTCCACGGGCACGTCAGCCGGAAGATGTGGCACGGGTTGTTTCCGGGGCGGATCGAGGAGGAGGTGCCGATCGGCCACATCACCAACGGCGTCCACGTGCCGTCGTGGCTGTCGTGGCAGATGCTGCAGCTCTACGACCGGGTGTTTCCGCACAACTGGTTTCGCCGCATGGGCGAGCCTGACATCTGGCAGAAGATCCACGAGTGCGACCCGGGCGAGCTCTGGGAAACGCACTACGCGCTCAAGAACCTGCTGCTGCAGTTCGTTCGCCGCCGCCTGTCGCGGCAGTGTCGCCGCCGCGGCGAGTGCGACGAGGCGGTGGAGATGGCGCAGACGGTGCTCGACCCCAACATCCTCACCATCGGGTTTGCGCGGCGGTTCGCGACCTACAAGCGGGCCGATTTGGTGCTGCAGGACCTCGAACGCCTCCACACGCTGATCGCCAATCCCGACCGGCCGATCCAGATCATCTTCGCAGGCAAGGCCCACCCGGCCGACGAGCCCGGCAAGGCGCTGATCCGCAAGATCGCCAACCTGCGGCATGATCCGCGGTTTGCCGGCCGCGTCGTCTTCGTGGAGGACTACGACATCAATGTCTGCCGGCATCTCATCCAGGGCGTCGACGTCTGGCTCAACAATCCCCGTCGTCCGCTGGAGGCGTCGGGCACGAGCGGCCAGAAGGTGGTGCTCAACGGCGGCCTCAACTGCTCGATCCTCGACGGCTGGTGGGCGGAGGCCTTCGACGGCCACAACGGCTTCGCGATCGGCCGCGGCGAGACGCACCACAACCCGGAGATCACCGACAGCCGCGACGGCGAGGCGCTCTTCGAGGTGCTCGAAAAGGAGGTCGTGCCGCTGTTCTACGACCGTGACTCCGACGGACTGCCCCGCACCTGGATCAAGATGATGATGAACTCGATCGCCTCGCTGGCATGGCGGTTCAGTTCGCACCGCATGGTCATGGACTATGCCCGGGCCTGCTACGTGCCGGCGGCCGGCGGCGTGTCATGCGACATGGCGAGCCGGTAGCGCGGGCTCGGGACCGTCTCATACGGCTCACACGAGAGCCTCGCGCGTTCGTGAGGCTCGGGGTTGCCCATGCCCGTCGCCGGACGTTCGTGTCGGGCATCCTGCCCGACGCTCACTCGGATGCCGCCATCGCTTCGCCATCGTGGCTGCGCTTGGCGGCATACGCCGGCTCTCGGGCACGGGCAGCCCCTCGCTGAGAATCTCGTAGCCGCGGGCTTGCAGCCTGCGGAATCCGGATGGTCGCGGCGTTGAACCGACGCGCGAGGATCAAGTGGAGTCCGTATCACACTGCGTCGTTCACGACGAGATCGCTGTTGCAGGAGCGCAACGCGGGGCGGCCCGTGAATCACTCGTCGAGCGTGCGCTTGCCGCGGAGCAGGTGGTGGTAGTGCTGGGCGAAGCGATGGGCCTCGTCGCGGACGTACTCCAGGAGCCGTAGGGAAAAGGAATCGCGGGAGAGTCGCAGCGGCTCGCTCCGACCGGGCAGAAACACCTCTTCCTCCCGCTTCGCCAGCGAGATCACGCACGGTGGATCGACGCCCAGGCTCTCGAGGGCGTCGAGCGCGGCGGCGAGTTGCCCCTTGCCGCCGTCGATGAGCAGGATGTCGGGCGGGGAGGCGCCCTCGCGGGCGAGCCGCGCGAACCGGCGCGACACCACCTCGTGGATGCTCTTGAAGTCGTCGATGCCGTCGACGGTGCGGATGCGATATCGCTTGTAACCGGGCTTGAACGGCAGCCCGTCGATGAACTGCACGAGGCTGGCGACGGTTTCGTTGCCGGCGAGGTGGGCGATGTCGACGCCCTCGATGACGCGGGGCGGCCTCTCGAGCCCCAGCACCTTCGCCAGTCCCGCAAGGCCCTTCTTGGGATCGACGAGGAACACCTCGGGCTGGACGTGCTCTTCCAGGTCGCCGCGCTGGTCGAGCGTCTCGAGGAGCCGGATTTCGTCGCGCAGGCGGGCTGCCCGCTCGAACTCGAGCGCCGCTGAGGCGGCCAGCATCTCGGCACGCATCTCGGTGAGGAGCTGCTTCTTGCCGCCCTCGAGGAAGGTCTTCAGGCGGGCGATGTCCTTGCGGTAATCATCCTTCGAAATCCGCAGGTTGCACGGGGCGGTGCACTGGCCGATCGAGGCGAGCAGGCAGGGGCGAAACCACCGCCACTGTTCCTCGTCGGCGTCGATGTCGAGCGTACAGGTGCGGAACTTGAAGATGCGCTGAAGCACCACGATCGCCCCGCGGAGCGAGCCGGCACTCGTGAAAGGCCCGTAGAGCTTCACCCCTTTCTGCCGGGGCGTGCGTGTGAATTCGACGCGCGGAAAGTCCTCGTGGGTCGTGATCTGCAGATACGGAAACGTCTTGTCGTCTTTGAGGTCTGAGTTGAACCGCGGCTGCACGTCCTTGACGAGGCGGCTCTCAAGCAGCAGGGCATCGACCTCGCTCTCGGCTTCGAGGTAGTCGATGTCGCGGATCTCGCGGACGAGGTCGGCCGTGCGGCGATCCTCGGCGGCGGCCCTGAGGAAGTAGCTGCCGGCGCGGGCCCGCAGGTTCTTGGCCTTGCCGACGTAGATCACGCGGCCCGCCGAGTCCTTCATCAGGTAGACGCCAGGCGTCTGCGGAAACGACTTCACCTTTTCGGCCGCCGCAGACCGATCTCCAGCCGCCGCGGTCGAGTCGGTGTCGGCGGGCAGCGTCTCTGAGGGCACGGGATCCTGGCCCGGAATCATGGCCAGATTGTAGGCGGGCGGCTGAAGCTTCGGCGGGCCGCTACAGGGCCCGGCGGTGCTTGCGGCGGGCCGGCTTCCCGGGCCGTGGAGGCGTCGCGACGGCCGCCGGCGCGGCTGCCGTCCGCTCGCCCCCGGAGCCGCGGCGGGCTGAACCGCCGCCGGAGCCGCCGCTTGGCCGGCCCCGCCCGCGCGTGCGGCGTGCCGAGCTCTCCCGCGGCAGGTCGCCCCGCTCCAGCGAGCGCGGCGGCTCCGAGGCGCCGGCATGGTCGCCGGCCGGAGGCTCGTTGCGTGCCGGGATCGACCGCTTGAGCAGCCGCTCGATCGCAACCAGCCGGGGTCGCTCCTCGGCGTCGCAGAAACTCACTGCGGCACCGGTCTGCCCGGCGCGGCCCGTGCGGCCGATGCGGTGTACGTAGGTCTCGGGCTCATGTGGAAGCTCATAGTTGACGACGTGGGCCACGTCGTCGACGTCGATGCCCCGGGCCGCGATGTCGGTCGCCACGAGGACCGGGGGCTGCGGCGATTTGAACGCGGCCAGCGCCCTCTCGCGTTGGGCCTGCGACTTGTTGCCGTGGATCGCAGCGGCATCGATGCCGGCCTTCTCGAGGTCGCGGTGCAGTTTGTCGGCGCCGTGCTTGGTGCGGGCGAAGACGATCACGCGGCCGGTCGCCTCCTCCTTGAGCAGCCGGACGAGCAGCGACTTCTTCTCCCGCCTGGGCACGAACACGACCGACTGGCTTACCGTCTCCGCGGGCGTCGATCGCGGTGCGGTTCGCACCTCGAGCGGATTGCGGAGCATCGAGTCGGCAAGGTCGCGAACCTCGGCAGGCAGGGTGGCCGAGAAAAACAGCGTCTGACGATCCCGCGGCAGTTGCCCCACGATCCTGCGAACATCGTGGATGAACCCCATGTCGAGCATCCGGTCGGCCTCGTCGAGCACGAGGTATTGCACCGAGCGGATGTCGACGAGCCGCTGACTGACAAGGTCGAGCAGCCGACCGGGGGTGGCCACCAGAACGTCCACGCCGTGCTGCATGGCGCGGGCCTGCGGCTGCTGGCCGACGCCGCCGTAGATCACCGCCGCCCGCAGTCCCGAGTGGCGGCCATATGCCAGGAAGCTCTCGTGAATCTGGGCGGCGAGTTCGCGGGTGGGGGCGAGCACGAGCACGCGGCAGCGGCGCGGCTCCGGCTTCCGCGGGCTCTCGCGGAGGCGGTCGATCAGTGGCAGGGCGAAGGCCGCCGTCTTGCCCGTGCCGGTCTGGGCACAGCCGAAGAGGTCGCGACCGGCGAGCACGTGGGGGATCGCCTTGGCCTGGATCGGGGTGGGCGTCGCGTAGCCTTCGTCGGCGAGGGCCTGGAGCAGTTGCTGCGAGAGGCCGAGGTCGGCGAAGGACGTCGTGTGGACGGGGGTGGCGATCGTGGAGTCGTTGGACATCGTGGTGGAGTTTCCTCGGGGATACGGGATGCCCGGCGGGCCAGGGCGGGATGCCTGGCTCGAGGCCGCAGGGCGGTGGTGTGCCGAATGGGCTGACCGCGGCTCCGTCAGGCTGACGGGAATGGACCGCAGGCATGGCGATGGATCACTGCCTGCCCGGCGAGAAGGCCGCCTGCGGAACCCGAAACGGGCATTTTCCGCTGGCGACAGCCACTTCGAGAGATGGCGATCGCGGTGGTCTGGTGCCGGCGAAATGCCGAGCAACCACCTTCATCACTGCTTCCGACACCTCACACTATACCACCCGCTCCTCGGCGGGGCAATCGATGATTTGCCCCAGTTCAGTCAGCGGCGCCAGAGCACCTGCAGCGACAGGGCCGGGCCGGCACCGTATTCAACGACGTCGGTGCGGCCCGAGGTGAAGCTCGTGCCCTGGAAGAGCTCTCGGTCGAAGAGCCACGATGCGAGGGCTTCGACGGTGAAGCCGCCGCCGAGTGTTCGCTCCAGTCCCACGGCCGCCCGCTGGTCGAAGACATAGAAGCGCTCCGCGTCGAGCAGCCGATCGGCGAGGAAGTAGATCTGGGTGTCGGTGCGATAGAAGGCAAGCAGCGCCCAGTCATCGCCAAGCCGACGGCGGGCCTCCACGGCCACATTGACCAGCGGGAAGTAGACGGCCGAGAGCGTCCAGTTGTCGTCGGGTCTCCATTCGACCGAGGCCGGTACCCCGATCTTCGCCTCAAACGCGTCGCTCGGTCGCCACGCATAGGCCATGCCGGGCAGCGGATAGGGCAGCTGGGATGTCGGCGAGTAGAACACGCTCAGGTTCCACTCGTCGCGGTCGTTGGTGGCCGGCGTGTTCCAGAAGCCGACCGCCATCAGGGTGAGGTCGCGGCCTGCCGCAAAGGGACGGTCGCTGGCCGACCCAAACAGAAAGGTGCCTCCGAGCGTGCCGCCGCGGGCGAGCGGCCGGATGTGCGTGAGCCCGGTCTCGACGAGCCACAGCTGGTCGGGCACGGGCTGGTTTGAGTCGGGCAGCATCGCGCCGGTGGAGAGTTCCAGCCGGCCGAACCGGCCGATCCCGATCCAGAGCGGCTCGCCCTCCTTGGGCGGCACGAGCGGAGCGGCGACGCGGGCGAACTGCGCGTTCATCCCGACGTTGCCTGGCTGCCGTACGACCGGCGTTGGGGCGGCCCAGAAGCCGCCGATCGACACCGGCGCCGCTGCGCCGAAGGGCCCACCACCTCGACGAGGTCGCCTGGTGCCCGCCTCGGGATCGGCATCGGCGATCGGCTCGCTCGCGAACGTGTCTTCCTCGAGGTTGAACTCCACCGGTGGCAGCAGCGCGATCCGCTCTGGAGCAGATTGCACGGTGTCGGCCGGTGGTAGCTGCTCTTCATCACCCGACGTGGCCGCGACCGCCGCGATGCCGATGACCGCGGCTGCGATCGCAGTCCACGCGTTGGTGATGAGCCGTGGATACGGTCGTGCCACGGAAGTGTCCTTGAAGCCCGCACCCGGCGGCGGGCGGTAGGCGGGCGGCGGAAGGTAGCGGGCGAGCGACGGCGTCACAACCGGAAGCCCCGCGGGCATCCCCGGCCGTCCGGCGATAGGTCGCTGTCAGGCCCGAGCCCGGGCCCAGGTTTGCGGTTCAGACGCCCACGAGCGACCGCAGGTCTTTCTCGACGGCGTCGAGCTGCGCCGCGAGCCGCATCTTTGTGGCCGCCAGTTCGGCGACGGGTCCCGGTGACGTTACCGCGAACAGGTAGAACTTGATCTTCGGTTCGGTGCCGGAAGGCCGGGCAGCGACGGCGTTGCCGAGGGGCGGGAATCGTCCGTCGGCCAGCAGCGAGCCGGCTCCGTGACCAGCCAGGTCGAAGAGCACGACATCGCTTTTCACGCCGCTGTAGCCGGTTGGCGTGCTGCCCGGGGTCCAGGTCTGCAGGCTCGCCTGGTCGCGGGTGCGGGCCACGTCGAGGCTGCCGAATGACTTCGGGGGCGTGGCCCGCAGAGCGGCCATGATCTCCTTCATGCGTCCCATGCCGGTCGCTCCCGGCAGCATCACGTTGATCGTCCGCTCCAGATGACAGCCGTGCTTCACGAACAACTCGTCGAGCAGTTCGTGCGGTGAGCGGCCCACTGCCTTGAGCGCCGCCGCCTGCTCGGCCATGAGCAGGGCGGCGACGGCGGCATCCTTGTCGCGAACGTGCGTGCCGGCCACGTAGCCGTGCGATTCCTCCGTGCCGAACACGAACCGCTCGGGACCATGCTGATCGATGGCCGAGCAGATCCACTTGAAGCCCACGAGCTGCGTGTCGTCGACCGTGAGGCCTTGCGACTCCGCGATCCGCCGCACCAGGCCGCTGGTCACGATCGTGGTCACCACGTAGTCGTCGGGTCGGGACTCGCCCCGCACCCGCCGCCCGTGGATCGCCTGCTCGCACAACAGGGCGCAGAGCTGGTTGCCGGTGAACGTCGCCCAGGCCGCGCCCAAGGCGCGAGTGAGAGGTGCCGCCGCACCAAGCCGGTCGCAGTCGGGGTCGCTCGCGAGCACGAGGTCGTCGCCGTTCGCCCGTGCCTCCTCGATCGGGCCCGTGAGCACCGCCGGGTTCTCGGGGTTGGCCACGTGGCCGGGCACGTTGGGGAAGTCGCCGTCGGGCTGCTCGTGGGGGCCGTAGAGCCGCAGCCTGGTAAAGCCCGCGCCGCGGAGTACCGGTACCACGGCCGTGGCGCCCACACCGTGCAGCGGGGAGTAGAGGATCGAGAGGTCCCGCGGCCCCGGCGCCGACTGCAGCAGCACCGCCTTCACGAAGGCTGCGTCGACCTCCTCCTCGACGAACATCACTCGACCCTGCGCTACTCCCTCCTCGAAGGGCTGCCGGGCCACCGCCTCGACCTTCATCACGCGGTCGATGATGCCCTTGTCGTGCGGGGGCAGCACCTGCACGCCACCGGCCCAGTAGACCTTCACCGCGTTGTCCGTCGGCGGATTGTGGCTCGCGGTCACCATGATGCCGCAGAGGCTGTTCGTGTGGCGCACCGCGAACGAGAGCTCGGGCGTGCTCCGCACGCCCCTCAGGTAGAACACCGTGAAGCCTGCCGCCAGCAGCACTTCCGTGCAGAGCGTGGCGAAGTGGTCGGAGCGGTGGCGGGTGTCATGGGCGATGGCGCAGGTGGGCGTCTGGCCGGGGGCGAGCGTGCTCCGGACATAGTCGGCGAGGCCCTGCGCGCTCTCGCCGATGGTGCGATCGTTGATGACATTCGACCCCACCGGATACATCGTGCCGCGGCGGCCGCCGGTGCCGAAGGGGATCACCGTCCAGAACGCGTCGTCGAGTTCCTTCCAGAGCCCCTGTTCGATCCGGGCCGCGAGTTCGCCGGCAAAGTCGCCATAGCGGGGCTGCGTGAGCCAGTCGCGCATCGTGGCGGCGGAGTGCTCAGTGATCGTGCCGGCTGCCCGGGCGGCGGCGATCGCATCGAGGAGCCGGGTGACTTCGGCGGGGGAGAGGCTGGCCATGGAACGTCTCCGAGACGAAGGGGAGCGACGGGCGCGACGGCGGCTTTTATACTGTCGCCCCCATGAGCCACGAAGCCACCCCCGACGAACCATTGATCGTGAGCGTGTCCGGCCTCCGGGGGGTCGTCGGTGCCACCCTCACGCCTGAGGTGGCCGTTCGCTACGTCCACGCCTTCGCCGCCACGCTGCCGCCGGGGGCGATCGTGATCGGCCGCGACGGGCGGCAGAGCGGGCCCATGCTCGCGGCCGCGATCGCCGACCACCTCACGGCGCTCGGCCGCGACGTGATCGACTGCGGTCCGGCCGCCACGCCCACGATCGGTGTCGTCGTCCGCGATCGGGCCGCGGCGGGCGGCGTGCAGATCTCCGCGAGCCACAATCCGGCCCGTTACAACGGACTCAAGCTCTTCTCGGCGGCGGGCCGCGTGCTCACGGCCGACGCCGGCCGCGACGTGCTCCGCGGCTACGAGGCGCTCGGTGCCGGGATGCCCGCGGTTCCAGCCACCGCGGTGGCCGGCCGGGTGATCGCTCACGATGGATCGGCGGCCCACGTCGGCCTGGTTATGTCCTGTGTCGATGTCGGGGCGATTCGACGCCGTCGTCCGAAGGTGTGGCTCGATGCCGGCCATGGCGCCGGCAGTCGCGTCGCCCGTCCGCTGCTCGCGCACCTCGGCTGCGAGGTCGTGATCGAAGGCGGCGAGCCCGACGGCCTGTTCGAGCATCAGCCCGAGCCCACCGCCGAGAACCTCGCAGACCTGCTGCCGAAGATCGCCGCCAGCGGAGCCGACGTTGGCTTCTTTCAGGATCCGGATGCGGATCGGCTTGCGATCGCAACGGCCAGCGGCCGCTACATTGGTGAGGAGGCGACCCTCGCGCTCGCCGTCGAGCCCGTGCTGGTAAGGACTCCCGGGCCCGTGGTCGTGAACTGCTCCACGAGCGGGATGACCGCGGCGATCGCCCGGCGGCTCGGCGTGCCCTGCCACGTCTCGAAGGTGGGTGAGGCCAACGTGATCGACGAGATGCTCGCCCGCGGTGCTGTGATCGGCGGCGAGGGCAACGGAGGCGTGATCGATCCGCGGGTGGTGCTTGTTCGCGACAGCTTCATCGCCATGGCGCTCGTGCTCGAGCGGCTGGCGGTGGAGGCGACCACGGTGGAGGCGCTGGCCGCCGCGCTGCCGCGCCTGGTGATGAGGAAGACGAAGATCGATCTCTCGCCGGAGCTCCGCGGGCCAGGGCTGGCGGCTGGGCTGGCCCGCATCGAGGCGGCGTTTCCGGAGGCGCAGGCGAGCCGGCTCGACGGCCTCCGGCTCGACTGGCCGGGAGGCTGGCTGCTCGTGCGGGCGAGCAACACCGAGCCGATCGTGCGGATCGTGGCCGAGGCCGGCGACGAAGCCGCGATCGACGCGGCGATTGCCCGCGCGGCGGCCGCCCTCAACTGATCGGTCTGCGTGAAGTCAGTCGGCATGAATCGGCATGGAGGAGATGCGATGCTCGGTTTTCGATTCGTCATGGTGATGCTCGCGCTGGCCTGGGTGAGCGCGTCCTTGGGGGATGATTCGCCCTGCCTCACGCCGCTCCGCTCGGTGCTCTACCGCGACGGCTGGGTCGACTTCAACAAGAACGACGCCCGCGACCCCTACGAGGATCCCGCCGTGGCCGTCGAGGATCGGATCGAGGATCTCCTCGCGCGGATGACGCTCGACGAGAAGACCATGCAGATGGTCACACTCTACGGCTTTCCGCGGGTGCTCAAGGACGAACTGCCCACGCCGGAATGGCGGTCCGCGGTCTGGAAAGACGGCATCGGTAACGTCGACGAGCACATGAACGGCAACGAGGGCACCAAGCCCCTGCCGCGGCCCAAGCACGACATGCCCTGGTCGCTGCATGCCCGGGCGCTCAACGAGGTGCAGAAGTTCTTCGTCGAAGAGACGAGGCTGGGCATCCCCGCAGACTTCACGAACGAAGGGATCCGCGGACTGCACCACACCCAGGCGACGAGCTTTCCCGCGCAGCTCGGCGTGGCGGCGACCTGGGACAGGGATCTCGTGACCGAGATTGGGCGGATCACGGGGCGGGAGGCGCGGGCGCTCGGCTACTCGGGCGTCTATTCGCCCGTGCTCGACCTGCCGCGGGATCCCCGCTGGGGCCGCACGGTCGAGTGCTATTCCGAGGACCCCTTTCTCACCGCGGAGCTTGGCGTCCGGCAGGTGCGGGGGATCCAGGAGAGCCGCGTCGCCTCCACCGTGAAGCATTTCGCGGTCTACAGCGTGCCCAAGGGGGGCCGAGACGGCGAGGCGCGAACCGATCCGGCGATCACCTGGCGCGACGTGCAGACGATCTTCCTGCCGCCGTTCCGGCGGGCGATCCGCGAGGCCGGCGCGATGGGGGTGATGAGCTCCTACAACGACTACGACGGCATCCCGATCACGGCCAGCCGGCAGTTTCTCACCGGGATTCTCCGGGAGGAGTGGGGCTTCAGGGGCTACGTCGTGTCCGACAGCCGGGCCGTGGAGTTCATCCATAAGAAGCACCGCGTGGCCTTCGACAACGCCGACGGCATTCGCCAGGCGGTGGAGGCCGGCCTGAACGTCCGCACGGATTTCACCAAGCCGGAGGACTTCGTGCTCCCATTGCGGCGGCTCGTCCGCGAAGGTCGGCTCGCCAAGTCGGTGATCGACGACCGCGTGCGGGACGTGCTCCGCGTGAAGTTCTGGCAGGGCTGGTTCGACGCGCCCTATCGCGATCCGGCGGTCGCCGACGGGATCGTGCGGTCGCCCGCCCATCTCGCGGTCGCGGAGCGGGCCGCCCGGGAATCGATCGTGCTCCTCAAGAACGACCCCGCCGTGCTGCCGCTGGCGCCGACCATCAAGAAGCTCGCGGTCATCGGCCCGCTCGCGGATGCCGGCCGGGCCTGGTGGAGCCGCTATGCCCCTCAGCGGCTCGACTTCGTGACGCCGCTCGAGGGCCTCCGCAGCCGCCTCGGCCCAGCCGTCGAGGTGGTGCACGAGAAGGGCGTCGGCGTCGTCGATGCCGCCTACCCGGAGAGCGACGTGCTGCGGGAGCCACCGTCGGCCGAGGTGCAAAAGGGAATCGAAGCGGCGGTCCGCGTTGCGGAGTCAGCCGACGCGGTGGTCCTCGTGCTCGGCGAGAACGACGCGATCTGCCGGGAGTCGGCCAGTCGTGTAAGCCTCGATCTGCCAGGCCATCAGGAATGGCTGCTGCGTGCAGTGCAGGCCGTCGGCAAGCCGACCGTGCTCATGATCGCCAACGGCCGGCCGCTCTCCGTCAACTGGGCAGCCCGTCACGTGCCGGCGATCCTCACGATCTGGTTTCCGGGCGAGCATGCCGGCACGGCGCTCGCCGAGGTGCTCTGCGGCGACGTGTGTCCCTCCGGCAGGCTGCCGGTCACGTTTCCGCGAAGCGTCGGCCAGGTGCCGTTTAACTTTCCGGCCAAGCCCGGCTCGCAGGCGAAGGATCCCGGCCAGGTGGAGGGCCCGCTGTTTCCGTTTGGCCACGGCCTCAGCTACACGACCTTCGCCTACCGCGACCTCCGCATCCAGCCGGCTGAGCAGGGCCCTGGGGGCACGGTGACGGTGTCGTGCCGGGTGGCGAATACCGGAACGAGGCCCGGCGACGAGGTGGTCCAGCTCTATCTGCGGGATGACTTCAGCAGCGTGATCACGCCCGAGAAGGTGCTGCGGGGCTTCGAGCGGGTCAGCCTTGCGCCCGGTGCGGAGCGGGAAGTTGCGTTTACGCTCGGACCCGAGCACCTCGAGTTGTTCGGCCGTGACGGTGAGTGGCGGGTGGAACCCGGACGATTCACCGTCATGCTCGGTGCATCATCCGAAGACATCCGCTTGGAGGGCGGCTTCGACGTTGACGACGGTTCGGGTCGCCGTCAGCAGGTGGGAGCTGCTGCAGCCACGGATGATCCGACCTGAGCGGCGACGAACGAGCAGGTCGCAGGGGACGTCAGCTGGAGTTGCGGACGACCTTGCGGTCGCGAAGATCTTCCGACAGCAGCCGAATTTGCTCGCGAAGCTCTCGCACCACGCCGATGGGCTGTGCATGGATCCGGCACCGGGGGAGCGTGATGTCGCTCGACCAGATGACGATCGACCCCAGGCTGCAAATTCGCTGCAGGAGCGGCTGCCGGACGTGGATGTCCTTGATACGGTACAGCTCGATGTCGTCCACCTCGAGCGAGAAGATGCCGTGCGTCACCCGCAGTCGTTCGGTCGTCAGTTCATAGGTCGTGTGCCGGACGAGGGCCTGTCGCCACGCCGCCCAGAGCGGAGGCAGGATCATCGCAGCAAGAATGCCGGCAATCGTGGGCAGGGGCCGTCCTCGTTCGATCGACAGGTAGAGGAGCGGCGTCAGGGCGATCGTGCATGCGGTGGCGAACACCCAGTATCCCCTGATCACACGTTCCGAGGGCCGGCCGATCCAGAGCAGAGACTCTCCCCCCGCAAGGTTTGCGGCCACCGACAGGGCTGCCCGCGGTTGGTCCTTCTCGGCAGCTATTCTCGCGACTTCAGCCGCAGGCAGCGGCTGCAGTCCGGCGATGACTGCGGCGGTTTTTCCAGTCCGTACCTCGGTCATAAGTACCCTTCGGGGTAATCTAGCATGCATCCGGAGGTCGGGAGCAGTTCCTCGGGCGGATCGCGGAATTGACGGGGCTGACAGTACGCGGGCCGGTCATCCCGTGGATATCCTGTCGCCGTCCGGTATTTCGCGTTTCCGGGGCAGCACGTCACCAGCATGCAGGCGTCCGGCCAGTCCGATCACCCAGCGAGTTCGGATGAGGAACTCGCGGCCCAGGCGGCTCGCGAGGGGTCCGATGGTGTCGCCTTCACGGCGCTGATGGATCGGTATCGGGAACGCGTCTGGCGCGTGTGCTGGCGGCTGATGGGATCCGAACACGACGCCGAGGATGCCGCTCAGGAGGTTTTCGTGCGGCTGTTCTTCGAGCGAGGCAAGTTCGCCGGCCGCAGTCGCTACTCGACGTGGCTCCACGGCGTGGCGATCCGCACCTGTCTGATGATGCGGCGCTCCAGGTCGCGACGCAGGCGCCGGGAATCGCCTGAGAGCGGCGGCGGGATCGGCGTGGTCGAGATGCACGCCGATCCGCAGGCATCCCCCGAGACCATGGTCGATGCCGCGCACGACGCCCGTAAGGTACTCGAGCAGCTCGACGAAGAGGACCGTGCCCTCGTGTTGATGAGGTTTGCCGAAAACCATGATTATGATGAGCTCGCGGAGATGTTTGGCGCGACATCAGGCGCCCTGCGGATGCGAATCAGCCGGCTCCGCGAACGGCTTGCGAAGCAGGCCGGCACGATGCTCGGCGAGTGACGAAGTCCTCGGTGTGCGTTGCAGCCCGCCGCACCAGACTTCGGGCCATGATGCGGTTGACGTGGACGTCGAGGGCGGCTCGATTCCCATTTTTCAGGCCGCAAAAACGGTTTTTGAACCGAGATGTGACACGCGGCTGCTCGCCGGCAACTCATGGAATGACGCAGGAATGACGGTGGCACGGGGCCGCCGTCGATCCTGTGGGCGATGAGTGCCGGGGTCGACGGCGTGGACGTACTCGAACGGCTTGCCGACGTGGCGGTGCCGCCGATGCCGACGCAGAGGTCGTTCACGGCGGGCGTGCGAAGGAAGCTCAATCCCCGACTCCTCGTGGTGCATGTCATCGAGTTTGCGTTGGGCGCGACCGGCTGGGCCATGGTCCACATGGCGGTGGTGCTGCTCGCGGCCCTGCAGTACTCGGTGACGGGCACATGGCCGGGCGGTCGGGAACGAGAGGAGAATCGCGGCGACGCGCGGTGAGTCAAACTACGCTCCGGCACGGCTGCCGGTTGCAGGTTGGGTTGCGGGCCAACGAATCAATTCCCGCAGGGGTTGCCGCAGAGGTTCACGAGGGACGCTGCGGCAGTGGAGGCCAGGACGATGATGGACGTTGTGGTGCTCGGACAGACGGCGGCTGAGACGGCCCGGGAGACGGTGAACGTCTCGCGGCAGGCGCTCGTGGACAGCTTCACGCAGGCGTGGACGCAGGTGATCATGATCGCCCCAAAGTTGGTGGCGATGGTGGCGGTGCTCGTGGTGGGCTACGTGCTCGCCCGCTGGATCGGCGGTCTGATCTCGGTGATCAGCGAGAAGATCGGCTTGCAGACGGCGGCGGAGAAGAGCGGTCTGGCGCAGAGCATGCACGACGTCGGTATCCGCAGGCCCGTGCCTGCGATCGTCGGCGGCCTGACGTTCTGGCTGCTGATGAGCGTGTTCGTGATGGCGGCGTTCAGCATCCTCGGTCTCGAGAGCGTCTCGCTCGCGATGAAGGAGGTGGTGAACTACATCCCCAAGGTGCTCGTGGCGACGGTCGTGGTGGTCGTGGGCCTGCTCGCGGCGACCTTCGTCCGCGGTGTGGTGGCAACGAGTGCCGATCGCGTGGGGTTGACCTACGCCGAATATCTCGCCGGTGGCTGCTACTGGGTGCTCTCCATCCTCACGTTCATCGCGGCGTTCAACCAACTCGGCATCCAGTTTGCGCTGCTCGAGAAACTGATCCTCATCGGGTCGGCGGGGCTTGCGGCGGGTTTTGCTTTGGCGTTCGGCCTCGGGGGGCGCGACGTGATGGCGGGAATCTTGGCGGGCTACTACGTTCGCCAACGTCTGCAGGCGGGCGATACGGTGAGCGTGGCCGGCTTTCAGGGCACGGTTCGGGAGGTTGGGCCGGTGGCCACGATTATCGAGACCCGGGATGGCGGGGTCGTATCCCGGCACTCGATCCCCAACTCCCGGATGCTCCAGGAAGCCGTCCGCTGAGGTGGTGACAGTCCATGCCGCGACCGTGCCGCAAAGTTGGCCGGCGCGAACCAGCGCGTGACCGGTTTGTCAGGAACCCACGCACGACACGATCGGGCCCGCGGTACATGGGTGCCGCGGGCCCGTGGTGTTCGTGCCTCCCTGTGCTATCCTTCACCACATGAAGCCCACACTCCTGATTCTCGCCGCCGGCATGGGCAGCCGATATGGCGGCCTCAAGCAGATCGATCCGATGGGCCCGTCGGGCGAGACGATCCTCGACTACTCGGTCTTCGACGCCAGCCGTGCCGGCTTTGGCAGGGTCGTGTTCGTCATCAGGCCCGATTTCGAGCGCGATTTCCGCGAGCGGGTGATGAGTCGCTTTGTCGGCCATATAGACACTGACTGCGTATTCCAGACCCTCGATATGCTCCCGGCCGGGTGGGCGGTGCCCGAGGGTCGAACAAAGCCGTGGGGCACCACGCACGCGGTACTCTGTAGCCGCGGATCTGTGCATGAGCCCTTTGCCATGATCAACGCCGACGACTTTTATGGCCGTGACTCATTCGCTGTGCTCGGTAAACGACTCGCATCGCTGACGGTCGACACCTCGGCCTATTCCATGGTTGGTTTCACGCTCGCGAACACCCTTTCCGAGCACGGCACCGTTGCCCGGGGCGTTTGTCGCACTGATGATCGCGGATTTCTCACCGATATCCGCGAACTGCTCCAGGTGAAGCGGACGGCCGATGGCGCCGAGGATGTCGGCCCAGGCGGCGTCGTGAAGCTCACCGGTAGGGAGCCGGTGTCGATGAACATGTGGGGCTTTACGCCGCACGTGTTTCCCCAGTTGGAGGAGTCGTTCGGGGCGTTCCTCACGGCGCATGCGAGCGAGCCGAAGAGCGAGTGCTACATTCCGATGACGGTTGGGGAACTTGTGAAGTCGGGCAGGGCGACGTGCGAGGTGCTTCGCACCTCGTCGAGTTGGTTCGGTGCCACCTACGCCGAGGACAAGCCGATCGTGCAGCGGAGTATCCGGGCGCTCGTGGAAGCCGGTGAGTATCCGGAGAGCCTGTGGGGAGGTTGATGGTCCGCGTGGGCGATCCGCACGATGGCCTGCGAGTCGTTCACTGACGGATCAACACCCTGGATCCGGGGCCGAGGATGTCGATGAGTTCGCCAAGGTCGCGAACTGATACCACCAAGCTCGTCACCGGCAAGGAGTCTCCGGCCGCACCGGGATCATCCAGCGCTTCAATCATCAGCCCGTCGGCCAGCAGAATCGAGCACGTGGAGGCTTTTTCCTCCGGTGTGCCGGCCGGCAACTGGTGTCCCCGGCGGATCTCGGCGACCGGGATCGCGCTGCCGACATGCGATAGGAACTGACGGCCCACCACCACCGGGAAACTACCGGCGTAGCTGCCCGCCAGTTGGAGGGACAATCGCCGGCGCGACACGCTCACAACCGCGTCGAACGGCCCCCGCAGCATTTTGAGGTGCTCGCCTGGCGCAAGGCCGTGGGGATCGGCGATGCCATTGATCTTGCCGAGCAACTGCCACGAGATTCCCAAGGAGGCAGCCAGTGCAGGCAGGGTCTCACCCGGTGAAACCAGGTGGGGCGGCAGCAGGAGATCTTCTTGGGAATAGATGACGGTGCCGGCGAGTTGGCCGAGCAAGTCCTCGAGGCGATGGCTCTCCTCGAGACCCAGCGAAGGATCGTCGTACCAGATCGAGAGTGCTGCGAGCGCCTCGGCATAGCGGCCGGCAGTAAGCTTCTCATGGGCGTCGGTCCAAGCCGTCGCGAACGCCGCAGAGGTCGCACGGGCGGCTGGCGTCGGCGGTGGGCCGCCCGCCGATGGAAGGGACGTGGGTGCTGGCGGGGTAGTCGTGAGTGATGCGTATCGGTCCGGTCGGTCACCTGTGCTCGGGGTGGCGGGTGTCGCCGCGGCGGCGACTGTCTCTAGCACCGGTGGTGGAGCCGACTGTGCCGTCAGATAGGTTGGTGCCGAAGTCGACTCCACTCGCGATGCATGAGCGACTGCGGCGGCAGCTGCGTCGGCGACCACGGAGGCTTGGAGAGGAGCCGGCGGGGGTTGTGTCGGCAGCGAGGGAGGCGGGGACGCTGAAGGGACATCGAGCCCGTTTCCCCCCGACGAGTTGCCCATCCTGGGAGGCGTCTGTTCCGGAGCCGCGGCCCTCGGTTGTTGAGAATTCAAAGTTTGACTGGCTGGGGGTGTCGCAGCAACGCCTGATGCGGCGATGTCAACGACTGGTGGCGCGAACCGAGGCGCGTCGGAGACTGCCGGCGGATTGGTGTCGACGGTTGAAGGCCCCTTCTGCACGACAGAGTAGGCACCATAAAGTATGGTGCCGAACAGCATGAGCACGACAAGTGGCTTCAGAGCCTCCATCGAGTCGGAGTCCCGATCCGAGCGACTTGAGTGTCTGGAACGGCTGGCCATGAGACGGCTTCCTGGAGGTGCGGTGCCAGCACGGCCGTGCTGGCACCGGGCGTGTCGCCGGCCGCCGCACTGGAACGCGGGATGGGGATGGTAGGCCCCGCCACCTTGTCATGCCAGATCGCTTCACGGCGGGAAAACGGTCGAAATCGCCTTCGCCGTGGCCCTTGGCCACCGGCGGGCCGTATATTCAACGCGTGCCAAAACGAAACCTGATTCTGCTCGTTGTCGTCGGTCTTTCGTGCGTCGCGGCGTATGCGGCTCGGGAGCAGGCTGCACTTGGTCGCCGGTTTGGCGAGGTGTTGTCGATCGTCGGCTCATCTTCTCTGGAGCAGGTCGACGGCGACGAACTTTTTGCGGTCGCGGTGGACGCCGCTCTCGCACGGGTCGACGAGCATTCCGCCTACATCCGCGGGGATGCCCGGGGAGACTTGGAGGCCACGCTCAACCAGAAGTTCGGAGGGGTGGGCCTCGAACTCGCGATCGATGAACGATCCGACATGCCCGTGGTGACATCGCCGGTCGTGGCGTCTCCGGCATGGCGTGCCGGTATCCGTGTCGGTGATCGCATTGAGGCAATCGACGGGATTTCGACTACTGGAGTCATGCTCCACGATGTGGTGACACGGTTGCGAGGTGTGCATGGCACACGCGTCACGATTCGCGTCGCCAGGCCCCTGGATCCGGCATCTCGGACCCTCGACCCCGCGCACGATTCCGATGCCGTCGGTGAGTCTCGCGATGTCGTGCTCGGTCGCGAGGTGATTGAGACGGAGAGTGTGGTTGGCGATCGCCGTCTGGAGACGGGCCGCTGGGAGTGGATGGTGGAGGGATCGCCGGGCGTGTGCTTGGTGCGGATCACCTCGTTCGGGGAGCGCACTGCCACCGAGTTGCTGGCCGCCCTCGACGAGATCGGCGCCACGGCTGAAGCTCACGCGCTGATCGTCGACCTCCGGGGCAACCCCGGTGGTCTCCTCTCGTCAGCGGTCGAGGTTTGCGACCTGTTTCTTGACGACTGCATGATCGTCTACACGCGTGGTCGATCGGGTACGGGTGAAGAAGGATCAGCTGTTTTGGAACCTCGTCGGGCCACCCCGGGTGCGAGGCTGGCGGACATGCCGGTGGCGGTGTTGGTCGATGGGCTCACCGCGAGTGCTGCGGAGATCGTTGCCGCATGCCTCCAAGATGCCCGGCGGGCGACGATTGTCGGCAGCCGCACGTTCGGCAAGGGAACCGTCCAGACGATCATTCCGTTGTCTGACGACCGTGGTCTGATCAAGTTGACGACTTCCGAGTATGTGCGCCCAAATCGGGAGAACATCCACCGTCGGCCCGGCAATGGCGATGGTGATCCATGGGGTGTGATGCCCGACGACGGCTATGAAGTGGCGCCGACCGCTGAAGCGATCGTCCGATTGACTGCTTGGAGGAGGATCCGCGAAGCCGCGGGGCCGGTGCCCGCATGGATGGCGGTGCGGGGGCTGCCTCGGGAAGTGGACGAGGTGTTGAGGCGTGGCCTTGATGCGGTCCAACAGGCGTCATCTCCTCGTGCCGAGCCCGACCTCGGCGGCCAGAAAAAAACTTCCGGCGACGACCACAACGCCCTTCCTTCCCGCAAGTGAGCGGGCCAGTCGTACCGCCTCCGGAGGGCTTGGTGCCGCCTTGGGCGACGGCAGGCCCGCGGACATGCACGCTGTCCGCAGGCAGCTGATCGTGGCGGCACGCGGGTTTTTGAGATACCGCGTGATCACCACATGGTTAAATACCCCGTGCGCGAATCGCAGCATCTTTCCGATTTGCTTGTCCTTGCTGGCGGCAAACACGAGCACGCGGCTTTCGTGTCTCACAAGCAGCGGGTGAAGCGTGTCGACGAGCGCCGCCATCGATGCCGTATTGTGAGCGGCGTCGACGATGACCAGAGGATCGCGCGCGACCCTCTCGATGCGAGCAGGAAGGTGCGCCCGAGACAAGCCCCTTTCAATAGCGGCGTCGGGCACGTCTACACCGTGGGTCCGGAGCTGCCGGGCCGCCATGACCGCCAAAGCTGCGTTCTCGGCCTGATGGCGGCCGGCGAATGGACTTGTGAAGCTCTTTGGAAGGTGACCTTCCGACCGGAGTTCGAAACAGATTCCCGTGAGCGGGTCGTGCTCTTTTGTCATCCGACTGCTCACCCAGAAATCTCGACCCAACTGGAGCAGCGGAGCCCGGCGGCGCGCGGCGATCGAGGAGATGGTGCCGCGCGCCGATGGTTGGGAGGCACCACTGATGACGGGACAGCCTCGCTTGATAATGCCGGCCTTTTCTGTCGCGATGCGACCGATCGTTCGTCCGAGAAGCTTCATGTGGTCGTAGCTGATAGTGGTGATGACCGTCACGAGTGGATCACAGACATTCGTCGCGTCTAATCGGCCACCGAGTCCAGTTTCAAGCACCGCGATGTCCACTTTTGCCAGGGCGAAGTGGACGAACGCTGCGGCCGTCATGATTTCGAACCATGTCGGACCGGCGCGGCCTGTCCGGGCTGCGGAGTGATCCAGCGACTCCACCGCGGGCCTGACTCGGGCGAGCGCGGCCATGAAATCGGAGCGGAGGATCTGAGTGCCGTCGACCGAGATTCGCTCCTCGAGTTGATGCACGTGAGGCGAGAGGTACCTGCCCACCCGGAGTCCCGACTCCTGGAGAATCGCGGCGAGCATTGCCACCGTCGAACCCTTGCCCTTGGTGCCGGCGACGTGAACGGCCGGCACTCTGGTGTGTGGTTTGCCGAGGTGCCGCAGCAGCCTCCGCATGCGGTCAAGGCCGAAGGAGGCCGACGTGTTGCAGTGTGCCGGCGTGCGTTCGTAGTTGAGACGAGAGTCGAGCCACGCGAACACGTCATCGCGATCCACGGCTTCAGGTTTGGGGGCTGCGTGCCTTCGCATCTTGCGCATGTTGCCCGAAACTTGTGGGCGGCGGTGGCGAGTGCCTCAAGGAAATCCGCAAAGGGTTGACACGGAGAGTCTAGTCTGACTTCCAGCCGGCGGTTTCCCAAATCGGCGTTGACCTGCCGGGGTTGATTTTTGACCATCCCGTGGCGATGACATTTCCCAGCGTCTCTCTCACCGCAGTGCTGCTCGCGGCACTGCTCATGGCATGCGGCTCATCTCAGGCATGGGGTGGCGACACGCTTTCGCCTGCCATGGCCGAGCACGGTGCGCCGCCTGCTGAGACGATGTACGTCACCGACCCTTTTTCCGGAGATGCGTTTGCCGCGATGCCTGCCGGGCTGGGAGATTCTCTCGCCCCAACGTGGCCTCGATGGTTTGCCGGCGCGGGAGGCCTCGTGATGACGCGCACGCTTCCCGGCGGCAGCGCTACGATGCAGCCCGTGACCGCAGGCCAACTCTCTACTGCCGACGCCGGAGCGAACTGGTCGGGTGGAGTGGACCTCCATATTGGGCGTTGGTTTGGCATGCGACAACAGCACGCAGTCGAGTTCTTGTACTGGGGAGTCTACGAACTGGGTGGATCGGCGAGGGAAACCTCATCGCCGGGCTCGATTGATGCCATCCCCCAGGCGCCCGGGGCCATGGTGGCCGGACAGCCGGCGGTCGCGGTGTTGACCAACTTGACGGCACAGCAGATCAATCGCTCCGATGTGATCAATGACGTTGAGATCAATTGGATCTACTCATTGTGGGATCGTCCTGAGTTTCTCCCACGCGAGAGGTCGGTGAGCCTCATGTGGCTGGTTGGCTTCCGCTTTTTTGAGGTCAGTGATCAGTTGACGTTGCAGAACGGCAAAGGACAGCCATCCACCGGTGTAGTTGATTTTTCCGCAGCCACGAACAACAACGTGTTTGGGGCCCAAGTTGGTGCCAAGTTCGACTGGCGGCTCTTGCCGAGGGTTCGAGTGAACATCGTCCCCAAGTTCATGATTGGTGGAAACGCGATCAGCAACACAAGTGTGCTTGAACAGGAAAGTGGCACCTACGCCACGTTCGTAACCGACGGGAGTCCCGTCAAGGTGCACTCCACGCTCGGTGTGTTCTCCTGGCTCGGTTCGATTGATTCGGGGCTTGCCTGGGACGTCAATGACGCGTGGAGCCTGTGGTTGGGATATCGGGTGGTCGGAGTCGGCAACGTTGCTCAGGCAGACGGCCAATGGCCAACTATGATCTCGACGCCCGCGTCCCTCTCAGGCATTGCTGCAGGATCAAGCACGATCGTGCATGGCGGATTCGCGGGCTTTGAAGGCAGATACTGATAATCATGCAGGACGAGCATCCCGACCGACGTATTCCCCAGTCCGCAGCAGACCTTGCCGGAAGGCGGTGCGTTGCCTGCGAAGGGGGACTGACGAAGTACTCGATCGCGGAAGCACAGGCTCAGGTGGCAAGCCTTCGAGAATGGCGACTCACCCATGACGGCACTCGGATACGACGCGACTGGGTCGTCGCGGACTTTCGGGCTGCCGTCAAGATGCTGAACAACGTCGCCGCTCTTGCAGAGCGGGAGCAGCACCACCCCGATATTCATGTCGAAAGCTATAAGCGAATCTGGGTTGAAATATACACGCACGCCATCGGCGGTCTTTCAGGGAACGACTTTATCCTTGCATCAAAGATCGATTTGATCACGCCACGTTGACGCTGCGCGTGAAGTGGACACCGGTTTTCGGGCTCCCTGATAAGGTGGAGCTCCGCGGGTGGGAGGCACCCTATCCGGAGCAGGATGATGGCTGTCAGTCGGCGCGCATAACCGGCCAGTGATCGGCGCCTGAGCCCCGGCCATCTTCACGGAGCGTTCAACCTACAGGTCCTCCAGCGGCAGTGCCGCGGATGGAGGCCTGTGATGGCGAATGTGCTGAAGATGACGATAGTCGAGGCGATACATTCACTACGATCGGCGGGACTGTCTTGCCGTGCGATCGCGCGACGTCTTGGGATTCACCGAGATACGGTTTCTCGGCACCTCGAGCAGGTGCCGGATCCGATTTCAAAACC
>JBJTQP010000187.1:0-5791 GCA_046075685.1 Planctomycetaceae bacterium | reverse complement strand
GTAGCAGCCCCCGGCTCATACGAACTCCACGTGATCCTCGCGCGTCGGTTCGCACCGCGGCCGGCCGGATTCCGCAGGCTGCAAGCCTGCGGCTACGAGAATCTCAGCGCGGGGCTGCCCATGCCCGAGAGCCGGCGTATGCCCGGGCACCGATCCGCCATCGGCGGATTGGTCGGCGAAGCCACGATGGCGAAGCGATGGCGGCATCCGAGTGAGCGTCGGGCAGGATGCCCGACGCGAACGACCGGCGACGGGCATGGGCAGCCCCGAGCCTCACGAACGCGCGAGGCTCTCGTGTGAGCCGTATCACTCGCCGGCGAGCAGTGCGGCCCGCGAACTCACCGCCCGCTGGCGACGGCGGAGCCGCGGGGCGACGATCATCCGCGACTCGATCGCGTCGGCGATCAGGCTGTCGTCGGCATCGATGTCGGCGGCATGAAATCCCTCCAGAAGCTCCACGCACGACAGCACTTCCCCGATCGGCCAGACGGCGGTGGCCCGAACTCCGCAGGTCTCGCCGTCGACCTGCATCGAAAGCAGCAACGCGGAGCGGGACGGCACCGGGCGGGGCGTGACGGTGTGCATGGCGGAACTCCTCGGGAGGGCGACGGCGGATGCGACCGCCGGTTCATGCTCCTGCATACGCCGTGCCGTCGCCTGAGGTTCTCGACGCGGCCGGCGATTTCGCCCCTCCAGTCCCCCTCCAGGCCGCACGTGCCGCCCAGTTTCACACCCTCATCTGCCGGCTGGCGAAACCGTGACGACCGGGCAGGCTGGGCGGTCCACCCGCGCATGTAAGTTTTGCACCGCGGATGCGACAAAACTGCCGGCAGCGGCAGGCCGCCCGATCCTGTGGCCCTCAGCGGTCGCCGGCGTCGGGGGCGTCTCCGCTGCCGTCGGTGCCCACCTTCTCACGGCTCCGGATCCGATCCCTGATCCGGGCGGCGAGTTCGTAGTCTTCGGCCCGCACCGCGTCGGCGAGCTGCTCCGGCAGCGTCCGGCCGATCTCATACCGCTGGCGGACGCCCTCCCGCATCTCGCGGAGCCGCTTGACGAGCTCGTCCTCGTCAAACTGCTCCACGGCGTCGTAGCGGGCGAACAGGCCCCGAAACGACTCGAGGCCGGCGTTGATCTCGCCGATGGCCGCCTCCGGACCACGTTCCTCGAGCGCGGCCAGGGCCGCGGCCTGCACGCGGTGGAAGAGCACGAACGGCCGGTACTGCTCGTGCGACAGCGTCCACTCGTCCTCGGGCGAGTGCTCGCGCACGAAGTCCATGAAGGCGAGGCTGTGGTCGGCGTCGCGGACGGCCCGCCGATATTCGCGGAGCGAGAGCCAGCAGAGCCGCCGCTGGTAGAACTGCGTGAACTCACGGTCGGCCTCGACGCACTGCTCCTTGGAGAGCCGGAAGCCGTCCCCCTCGCGGATCGCCTCGCCGACCAGGTAGTCGTAGAAGGTCTCCGCGCCGTGCGGACGCTGGCCGTCCGGGCGGAGTTCGGTCTCCATCTGCACGACGCCCATGTCGATCCGCATCTGGAGCACCTGCCGGCCGCTGCGGGTTTTCAGGAGCCTCGCGCCGACCTCCCCCGGGCGGAACTCCCAGGCGCGAAGCAGCGAATCGATGTCTCGGGGCGAAGGCATGGGCGATCCTCGGGGACGGCGTCGCGGCCATCATGGCCACGAGTCGATTATACCGCGGCCTCGAGCCGGCACGCGGCCACGGCCTCACGAGTCGGGCCGTTGCCGCAGCTGCTTTTTCTGCGACCGGCGCCGCTTGGTGTCGAGTCGCTTGGCGACGGCCGATTTCGGCGTGCGGGTCGGCCGCCGACGCTTCGGGGGGGTGAGGCAGCGGCGGATCACGTCGGCGAGCCGATCGAGGCAGGCGGCAACGTTCCGTGGCTGATCGCGGTGTTCCTGGCTGGCGATCACCAGCACCCCGGAACCGGCGAGTCGCGACCGCTCCCGGGCCAGGATTCGCGCCCGCACGTCGGCGGGCAGGTGCGGTGAACCCGCCACGTCGAACCGCAGCACGGCCTTGCTGCTCGTGCGGTTGACGTGCTGTCCGCCGGGGCCGGACGACCGGGCGAACTGCCACTCGATGGCCTCCCCCGGGATCACGACCTCTCGGCTGCCGTCGCTGACGCGAAGTGTGCGGGGACGGGCCACGGATGCGGCTCCAGGGAGGAACAGGCACGGAGTATGCGGCATGCGGCTGGGACGCGGGAAGCGACACGACGCGGGCGAAGGTGTCAAGGGGGCGGCCGCCAGCGGTGCTGGCGCCGGTCGAGCGGGCGAAATCTGCGTGGCGCCCGCTCTCCATGTGGGCTCGTTCCGCTTCTCTGGACAGTCGGCGCGGCACCCTTCCATACTTCCCGCCGATGTGCCGGTCCCGTCCGGCGGTCACCGAGGCGGTGGCTCTGGGAGATGGCGTTCACCATGGTCGATTTCGACGTCGCAATCAGCGAACTGACCACGTCGCGCTGGGACCTGCAGCAGGAAGCCTCGCGGGCCGCCGACCTCGGCTTCGCCGCAATCGCCCTGTGGCGGCCCAAGGTGTCCGACGTGGGCACCGACCGCGTTCGGCGGCTCCTGCTGGATGCGGGGCTGCGGGTCTCGAGCCTCCAGTGGGCGGGTGGTTTCACGGGAGGTGACGGCCGGTCGTTCGACGAGAGCGTCGACGATGCGGTCGATGCGATCGGCATGGCGGCCGCCGTCGAGGCGCCGGTGCTGGTGGTTCACAGCGGCTGCCGCGGCGGCCATACGAAGAGCCATGCCCGCCGTCTGCTCGCCCAGGCCTGCGAGCAACTCGCCCCGGTCGCCGCCCGTGCCGGCGTGGTGCTCGCCATCAAGCCCGTGCACCCGGTGGCCGCGGCCGGCTGCAGTTTTCTGTCGTGTCTCGACGAGGCGCTCGGCCTGGTCGAGTCGGCAGCCGATCCGAGCCTCCGCCTCGCCCTCGATCTCTGGCATTTCGGCCACGACGAGGTGCTGCCCGCCCTTCTGCCCCGGCTGGCGGCGGCCACCGCGGTCGTCCAGGTGGCAGACCGCTGCGGCGGGCCACCGGCGGCCGATGCAGACCGCCTGCCGGCAGGTCATGGATGCCTGCCGCTGGAAAGCCTCGTGGCCGGCCTGCTCGCGCATGGCTTTCAGGGGCCGTGCGAGTTCGATCCGGTGGGCGAGGAGGTGGAGATTCTCGGGTACGAGGGTGTCTGGCGGGAGATGCGGCTGGTCTCGGATTCCTGGGGCCGGCGGCTGGGCGCGGGGATTCCGCTGACGGTCTCCGGCGCCGGCGATGGGCCGCGCGGGCCGCGGTCGGCGTCTTATCGCCTGGCGGCGGCGGGCTCCCGCAGATCCCACGCCTCGAGCCATTCGGGCTCGTCGGGCTGAAGGCCGAAGTCGGCACGCAGCCGGCGATCGAAGTCCTCCATGTGGGCGGCGCCGTAGAAGATCGCGATCCGCCTGCGGCCGGCGGCCACCTGCTCTCCCAGCACCCTGAGGGCGGCGGCATTGCGATCGGTGATCAGCGTCGAGCCCTCGTCGTCTCCGAAGGCGGCCGTCAGCACGTCCATGTCGGTGAACTGCTCGGCCATCATCCGGCGCAGCCGCACCTGCCGCTCGGGGCCGGAGCTGAACAGGATTCCGAACAGATCCCCGACGCTCACGTCCTGGCCGCCACCGCCCTGATCGGCGCGGGCCATGCTCTCCCGCATCAGCTTCAGGAACATGCCCCACCAGCTCTCGCCCCGTTTGGCCATCGCGGCGTCGAACTCCTTCGGGGAGAGGTCGGCATGCACGAAGTTGTCGGCGGCGTAGTCGATGCTCTCGAGCTGGAACTCGAGGCCGAGCATGCTTCGCAGGCTCTGCTGGGCCGATCCGATCGCGCCGGCCGGCCTGCGGCCCGGCTTGGGCACGCGGGCATTGGGAGGGGCGACGAGCTCGTAGAGCACGGCGTCGTAGTCAGCAAACAGCCGGTCGAGCGTCTCGTAGTAGCCCGCTCCGCCGACGTGGACGGCGGCCACGAGATCGATCTCGAGCGGCGTCTTTCGGCCGGCCCGAGCAGCGGCCGCCGCATCCTCGCGGTAGGCGACCACGGCGGTATCGAGCGACACCGGCTCGCCGGCATCGTCGCGGACCAGCCGCAGAAACTCCGGCACGGCCGGATCGCCCTGCCAGTCCGCGGGCGGCCGTTCCGCCGCCGACGCGGAGATCGAGGCAAGGAGGGCAAGCAGGGCGGCGGCAAGGAGGGGCACGGTGCTGGCTCCGGATGGCAGGAGACCCGTGAAGGGGCGGCCTACTCCGCAGGATAGCCGAGGCGGCCCATCCTGCCACGTCCTCGGTCGCCCGCCGGCCCGAGAACCACCCGAGACGTCAGAGTTCGCCAAGTTTCGTCAACCCGATCGACCGTCACGACCGATACCACGGGAGAATCCGCAGTGGCGGAAGATCGGCTCCTGCTCCACAGGACACTGAAGCGATGGCGACGACACACGGTTTCGGGCGGCTGGCGGCGGTCCTCCTCGGGGTCGCGGGGTTTCTCGCGGCCGCCGCGCCCGCGATCGCAGGGCCGAACTGGATGCCCCTCCTGCCCGACCAGGACTTCTACGATTTTCAGCTCTTCGCGCCGCCGGACTCGCAGAGCTATGAGATCTACCCCGAACTCAGCGAGGGCATCTTCTTCTCCTACGACCGCCTCTACTGGGCGATCACGCCGCCGAGCGTGGTGGGCGTGGGCGCCACGAACGCCGGGGGCTACATCATCCCCACGTCGCCGATTTCTCCCGAGGCCATCGTCCAGCTGAACAATGCAGGCATTCAAGCCTCCGGCACGGCGGGCGGCAGCGTGATCGGCGGCATCTACATCTTCGGAGCGGATCCGCTCCAGTTGGACCTGAACACCAGCTGGATGCGAACGGTGATGACGTGGGGGAATCGCTATGAAGGCGGGTGGATCTACGACGACGCCGGCATGCTCTTCAACTACTTCGACACCGGAGCCAAGAGCCAGCTCTTCCAGACGAACAGCGAGTTCGCCGCCTCGTCGCCGACCCAGATCTTCACGCAGGTGACGACGGCCGGCAGCACGGGAGGATTCGGGGCGACCAGCATCCCGCTGACCACCACCACGATCACGTCGAACAGCCCGCCCCCGGATCACATGATCGCGCAGAAACTCGTGCAGATCAACACAAGCGAGGTCTCGGGTGGCTCGGCCGCCTACATCATCCGCCGTGAGCTGGGGCGTCGTGGCAGCGGGAAGTCGGTGCGCTTCGGGCTCGGGCCGCGGTACATGCAGTTTGCCGAGAGCTATGCCATCGAGTACGAGAGCAACCAGTACGCCTTCAACCGCGGTGCCACCGGCTCCGGTCAGGGATCGGGTGTCAACGTGTCCACGCCAGGCTCGACCGGCGGCACCATCGCCGGCGCGGCGGGCACGGGCGGCGCGGCCACGGGTGGCGGTGGTGGATTTGGCGGAGGTGCATTGGGCATCGGCGCGGGTGCTGGCACGGCCGTGATCGGCCAGGGGTCGGCCGGCGATGTGATCGGGATCGGAGGCTACGACACCCTCACCGGCATCGGTGCCTCGACGCCCCTGCAGACGGGCCTCTGGGAGACGAACTCCTACAACAACATGGTCGGCCCCGAGTTCTCGCTGCTGTTCGAGAGCCACACCGCACGGTGGACGTTCTCGAGCGAGTTCCGGTTCACGGCGGCCATGAACTGGCAGAACAACCTCTACCGCGGCTCAAACTTCCCGGAGTCGATCGGTGCCGACTATCTTCGGGCCACGTTCAATCC
>JBJTQP010000186.1:0-2794 GCA_046075685.1 Planctomycetaceae bacterium | reverse complement strand
TCTGCCAAGACGCGATCAACCCGCGTGTCGTGCTCTGCGTCCTGCGGCGGCATGTGGTGGTTCCGGCAGGCTCCGCGAGGGCGGTCGCGGGAAGCTGTCCAAGGGGGGAGTATACCAACTCGGACCCCCACCTCCATCCGGGGGGCGTCATGCCGAGGGTACGCGTCTCACGCCGCCACGGGGTGATAGGGCCGTCGCGCCAAGGACTACGTTGCGATTCGGAAGAAGGGGGCCGCGAACGATACCTGGTCGGCCTCGCAGCGGGCGCGAGTCGAGCCGGGTGCAATGGCGCGATTCCGCGATCGGGGGCACTCCGGGCGAAGGCAGGCTGCGGTCAGGTATCCAGCGGTATCGGAGGGTGGTAGGATCCTCCCAACGAGGCGGAAGACGACCTCGCGGAGGATACCACCATGGGTGACGTGACGTTCGAGATCGTGGCGGCCGGGGACGCGCCGGTCGTTCGAGCCCGGATTCCAGCCGGCGGCTCCCTCTACGCAGACTCCGGCTCGATGATGTCGATGTCGACAAACCTGAAGGTGGAGAGCTCACTCCGCGGGGGCGTGATGGGGGCGGTTTCGCGGTCATTGCTCCGCGGGGAGACCTTCTTTTACCTCACCATCTCTGCGGCCCAGTCGGCCGGAGAGGCGCTGCTGGCACCGTCGACGATCGGCGGCATTGAGACGCTGCAGCTCTCGGGTACCGAGTATTTTCTTCAGAAAGGCTCGTTCCTCGCCGCGCAGCACTCCGTCGAGCTCACGACCAAGACCCAGAATCTGACGAAGGGCCTGTTGAGCGGAGAGGGCTTCTTCGTGACCCGCGTGAGCGGGACGGGAACGCTCGTGCTCAACACCTTTGGCGCCCTGATGCCCTTCGATCTGGCGAGTGGCCAGGAGATCATCGTCGACAACTACCATGTCGTGGCCTGGGAGTCGACGACCAGGTACACCGTCACCAAGGCGGCATCCGGCTGGATCTCGAGCTTCACCTCGGGCGAGGGCTTCGTCTGTCGGTTCACGGGCCCGGGGAGGGTGTACGTGCAGACCAGAAACCCCGCGGCGTTCGCCGGTTGGTTGCGGCGTCACATGCCGGCCAAGGGCTGAGAGCCGCGGAGGCGAGCCCGCCGATGGACACCACCTTCGAGGCGGTCTGCTTCACCGGGTCTGGTCGGTCTCGGCCCTGCACGGTGACGCTCGAGACGGGCGGGCTCGTGCTGCGTCCCGAAGGCGGACCTGCCGTCCGCTGGCCCTACCCCGACCTGCACTGCGAGTCGGGCGGCGACGAGAGCGACTGGGTCCTCATCGCCGGCCCCGCGGCCGATGTCGACGGCCCCCGCCTGGCGCTGCATGACGCGGAGGCGGTCGCGGCGGTCGCGGCCCGGGTGCTGGGCCCGTCCCGCGACGTCCTCGCCGGATTCCATGCCCTCCGGCGACGAAATCAAAGACGGCATCAGCGCGGGCTTGTGATCGGTTTTCTGACGGCCGCGTCGCTGGTTGCGGCCGCCTGGTTGTTCCTGACGCGACTGGCGCCGGAGATCGCCGCGGCCGCGCTGCCACTGGCGAGCGAAGCGATCATCGGCGAGGCCGCAGCCGCGCATCTGCTCGCCGGACAAGAGACCGTCGACGCCGGACCGGCCGTCGATGCGGTGCGGGCGATCACCGCGCGGCTGGTCGAGGCTGTGGAGTCGAACCCCGGTTACACCTTCACCGTGCAGGTGGTGCGGAGCGATGTCGTGAATGCGGCAGCCCTGCCCGGCGGGCGAATCATCGTCTTTTCGGGCTTGCTGGCGGAGGCGGGCTCGGCGGAGGAGGTCGCCGCCGTCCTCGCCCACGAGATCTGCCACGTGCTCCACCGCGATTCGCTGCGGCAGGTCATCGGGCGGCTGGGAGGCGTGGCCCTGATCGGCCTGGTGCTGGGCGGCGGCGACTTCGGCGTGCTGGCTGCCCAGGCTGGCACGCTCGACCATCTCGCCTACGGCCGTGAGCAGGAGCGGGCCGCCGACCGAGGCGGCGTTGCGCTTCTGGCGCGTGCCAGCCTCGAGCCGGCGATGCTGCCGGCGTTTTTCGAGCGTTTGCGGCGGCGTGAGGGGGGCGGACTGCCGGAGTTCCTCTCGACCCACCCTGACACTGCTCAGCGGATCACCGAACTCACCCGACTGGCCGCAGCGACTCCCGTGGCCGAGCCGCGCCCGCTCGGCATCGACTGGGCCACCGTCCGCGCGAGCCTGGTGACCGACTGACGGGACGGGACGGCGGCGAAAATCACGTCCCGCGAACGCTTCGCAACTGCTCCCGCACTGACGAGCGTCGCGGGATCCGCCGATCCGTGGAGTCGTCGGCGGCTCCACCGTCCGACGCGGGCTCTGCGACGACGGGTCGTGGGGCCGTCCATGGTTCCGATGCTGACACCAGCCAGGCCGCGGGCTCGGTGGTCACAACGACTTTGAGATCACCAGCCAGGGGTTCTCAAACCCGGGGGCAAGCGCCTGTGCCGCCGAATCGAGCGAGGCTTTGTCGCCGTCAAGAACGAACGCCTCGAGATGCCTGACGGCTGGGGCGGCTCTGAGGTGCTTCAGTGTGCCGTCGAACAGTGGTTTGAGGCGGTCCCGCTCTTCCGGCGAGAGTGTGCCGCGCCAGCCGATATCCTCCACCGCCCGGGCGACGAGCAGCCAATCACGCCTGTTCAGGCCGCTGCCGCAGATGTCGTCGTCGACGCCGGGTCGATCCCGACCGAAAAGCCACCATGTCATGGGTTCGCACCTTCACGAAGAGTCATCGCTCCCCCCGCGAGCCACCTA
>JBJTQP010000185.1:0-3340 GCA_046075685.1 Planctomycetaceae bacterium | reverse complement strand
GGCCGCGGCCGCCGGGAAGCCCTCGGGCACGGCGGCCCGCGCCGCCGACACGAGCAGATCGAGCGGATGGCCGATCGCCGTTCGCGGCGCGGTGGGCATGTCGCCGCGGGTCGCGGCCCGCGGCCTTGGGATCGTGTCCGCGACGACCGGCTCATCGGGGCAGAGGCCCTTGATCTCCCCGGCGGGCACCCAATCGGGCATGCCTTCGCGCCAGACGAGCGTGTCGGGGGCGACGCGCCCCGCGTCGGCCAGTTTTTTGAGCGCGAGCGACGACACCGGCCCATGCTTCACGCCCTTCTCCGCGAAGAACCATTCCTGTGGCTTCTTGCCCATCGCAGTGCCCTCGGGTGAATCCAGTGGCGTCGGACGACAGCCGGTCGACCAGTGCACCACGACGCCGGTCACACGAGGCCGGCTTTCGGCATGGCAGCGGGGCCGGCGACGGCGGCCCCGCGCCGCCGCGGACGCGGCCCTCCGTAAGTCGTGTGCCGGCAGGCACTTCGAAAGTCGGCCTCAGAAGACCGCCCTCACGCTCCACTGGCGGGGGACCGCCGCGCCCTTCGCAGGAGACTTTCCCCATGCGTCGAACGCTCCTCATCGTCGCACTCGCCGCCTCGTGTTCCACCACCCTGGCGGATGACGAAGTCGATTTCGGCGTCATGGTCGACGGGCTGCCCGACGGCGCGGCTCGACCGGTCGCCCGTCAGATCGAGGACGAGATCAAGCTCGACCCGCTGGACATCCAGCGCACCCTGTCGGAATTGATCGCGGAGCGGGACAACATCGTGCGCCGCCATGATCTGTTCCGCCGTCTGAAGGCAGCGCAGCAACTCGAGGCGCCGCTCAAGGGGCTCCGCGCGCGTGTGAACGCCGCGTCGGTGGCCCTCGGGAGGGCGAATCACCAACTCCAGGCGGCCCAGGAACGGATGAAGGGTGTCGCCGCCGATCCGGCGGCCGTCGACGCGGCGGACGCAGTCAGGGCCAGGGCGGAGGCAGCGCTCGTGGATGCGACGCAGGGTCTCCAGGCTCAACTCCAGCAACTCGAACCGATCTACGCCGACGTGCGGGAGGATCTGCCTGCATTCCTCACGAACTACCAACGCATGCGAGCACTGCTCCTACCGGATCGCAGGAATCCCCATCTCGGTGCCTTCACGAGCGTGCTGGAAAGTGGTAACGCCCGGACGTCGGACTTCGTCGAGGGCCACGTTCTCTCGGCGATCGCTTTGACCTACGCCGGGGAAGCGGACAGAGCCGAACGAAGCCTCGAGAAAGCGTCGGCGTTCCTGCTCGAGCACAACCTCGTGCTGACCGCACTCGGCGAGGATTGCTGCTACGGCTGGCTGCTGATCGGCAAACCGCAGAGCACGAAGCCGTACATCGACCACCTCAAGAAGCTCGATGTGCCGCGGCAGACGCCGGCCCGCTGCTGGCTCATCGCCGCCTGGTCGGTCGCCTCCGGGAAGCATGCGGATGCGATCAGTTTTTTCGGCAAAGCGGTGGCGAAGTCGAAGGGAAATGCCCCACCACAACTCCTCGCCGAGGCCGCGATGGCCCTGACGTATCTGGAGGGGAAGACGAACGCCGAGAAGGCCGGGCGTTACCTGGAGGAGGCCGGCGATCACGGCTCCTGGCAGTTGCTCAGGGCCAGGGCAGGACTGGCCGCTGAGAACGAGAAGTGGTCCGAGGCGATCGAGCTGCTCGAGGAGTGCATTTTCTCGGCGCCGCCCCGCCTCGAGGCGGAATTACGAGTGCAGCAGGCATCCTATCGCGAGGAGGAGCCCTGGCGGATCGTGGTTCCGAAGAAGGGAGCCGCGAAGCCGGCGAGAAGACCGTGACGAAAGCCGGGCCTCCGTGCCTCCACCTTGAAGCCACCCGGTCGCATCCCACTCCCGGCATGTCGCGGCAGCGCTCGTCGATTGGCCCCAGAGGCATGCAACGCGGAGATGCAGCTTGCCCTCCCCGGTCTCTCGACCAGTGCTTTTGAGAGGCTTGGGGACCATCCGCTCGGTGAACGTCGTCTTGAACCAGTCAGGCTTCGGTTTCAGCGGCATCGGGGGGCTCCTGTGGTTCGCTGTCCTGGGCCGTCCGGACTTCGTCTCTCGCCTTCCTCTCCTCGCGGGCCCTGGCTCGCATCGCCTGGATCGCCTCGGCGATCTCCTTGAAGGACGCACCCGGGGGGAAGTCGAACCGCACGAACCGCCTTGGTTGCCCTTCAGACATGACTGGATCTCCTTGAAGGAACGCTTCACACATCACGCACCAACGAGCCACCAGCCGGGACCTACGTCCACCGAAAGCAGGACCCGCATGTGAGAGACGCCATCGAGACCGCCGCCATCCTTCCGCCTCGGCGCGACGAACTCGCCGTGCTCACGGATATGCGCGAAGAGCTCGTCGCGGAGCTGGATCGCTCGCTCGAGGTCGCGGGTGCGGAGCGAGCGGCGGATGCGGCGTTTCCGGCCGTCCCAGTGAAGGGTGTAGTGGACCCACCAGGTGCCGTTGTTCAGCCACAGGTGGTGATCGCGGCGGGCGGTGTCGATCCGGATTGACAAGTGGCCGATGGGCATGACTGCCTCCTTCTGGATTCCTTTTCCTCCGGAGACGTCTCCGGAGGCACATCCTCGGACACCTTTTGGGTGCCCGTAACCACCTTTGCCGTCGAGTGAGAGACTCGCCGCTAGGTTGGAGGGCTGACCGCGTGGATCAGCCACATCGAGACGGATGCTGCGGTGTGTGTACGCGGCCGGGCCCCGGAAGGTTCGGCCGTTTGTTGCTGCCTGTTTCGGCCCCGAAAGGCCCCGGTGCTCCTCTCCTGCCTTCTGGCTTGGACGAGCGGATTATACCCCGACGCGCGCCACGGTCACGGCCACGACTCGTGTCATAGACGGCGAGAACGGCGGCCCCAGGGCGCAGAGCGATCCCGGAGGGACCGCGATGCAGAACGAGGATGCCGACGACGACGGCGACGTCAGCTGCCCGATCTGCAAAAGCACGGGCGGCTGCGATTGGTCTGCTCCTCTTCTACGACGTCACGTTCAGCCAGGTCGATGGCAACGCCGTCGAGCCGTACGACTTCGACCCAATCGTGGCGAAGGCGTTCGCGAAGACACTGAGGGAAGACAAGGATCCGGCCCGGCACGACTGACGGATCGCTCGGCGTCGGAGCCTACACCCAGCCGTCGGACGAGGTCGTGTCGTTCAAGTGGAAGGCGATTCGTGAGGGGGGAGCCGCACGGCGCCCCTCACCCCGGCGGCTCCACGAACCGCCGCGCGACCGCCCCGGCCGGCGGATCCCAGATCGGGTCGACACCCGCGGGGAGCGGGTCGGCCTTGACGT
>JBJTQP010000184.1:0-2774 GCA_046075685.1 Planctomycetaceae bacterium | reverse complement strand
TGCCGTTCCACGCCGTGCCGGTGGTCCATGCCACCGTGCCGGACGTCGGCTGCCAGGTTTGGGCGTGGGTAACCTTGGGCAGAACCACGCTCACGATGAGCATGCACGCGGCACACCATGGCAAAGCCCTGCGATGCCCCGACGTCGACGATCTCGCTCGCAGCAAATGCATGATCCCGCCCCCCAAACAGATTCGCCAAGGACACGATACCCAGCATCGCTAAGATATGGTCGTCCCTCGTCGGCATCTTGTCGCCTGAGTATGCGACCGCCCGTGCTCCGGCAGCCCCGATTTCAGGAGACCCAAGCCATGGTGACCCAGTGCCGCCTGGCCCGCTTCACGGTGCTGGCGTGCCTGCTGACGGGCCTCGGTTTTTCACCGAATGGGCTGACTTCTGAGCCGCTCGCCGCACCACGGCTCCCGCCCCGGCCTGAGCGGACGGCCGAGGAGCGGCAGGCCCTCGCCGCGGAACTCCGCCGCGTGTATTCCGGCGACCCGGCCACATGGCCGGCACCCCACGTCGACCCGGGCGTGGAATGGCGGGAGATCGGGCTGCTTCCCGAGGCGACCCACCCGGCCGACAACCCGCACACCGAGGCGAAGGAGCAGCTCGGACGCACGCTGTTCTTCGACCCCCGCCTTTCCGGCAGCGGCCAGCTCGCGTGCGCGTCATGCCACGATCCCGATCTCGGCTGGGCCGACGGCCGCACCACGAGCTTTGGCCACTCGCGGAAGCAGCTCGCCCGCAACGCGCCGAGCGTCCGCAACACGGTGTTCCAGAAGCGGCTGTTCTGGGACGGCCGCGCCGATTCGCTCGAAGACCAGGCCCGGCAGGTGCTCCTCAATCCCGACGAGATGCGGTCGGGCCCCGACCTCGTGATGGCCCTGCTCGCGGGGGAGCCGGGCTACAAGGCGTTGTGGCACGACGCCTTCGGCGCCGAGCCGACCTCCATCGAGAAGGCCGCCGAGGCACTTGCCTGCTTCGAACGGACGGTGGTGGGCGGCTCCTCGCGGTTCGACAGTTTCCTGCGGGGCAACCCCGCGGCGCTCACCGACGAGGCGCTGCTCGGCATGGATCTCTTCCGCCGCGAGGCCCGGTGCATCAACTGCCACCACGGCCCCGCCTTCTCCGACGGCGGCTTTCACGACATCGGCCTCTCCAACTACGGGCGGCCGTTCGAGGACATCGGCCGGGGCCGGGTGACCAACGGCCCGGCCGACACGGGCAAGTTCCGCACACCGAGCCTCCGCGACGCCACCGCCACCCTGCCGCTGATGCACAACGGGCTCTTCGAACTGCAGGTGGCCCTCACCCTCTACAACGCGGGCATGCCGACGCCGCAGCGGAAGGAGAGCCAGGCCGACGACCCGCGGTTTCCGGTGAAGTCGCCACTGCTCAAGCCGCTGGGGCTCAACAAGCAGGATCTCGCCGACCTGACGGCGTTTCTCACGAGCCTCGAGGAGCCCAAGCGGCGGGTGCGGCCCCCGGAGATCCCGGGGCTCCATCCCGCACCGCAGGGCCGGTGAGGAGGCGAGGTCCGGCCCGCGCGGCCGACTACTCTTCGCGGCGGCGGCGGAGGATCATGCCGATCCCCGCCGCGCCGGCGACACCGATCGCCAGTGACGACGGCTCCGGCACCGGGGCGAGGGCCACGCCGCGAAACACGTAGTTGGCGGGCGCCGTCGCCAGCGTGGTGAACGAGGGCGCGACCGTGCCGGAGAGGGTGTCGGAGAGGGCGACGAGTTCGTTGGCCGCCGTCCCTGTCGCCATCGCCGTGATGCCGAAGAGCTGCACACTGCTCCCCGTGACGACCCCCGTCAGGCCCCGCATGCCGGTGGCGCCGGACGGCACGGCCGTCCACACCTTCACCCATGAGCCGCTGCTGAACAGCCATTTCTGCAGCCCGCCTGACGCCGGCGCAGCGGTGTCATCGTCCGCCACGTAGAGCGTCGACTGGTCCGCAACGTAGAAGTCCCATGGGGAATCCATGATGCCGAGGTTGGTGCCCGACTGCGAGGCCAGCATCGTGCCGTACTGAGGCCCCGTCTTCGGCACTCCCGTGCCGATCGAAAAGACACCTCGAAAACTGTACGGGACCGTGCCCGCAGGCGCCATCGGCGTGTACGCCGACCCATACAGCTGATCATTGAAGATCCCGATCACCCGCATATTGAGCGGTGCCGGATAAAGCCCGGAGGAGTTCGGCTTGCCCGAGGCGTTGGCGTTTCCGACGGCCACGCCGGTGGTCGTGCCGCCAAGGGTCAGATACCTCGTGCCGGCAAAGTTGTCGGAACCGGCCGACGCGCTCCACCAGATGTCCGTGCCGTTGGTCGTGATGGCCGACCGAGGCGTCGGGCCACCGCCGCCGGCGATGCTGAACGAGGTGGTCGTGTTCACCTCACCAGATGCATCGACTCTCGCGATCGTCAGCGTCGACGCGGCGGTGCCGGAGCCGATCATCGACAGAAAGCGGCTGTCGGCCGATTGCTTCAGAAACCCGATGCCGGTGCTGGATATCGAGCCCACGATCGGGCGGTTCGAACCCGACGTGGCGGTCGGCAACGCCACCTGCCAGCCCGTCGCCGCGCCGCTGGTGGTGAACTCGCGGAGCGTGATCGGCACGTTGCCGGACGTGGTCACGCCATCGCCATACTGCGACACGACCACGCTGCCCGGCGTGAACCCCCCCGGTGCTCCGAATGCACCGTCCAGCATCTGGACGAAGCACGCCAGCGCAACGCACCACACGAACGACCAGCTGCGTCGCATCGC
>JBJTQP010000183.1:0-9820 GCA_046075685.1 Planctomycetaceae bacterium | reverse complement strand
GGATCATGGGCTGGCTGCCGACGATGATCGAGCACCGCTGCTCGATCGGCGAACGCGGCGGCTTCTTCGAGCGGCTGCGGACCGGGACGTGGATGGGCCACGTGCTCGAGCACGTCACCCTCGAGTTGCAGACACTCGCCGGCACGCCGGTCGGATACGGGCGGGCCCACGAGGCCCAGACCCGCGGCGTGTACAAGGTGGTGATCGAATACAAGGAGGAGAAGTTCGCGATCGAGTGCCTGCATGCCGCCCATCGGCTCGTGCTGGCCGCCATCGAGGGCGCCGCGTTCGACGTCACGGCGGAGGTGAAGCGGCTGCGGCAGGTGCTGCTCGACGTGCAACTCGGCCCGAGCACCCGGTCGATCGTCGAGGCGGCCATCGCCCGGGGCATCCCGGCGCAGCGGCTCACCGAGGGTTCGCTCGTGCGGCTCGGCCAGGCGGCCCGGCAGCGGAGGATCTGTGCCGCCGAGACGGATCGCACCGGTGCGGTCGCGGAGACGATCGCCCAGGACAAGGAGCTCACCCGCACGCTGCTGGCCGAATCCGGCGTGCCAGTGCCCGAGGGCCGGCCCGTGTCCAACGCGGCGGACGCCTGGGCCGTGGCCGAGGAGATCGCCGCGCCCGTCGTAGTCAAGCCGCGGTATGGCAACCAGGGGCGCGGGGTTTCGGTGAATCTCGTCACCCGCGAGGAAGTCGAGAAGGCGTGGATCCTCGCCAACGAAATTGACGCCTCCGTGGTGGTGGAGCGGTTCGTCACCGGGGGCGACTATCGCGTGTTGGTCGTCGGCGGCCGGATGGTGGCCGCAGCCCGTCGGCATCCGCCCGCCGTCACCGGCGACGGTGTCTCGACCGTGCGGCAGCTCGTGGACCGCGTCAATGAAGACCCGCGTCGGAGCGGCGATCACGCCACGTCGCTGAGTCCGATGGTGATCGACGAAGTGGCCGTGGCCGTGCTCCGCGAGCAGGGGCTCACGGACCACAGCGTACCGGAAGCCGGACGAACCGTGCTGCTGCGGAGAAACGCGAATCTCAGCACCGGCGGCTCCGCCGAGGACGTGACCGACGTCGTCCATCCGGACGTGGCCGCCCGGGCCATCGAGGCGGCCCGGATCGTGGGCCTCGACGTGGCGGGCATCGACATGGTGATGGACGACGTCACGCGGTCGCTCGAAGCGCAGCGGGGCGTGGTGATCGAGGTCAACGCGGCGCCCGGATTGCGGATGCATCTCGAGCCGACGGTCGGTGCGCCCCGCAACGTCGGGGCCGCGATCGTCGACTCGCTGTTCAGCCCCGGGGACGACGGCCGGATTCCGACGGCTGCCGTGACCGGCACCAACGGCAAGACGACCGTCGTGCGGCTGGTGTCGCATCTCGCCAAGTCGGGCGGCGCGACGGTGGGCATGACGTGCACCGAGGGGGTGTGGGTCGGCGACCGGCAGATCGACGCCGGCGACTGCAGCGGCCCGCGGAGCGCCCGTCGCGTGCTCGCCAACCCGACGGTGACCACGGCGGTCTTCGAGGCGGCCCGCGGCGGCATCCTCCGCGAGGGGTGCGGCTTCGACTGCTGCGACGTGGCGGTGGTCACCAACATCGCCGCGGGCGACCACCTCGGCATCGCGGAGATCGACACGCCCGAGCAGATCGCGTGGGTCAAGGGGGCGATCGTGGCGGCCGTCCGGCCGAGCGGGGCGGCCGTGCTCAACGCCGCCGACCCGCTGGTCGTGGCCATGAAGAAGTGGTGCAAGGGCCAGGTGGTCTACTTCGATTCCAACCCGGCGAATCCTGTGATCGTCGAGCATCTCGCCCAGGGCGGCCTGGCGGCCACGGTCCGGGACGGCTGGATCGTGCTCTGTGACGGCCCCCGCGAGACGCGGCTGGCGCACCTCGATCGCGTGCCGATCGTGCACCGCGGGCTCGTGGATTTCCAGGTGGAGAACGTGCTGGCGAGCGCCGCAGCGGCCTGGCGGCTCGGTGTGCCGCTCGAACTGGTCCGCCTGGGCCTGGAGAGCTTCTCGAGCGGTTCGTCCGGATCGCCCGGACGGTTCAACATGCTCGATCTCGAGGGGGCTTCGATCGTGGTCGATTACGGCCACAACGTGCCGTCGCTGGAGCGGATCTGCGGCACGCTGGCAAAGTTTCCGCAGCGTCGCCGGACGGCCGTCTACTCGGCGGCCGGTGACCGCCGGGACGAGGATCTCGTGGCCCAGGGACGGCTCCTCGCGGCGACCTTCGACCGCGTCGTGATCTACGAGGATGCCTACATCCGCGGCCGCGAGCCCGGTGAGATCACCCGGCTGATCTCCGACGGGATTCGTGCGGGGGCTGCGGCGGGCAGAACGGTGCAGGTGGAGGCGGGCGGTGATTGGGCGACGAGTGCCGCGACGGTGCTCGATGCCGCCGTGTCCGGTGACCTCGTCCTCCTGCAGGCCGACACCATCGAGCAGACGGTCTCGTGGCTCACGCAGCGGTATGGGGCCCGCCTGAAGGAGGCCTCCTACGAGGATCTCGTCGGCAGGCCCGCGACCCTGCCCGCCAATGCGGCGGCGGGTGCATCCGTCGTCGTCCCGGAGGCCGGCGGTCCGCGGTGAGCCGCCAGGTGCCGACGGCTCACTTCAGCCCGGCCCGACGATCGAGAGCGCCCTTCACGCCGAGTTGCTCGGGGTGGCGGGCGATCTTGTCGGTGAACACCCGCACGTCGTCGACGATCGGCCGGAGTTCCCTCGTCAGCCGGTTGACGTTGGCGGCGGCCTGGGCGAGGTCGTTGTAGACCTGGGGATCGCGGACCAGTTTGCCAAGCGTGCCCTGCGACTCGTTGAGGGCCCGCGTGAAGGCTGCCGCCTGCTGGAGCGTCTCGTCGAGCCTGCCGATCGTCCTGTCGATCGACGCCACCATCCCCTCGCCCCGCTCGCCGAGCGGCTTGGTGAGCCCCTCGAGGTTGCGGAGGTTGCGATCGGCCGTGTCGACGGTCTCGCCGATGCCCTGCACCGTGGTTCGCAGGTCGGCGATCACGTCGGGCAGGGAGTTGAGCGTCTGCTTCAGGCTCGCCCGGGCCTGTGGATCGCCCATCACGTCGTTGATGTTGGCCATCGCCAGGCTGAAGGCGTCGAGCGCCGCCTCGGTCTTCTGCACCATCTTGCTGAACTTGTCGTCGTCGCCGAGGAGCATCCGATCCAGGTTGTCGGAGAGCCGCTTGACCGACTCGCTCGCCTCGGCGAGCGACTGCATCGCCCCGCCGAGCTTGGGCTCGAGGGTGGCGAAGACCTCGAACGGATCGCGGGAGACCGCGCCGACGAGAATCTCATCCTTGGCGACCCGCTGCCGGGGAGGCCGGATCGTGCCCGGCACGAGCTGGATCTCGGCGTCGCCGAGCAGGGTCGTGGCGATGCGGGGCTGCTCGTCGTGGTAGATGGGGACGTAGGAGTCGATCTCGGCCACCACGCTCACGCCCCCCTTTTCGTCGAGCTCCACGCTCTTCACGCGGCCGACCAGGATGCCGTTCTTCCGGACCGGGGTGCCATCGGCCACGCCGCGGGCGTCGGCGAAGCTCATCTTCAGCGGATAGGTGGCCTGCACGAGCGACGGCAGGTCGCCGAACAGCACGATCAGGATGCCGGTGATGATGGCGGTGGCGAGAACCACCACGCCCACCCGGAACTGCATCACGCGATCGTTCATGCGTCATCCTCCGGGCGGTCGTCGGCGGGCTCCGCGCCGCCGTCTGCGGCGGTGCGGCCGCGGGCCTGCTCCTCGCGGAGTTCCATCAGCCGACCGCCGGCGCGGCCTTCCACGAACTGCCTGATCCGCGGATCGCGCGAGCGGTCGAGCTCGGCGGGCGTGCCATCGAACACGACCTGCGGCTCCCCGGGCCGGAGCCGGAAGGCCGGATAGAGCATGATCACCCGGTCGGCCACCTTGCGGGCGGTGTTCATGTCGTGCGTCACCACCACGCTCGTCACCTCCGGCCGCCGGCGGATGCGCAGGATCAGCTCGTTGATCACGTCGGTCATGATCGGGTCGAGCCCGGTCGTCGGCTCGTCGTAGAGGACGAGCTGCGGATCGAGGGCCAGCGCCCGGGCGAGGCCCGCCCGCTTCCGCATGCCGCCCGAGAGCTGGACCGGCTTCTTGGCGAGCACCGTGCGTGGCAGGCCCACCTCGTCGATCAGCGACTCCACGATCCGCCGGACCTCCGCCTCGGGGAGCCGCGTGTGCTCGCGCAGCGGAAAGGCCACGTTCTCGAGGACGGAGAGGCTGTCGAACAGCGCAGCCCCCTGGAAGACGAATCCGTAGCGGGTGCGAAGATGGGCCAGGGCCCGGTCGCCGAGACCGGCCAGCGACGTCCCCTCGAAGAGCACGTCGCCGGCCGTGGGCGGGATCAGGCCGATCATGGTCTTGAGGAGCACCGTCTTGCCGCACCCGCTCTCGCCGAGGATCACGAGCGTCTGGCCGGGCTCGAGATCGATCGAGATCCCGCGCAGCACCTCCTGGGTGCCGAACCTGACGCCGAGTTCCGCCACCCGCAGGATCGGGCCGGCGGCGTCATCGCGACGGCGGGGAAGGGCCGGGGCTGCTGCGGGCATGGCGTCAGAGGAGGCGGCGGGGCCCCTCGGGGCGGAAGAAGTCGTGGACGTTGTTGAGCCAGATCCCCAGGAACAGGTCGAGGATCAGGATCAGCACGAAGGAGTGGACGAAGGCGTTGGTGGCGGCACGGCCCACGCCCTCCGCTCCCGGCTCGCAGTGGAAGCCGTGGTGGCAGCTGACGAGGGCGATCGCGGCCCCGAAGAACAGGCTCTTGAAGATCCCGAGCAGGAAGTCGAAGGCATCGACGTACTCGCGGGAGTTGGCCCAGTAGTGGTGGTAGTCGATCCCGAGCAGCACGTGGGAGTAGAAATAGCCCCCCAGCACGCCCATGAAATCAGCCATCACCGTGAGCGACGGGATCAGCACGAGGCAGCCGAGAAACCGCGGCACGACCAGGTAGTAGATGGGGTTGGCGCCCATGCTCTCCAGGGCGTCGATCTGCTCCGTGACCCGCATGGTGCCCAGTTCCGCGGCCATGGCGCTGCCCACCCGGCCGGCGAGCATCGTGGCGGCGAGCACGGGGCCGAGTTCTCGGACCAGCGAGAGGTTGATCACCGAGCCGAGCCGCGTCTGGAGACCGAGGGCCTTGAACTGGGCGTAGCTCTGCACGGCCAGCACCATGCCGATGAACAGGCCCGTGAGGGCCACCACCGGCAGCGACATCACCCCGATCCGATAGAAGTTGGGAATGATCACGTCCCGCCGCTGGCGGCGGGCGAACAGCCAGCCGAGCGTCTTGAGCGTGAACAACACCACGTCGCCGATGCCCGCCACCCAGCCCATGGCGGCGGCTCCGAGGTTGGCCACCTGGTCGGCAAACCAGCCGGGCACGCCGCCGTTCGGGCGGGGAGCGATTGATGGCGAGGCGGTGGCCATGGGCTTTCCATGCAACGGGCGCGCGACGAACCCTGCGGGTTGTATCGGCTGTGCCGGTTGGGAAGCATGAGCGACAGTGCGGCGACCGGGGCGAAGCGGGCGGTCTGGGCAAGCCGACCGCCTGCGGGCATCACGTCATCATGGTCGCGGCCGTGCTCGTGCGGTCGCCGGGCTTGAGGATCCAGGGCTCGTTGTTGAGGCCGGCGTCGCTGCCGCTGAAGATCAGGCTCGAGCCCAAAGACGCCAGAACGCCCGTGGCGACGGAGACGTACTGCTGCCCCGTCAAGCCCGTCCAGCGGATGTCGCTGGCCATCACGGCCGCGGCCTCCACGAGTGTGGCTGCGTTCGCTGATCCGTCGGTTCGCCACAGGCCAAGAACCGGGGATGCCGCGGGTGCGACGGGGGGCCAGGCGGGCCACTGGCTGGTCGGGAGGCTGACGAGGCTGAAGCACAGCTGCCGACCGACGACCGCAGCATGCGTGGTCTGCCGCCACCACGCCGGCATCGGTGCCGCCTCGCTGAGTCGCCACGTACCCGCGGCGGTTCCGTCGCTCGACCAGACCTGCCGGCCGTGCGTTTCATCAAAGGCCGTGAACACCACGCGACCGTTGAAGACCGTGAAGTCTCCCGGCTGCGAGCCGGCCGTGACCCAGGGTTGGGAGGGCGGCAGGACAATCGTACGCGTCGTGGCCCGCGACGTCGCCACGGGCGGCGTCCACGTCTGCTGGTCGTACGCCCGCGGCTGGATGTCGAGCACGAGTCGTGTGCCCGCCTCCGTGCCGTCGGACCACCAGAGTTCCGGCCCCGTGATGCCGTCGTCGGCCGAGAAAACCACGCCCCCGCCGAGCGACGTGAGGGAGGTGATCGACGAGCCCTGCACGCCAGGACGGATGTCGCGGACGAGCCGAGCCTCGGTGGCACCGGCGTCGAGAGCCCAGAGTTCCGTACCCACCTCTGACCCATACGTCACAGCGAACAGCCTACCTCCTGCGGGAACGAGTTTCGACACCATGTCGGTGCCGGCAGGGAACCGCGCCATCCGCACGGTGCCCGCGGCGGTGCCATCGCTCTGCCAGATCGTGGACACCAGACCATCGGCCACCGTCGGGTCGTAGGCCGTGAACATGAGCGTGCCGTCGGCGTTCACGAGGTTGCCCACGGCCGATCGCCACGACTCGGGCCAGACGTCCTTCACGAACGTGGTTCCCGCCCGTGTGCCGTCGCTCGTCCAGAGCTCCTCACTGGCGTCGAGCGGGTCGGCTGCCACGAAGAAGAGCGTCGAGCCCACGGCCGTGAGCGAGGAGGGCCGTGACGCTTCCTCGAAGCGACGATCCATGATCGGGAAGGTACCCGCCTCGGTGCCGTCGCTCGTCCAGATCTGGTAGCCGGCGGTTCCGTCCGCCGCCACGAAGAACACCCGATCGCCGACCGCGGTCAGCGACGAGATGTTCGCCGAGCCGAAGGGATTGATGTCGCGGACGAGCCGCGTGCCCGCCGGCGTGCCGTCGGTCACGCAGAGCTCACGACCGAGCGAGGATCCAATCACGGTGGGCGTGCCGCCGTTGAGCGGGGTCGACGTCGACAGCCGCTGCGGCTCGGCGACAAAGAAGAGCCTCGCGCCCGCCCGTGTAAAATCCCGCGGGGCGGACGAGTAGCCCCCGGCCGGTGGTGGGTCCAAGAACGTGAGCGGCAGCGCCGGACTCAGGTCGGCCAGCCGCCCGGGCGTGGCCGCTTCGAAGCCGGTGGCCGTCCGCTCGGCGGCGAGCCGCAGCGGCCGCACCCCGAGCGGGGTCTTCGCCCCGGGCGTCGTGCCGATCACCACGCTACGGCCGAAGGCCGTGCCGGTGCTCGGAAGCATCCGCCAGTTGCCCGTGGCGGCGTTGCGGGCGGCGATGTCGGTGCGGCCGTCGCCGTCGAAATCGGTGGCCACGAACGACTGCCAGGGCGACTGGGCGGCCAGGCCCCCGAAGACGGCCGTGGTGAATGTGCCCACGGCTCCACGTGATACGGTCCAGAGCTGCGATGCCGGGTCGCGGCCGGCGAGATCGGCGCAGCCGTCGCCGTCGAAGTCACCCACCATGACGTCGGTCCACATCGTCACCGCAGGCCAGGTGGTGCGGACCTCGCTGCGGCGAAATCCGCTGCCGTCGCCGGCGAGCATCCGCCAGTTTCCGGTGAATGGGTTTCGGCCCACGATGTCGGTGCGGCCGTCGCCGTCGAAGTCGGCCGCCCGCACGTGCTGCCACGTCGCGGTTGCCGCCGCCGTGACCCACGGCCGGGTATCAAACCCTGAGGGGGTGCCGCGGGAGACCACCCAGATGCCGCTCGTCGGATCGCGGCCGGCGAGATCGCCGCCGCCGTCGCCGTCAAAGTCACCCTGCACGACGTCGGTCCATGGCACGCTCGTCGGCCATGCGCCGGCGATCACGGAGGGAGCGAACGACGAACTGGTGGAGGCGAGCAGCCGCCAGTTTCCAGTCGTCGGATTGCGGATCACGAGATCCGTGCGGCCGTCGGCATTGAAGTCGCCGCTCCGCACGGAGTCCCACGCGGTGCCGGGCGGGAGCCTTCCCCAGCGCTGCGGTGCCGACCAGCCGGGCGACGCGCCGGCCACCGACACCCAGACCCGGCCGTCGGCTGACCGCCAGGCCAGGTCATCGAGGCCGTCGCCGCTGTAGTCGCCGATGCAGGGCTGCGTGCCGAGGGCGGCACCCGGGGGGGCGACCGTCAGCGGCGCGAGAAGACGGGGCGGCACGGCCCCCTCCTCGCGGAGCACGGAGGCCGTCGCCAAGGCCTCACGGTGGAGGAGCAGGAGCGCCGCGCCGGGCGAAGTCGGCACATCTGCAGCCAGCAACCGACGCGCTTCAAGATGCTCGACGGCAAGGCCCCGGTGCCGGCGGTGCCGCTGCCGAGTGGCTGAGCGATGACCTCGGGGTGCGGACACGGAGATCCTCGATGCGGTCCACGGGAGCGTACCCGTCCCGTTCATGAAGACACCCTACCCCGCGGCGACCGGCGGCTCAATCGCTCGGCATGCCGCTTCGATCAGGATGCGGCGTCGCCCTCGGCGGGAGCCACGGCGACCGGCTCGGCGGTCACCAGGCCCTTGAACGAGAGCTGCTTCTTGCCGGCCACCTCGATGCAGTCCACCTGGATGGTGTCCTTGCCCTCGAACTCGCCCTTGAGCAGTTCCTCGCTCACCGGATCCTCGATGAAGTTCTCGAGGGCCCGACGCAGCGGCCGGGCGCCGAAGTCGGTGTCGGAGCCCTTCTTGATCAGGAACTGCTTGGCCTCGTCGGTGAGTTCCAGCTTCAGGCCCCGCTCGTCCAGCCGCTCGCGAACCTTGGCCAGCTCGATGTCGATCACCTGCTTGAGGTCGTCGACCGTGAGGTGGTGGAACACGATCACGTCGTCGAGGCGGTTGAGGAACTCCGGGCGGAAGACCTTCTCGATCCGCTCGTTGACGCGGGTCTTCATGCCCTCGTAACTGGCGTCGTCGTCCGGCTTCTGGAAGCCGAAGGCCGACTCGTTCTTGATCGCCTCGGCCCCCGCGTTGGTCGTCATGATGATGATCGTGTTGCGGAAGTCGACGTTGCGGCCGAACGAGTCGGTGAGCCGGCCCTCCTCCATCACCTGGAGGAGCATGTTGAACACGTCGGGGTGGGCCTTCTCGATCTCGTCGAGCAGCACCACGGCGTAGGGGCGGCGTCGGATCTTCTCCGTGAGCTGCCCACCCTCCTCGAAGCCCACGTAGCCCGGCGGCGCGCCGATCAGGCGGCTGACGTTGTGCTTCTCCATGTATTCGCTCATGTCGATCTGGATGAGCGCCTCGGCGTCGCCGAACATGAACTGCGCGAGGGCCTTGGCGAGCAGCGTCTTGCCCACGCCCGTCGGCCCGGCGAACACGAACGATCCGATCGGCCGCTTCGGGTCCTTGAGCCCGGAGCGGCTGCGGCGGACCGCCTTCGACACGCTCTTGATCGCGGCCTCCTGGCCGATGACCTTCTTGTGGAGCTCGCCTTCCATGCCCATCAGCCGGGCCTGATCCTCGGTGCTCATCCGGGTGAGCGGGATGCCGGTCATCTTCGAGACGACCTCGGCCACCACCTCCTCGTCGACCACGCCATCGGCCTCGCGGCTCTTGTCCCGCCAGTCGCGGGTCATCGACTGCTTCTTCTTCTTGAGCTTGTCGGCCTGGTCGCGGAGCGCGGCCGCCTTCTCGAAGTCCTGGTTGGCGACCGCCTCCTCCTTCTCCTTGTTGAGCCGCTCGACCTCCTCGTCGATCTCCTTGAGGTCTGGCGGCTTCGTCATCGCCTTGAGGCGGACGCGGGCGCCGGCCTCGTCGATCACGTCGATCGCCTTGTCG